>DASUMJ010000256.1:0-28285 GCA_036277775.1 Candidatus Limnocylindrales bacterium
CGACATCGCCCGGACGGTCGATCACGTGAGCGGCGGCCGGGTGATCCTGGGGGTCGGGGCGGGGTGGAAGCGGCGCGACTACGACGAGTACGGCTACGAGTTCGGGACGATGGGCCGCCGGATCGACGCGCTCGGCGAGGCCCTGCCGCTCATGACCGGGCGGCTGGCCGCCCTCAACCCGCCGCCGGTCCGGCGGATGCCGATCCTCATCGCCGGGACGGGCGAGCGGAAGACGCTCCGGGCCTGGGACGCGCTCGGCCTGTTCCGGCCCGCGTGGATCGACCGGGCGACCGGCTACCGCTCCTACTCGCCGGCCCAGCTGCCCGAGCTTCGGCGGATCCTTGCCCTCCGCGATCTCGGCGTCCCGCTCGCCGAGGTGACGGCCCTCGTGGCCGGCGGTTCCGATCTTCGGCCCGTCCTCCGGCGGCGGCGGGACGCCCTCGAGCTCGAACGACGGGAGATCGAACGGCGGCTCCGGGCCCTCGACATCACCGTGGCCGGCGCCGACGGCACGGCCGAGGGCGTCGACGTCGTCGTCCAGCCGGTGCCTCGCGAGCTCGTCGCCACGCTCGAGCTGGACGAGGACCAGCCGGACATGGGCGACGCCTTCTACGAGGTCGAGGCGCTGGTCCGCGACCGCGGACTCCGCGCGTCGCGGCCGCCCGGGGCCCTCGTCCACCCGTCGAGGGGCGTCGCCACGCCGGAGCGGATCGAGGTCTTCGTGCCGTTGACGGCCCGCCTCCGGCCGACGGACCGGATCGACTGTCGCGAGCTGCCCGCCTGCCGGGTCGCGGCGCTCATCCACCGTGGCCCGTACGAGGGCCTCGGGTCCGCGCAGGCAGCCCTCGAGCGATGGGTCGTCGCTGCCGGGCACCGCGCGACCGGCCGGCTCCGAATCCTCTACCTCCAGTTCGGCGCCGAGCCCGAGCTCCGCGTCCCGCCGGCCTACCTCGTGGAACGCGCTGCCGACTTCGTCACGGAGCTCCAGCTCGAGCTCGACTGACGAGCTGCCCGCCGGACGTCAGGCGCCCGGCAGGAGGTAGAGGGCCATCGTGAGCGGGGACGTGGCGTGGATCGAGTGCGCCGTCCCGGCCGGCATCCGGAACCAGGATCCGGGGCCGATCTCGTGCGCCTCCCCGCCGACGACCGCCCGGCCGCTCCCGTCGAGGACGTGGACGATCGCCGGTCGCGCCGCGGTGTGCTCGGACAGCTCCTCCCCGGCTGCGAATCCGAAGAGGACGAGACGGACGTCGGCGCCGTCGTAGAGCGTCTGGCTGTGGATCCCCCGGGCGGGGGGCCTGGCCTCGGCGGTCAGGTCGTCGATGAAACGCACGCCGATGTCGGGCACGTGAGCACCTCCGCCGTCAGCGTACGCCGGGCGGGCGCGGGCGTGGAGCACGGTGTCGCGCGCCACGTCACGGCTGTGTATGGTGCGTGCGGAGCACGAGCGTCAGGCGGCCCTGCGGCCGGCGAGCCAGACCGAGTCGATCCGGTCCGCCAGCGTGTCGAAGGCGAAGGGATCGCCATCGACGAGCAGGAGGTCCGCGACCTTGCCGGGTTCGAGGGTCCCTCGCTCGTCGGCGACCCCGAGCAGCTGGGCGGCGCTCCGCGTGGCCGCCTCGAGGACCGCTGCCGGCCGCATCCCGAGCTCCGCCATGCGCGAGAGCTCACGAAGGTTCCGACCGTGCGGCGTCACCCCCGAGTCGGTGCCCATCGCGATCCGGACGCCCGCGCCGATCGCCGCCCGGACAGCGTCGCGGTGGCGCTCGACGACCGAGCGTGCCTTGTCGAGCACGTTCGCCGGGATCGGAGCGCCGGCCTCCGCCGCCTCGATGACACCGAGCGGGGCGACGAGCGTCGGCACGAGCCACGTCCCGTGCGCCAGCATGAGCTCGATTCCCTCGTCGTCGAGGAAGATCCCGTGCTCGATCGAGCGGATGCCGGCTCGGACCGCGTTCTTGATCCCGTCGGCCGCCTGGGCGTGGGCCATGACGAACATCCCGGCCGCGGTCGCCTCCTCGACGAGGACATCCAGCTCGGCGGGCCGGAAGTGGGCGTGGCGCGGGTCGTCGCGCGGCGACACGACCCCGCCCGAGGTGGCGACCTTGACGACGTCGGCGCCCGCGCGACGGAGCTCACGCACCTTGCGACGCATCTCGTCCGGCCCGTCCACGAGACCGGACGGCATGCCCGGATAGCTCGGCAGGAGGGGGATCTCGGCCCCCGAGATGTGCCAGTCGTCGCCGTGCCCACCGGTCTGGCTGAGCATCGTCAGGCTGACCTGCATCCGCGGACCGGAGATCACGCCGTTGGCGACCGCCTCCTTGATCCCGAGGTCGGCGCCGCCGGCGTCACGGATCGACGTCACGCCCGCCTCGAGCGTCGCCCGGAGGTGCCGGGCCGCGAGGAAGAAGCGATACGAGAACGGCTGGTTGACGATCTGCCAGGTGTCGATCGTTCCGAGGACGACATGGACATGGCAGTCGAAGAGGCCCGGCAGGATCGTCCGGCCCGTGGCGTCGATCGACTCGTCGCCGTCGAGGCCCGTCCCGACGTCCACGATCCGCCCGTCCTCGACGGTCACGTCGGCCCGCCGTGGCTCGGCGCCGCTCCCGTCGAACACCGATCCACCGGCAAAGACGGTCCGGGTCATGCGCCCTCCAGTCGCGCTCCGGGTCACCGCTCCGGCTGGGTCGCCGCGCGGGCCGGTCGCGATCGTACTCATTCGGTCGCCGGCAGGTCCTCGGCGCGGGGGTCCACGATCGCCCCGTCGCCCGGAATCGTCCGCATCGAGCGGACGGGCGAGAGCCAGACGAACAGGATCGCCGTCGCGCCGCCGAGCACGCCGACGACCAGGGCCACGCGCAGCCCGAGCAGCTCGGCCACGACCCCGCCGAGGATCGAACCGACGAGGGCCAGGAACGTCGTGACGAACTCGATCGTCGCGTTGACCCGGCCGAGGATCCGGCCGTCCACGATCGACTGGGTGACCGACCGCTCCACGACCTCGTAGACCGTGCCCGCGGAGTCCCCGATCAACTGCTGGCCGATGAGGAAGGCCGCGCCGACGAGGACGGCGCCCGAGGGGGCGAGCGGGATCAGCGCGTCGCCGATGGACATGACGATCACCGCGACGGACATCGTCCGGCCGACGCCGAAGCGCCGGACGAGGCGGCCGGCGACCGACGCGCCGGCCAGCGAGCCGATCCCGCCGAGCGCGGCGATGACGCCGATCGCCGCGGGGCCCAGGCCCAGCTCCTGCGTCGCGAAGAGGAGGTAGGTCGCCCCGAAGACGCCCCACAGGACGTGATTGGCGGCATGGGCCGCGGCGAGCGAGCGAAGGATCGGCGTCCGGATGACGACGCGGATGCCCTCGCGGATCTCGTGGAGCACCGGTTCCCGGTCGGCCACCGCCGGGCGGGGCGGCTCGGAACGCCGGATCGAGCCGAGGAACAGCGCCGAGGCGACGAACGAGAGGGCGTCGAGGGCGATGGCGATCGGGGCCGTGAGGATCTGGATCAGGAATCCGCTCAGCGCGAAGCCGGTGAACTCGGCGGCCGACGAGCTCGCCGACATGGCGCTGTTCGCGGCGATGAGTCGGGACCGGCTGACGATCGTCGGGAGGTAGGCCTTGCTGGCGGAGTTGAAGAAGGTCGACAGGGTGGCCGCGAGGAAGGCCACGACGATGAGGTGGGCGAGGCTGAGGACGCCGGCGATCGCGGCAATCGGGATCGAGGCGAGGAGCGCGGCACGGCCGAGGTCGGCCGCGATCATCACCGGCCGCCGGCGCAGCCGGTCGACCCACGCGCCCGCCACGAGGCCGACGAGCAGCCAGCCCGCGAGCTCCAGGCTCCGCAGGGCGGAGATCTCGATCGCGCCGGCCCCGAGCACGTAGATCGCAGCGAGCGGCAGGGCCGTGCGCGTGATGAACGACCCGACGTACGAGATCGACGCGGCCGCCCACAGCCGGACGAAGGCGCCATCGCGCCAGATCGAGCCGTCGGCGTCCCCCGGCGGCTCCGGGCTCGAGGCTGTCGGCCCGGTCACGCCGTCACGCCGTCACGCCGGCTGCGCGCCAGCCCCGTCGAGCGCGATCCGGATCCGCTTGTTGATCCGGCCCTTCGACTCGTAGCCGGTGACGCGGATCGCGCCGACCTCGGCGGTGTTCGAGACGTGCGTTCCCCCGTCGGCCTGGAGATCGAGGCCCACGATCTCGATCGTCCGAATCTCCTCGATTCCGGGCGGCAGAAGGTTGACCTTCGTCCGGATCAGGTCCGGGATCGCGAAGGCCTCCGCCCTGGGCAGGACGGCGACGCGAACGGGACGGGCGCTCGCCAGCTCGGCGTTCACGCTCGCCTCGATCGCGTCGACGAGATCGCCGCTCATCCGTTCGAACTCGAAGTCCATCCGCCCCGCGCCCGGCTCCATGTTGCCGCCGGTGACGAGTGCGCCGTAGTCACGCCACACGACGCCGCAGAGGGCGTGGAGGGCGGTGTGGGTCCGCATCAGGGCATGGCGGCGGGCCCAGTCGAGGTCGACGCGAAGCCGGTCGCCGATCCGGGGTGGCTCGACGCCGGCCTCGAGCTCGTGGAGGATCTCGCCTGCCGACTTCAGGGCCCGCGCCACGGTCCACGCCCGGCCATCCTCGGCTCGCAGGAGCACGCCGCGGTCCGCCGGCTGGCCGCCGCCGCCCGGATAGAAGACGGTCGAGTCGAGGACGACGAGCGGGGCCTCCGCGGCCTCGACGGCCACGACCCGGGCCTCGACGTCGCGGGCGTAGGCGTCCGTGTAGCAGAGCTGGAGGTTCATGGCCGGCAGGGTACCGCGGGTGCCGATGGGGCCGCGGGGTGCCTCGGACGGCCCGATTCGGTGCCCGCCGGCACCACATAACTCGCAGCTAAGCGCCTCCCGCTACCGTCCGTGGCGTCGAAGTGGGGGCCGGGACGGGGCCGTCGGATGGACTGCGGTGCGGACCGGGACGGTCGCATCCAGCCGATGGTCCTCCCCCCACCCAGTACTTTGGCCGGATTGAGGGCATGCCCCGAGGTTCTCAGGATGGGTTCCCCGGTGGACAACCGGGTCGGAATCATCCTCAGGCCCCCAGGAGTGCCCTCCATGAAGCAGCGACTCCAGCGAGCGTGGCAGCTCGTCCTGGCCGTCTCCCCCCTCGCGGCCATCGCGCTCGTCGAGGCCGCGATGAAGCGCTGGTAACCCCAGCGCCCTCACCTCGCACCTGATCCGGCACCCTCCTGCCGGACGGTCAGATCGAAGACGAGACCCGGATCCTCCTCCGGGTCTCGTTTTCTGTTTGCGCCCGCGCTGCGCGCCGGGCCCCTTGGTCTCAGCCCCGGGTCGCGACGAGCTCCAGCCGGACCGCGACCATCGCCGCCTCGACGCGGCCGGACACGCCGAGCTTCGAGAGGATGTTCCCGACGTGGACGCCGACCGTCTTCTGGCTGATGAAGAGGCGCTCCCCGATCTCGCGGTTCGTCCGGCCCTGGACGATGAGGCCGAGGACCTCGCGCTCCCGGTTCGAGAGCCCGAACGCCGCGTCCGGTCGCTCGCGAGGCGGCCCGACGAAGGCCTCCGCGATGCGGCCCATGGGGACCGCCGCCGACAGCGCGGGGGTCGGACCGTCCGGGCGGTCCGTGGCGACGTCGTGCCCGTTCGACGACGCCGGGGCCGGACCACCGGTGCCGGGGCCGGCAGCCACGAGGTGTGCCCCGGCCTGCCTCGAGGCGTCAGCGTCCCCGTCCGCGACCGCATCCGCGCTGGCGGCACCCTCCGCCTCCGGCGGCGCCGGGAGCGGGATGAGGGCCCGCCGCGCCAGCTCCTCGAGCTGCCGGAGGAGCGGCGCGGCCCCGAGCTCGCGGGCGATGCGCACGGCCTCGACGAGCGGACCCCGCGCCGCTGCTCGGCCCTCCCGGGCATCACGCGCGGGCAGTGATGCCTCGGCCTGGCGCCAGCGGGCTCGGGCGACCTGGTATGGGTCGCCAACCGCCTCCCACGAGCGGGCGATCGAGTCCCACAGGACGGCGGCGTCGCGGCCGTCGATCCGGGCGGCGTAGGCGCGGGCGGTCGCCAGCTGCGCCTCGGCCTCGCCGCGGCTCGACGCGTCGGTGGGGACGCCGCTCGAGCTGAGGATCCGCTCGGCTTCGGCGAGCGTTCGCTGCGCGCGCTCGCGGGCCGCGGCGAGCTCGGGGAGGGCTCGCCGCTCGTGGGCGTCGGCGACCATCGCCGCCTGGACCTCGAGGTAGGTCGCGGCCATCCGCGCGGCGAGGACCCAATCCTCGGAGTCCCGGACCATCGACCAGCCGAGGTCCGCGGCGCGCCCGGCGTCGCCGAGGTCGCCGCGCCACAGCGCGAACGATGCCGCCGCCCGGCTCGCGGGCACGACCGACTGCGGATCCGGGGCGTTTCGGAGCTCGAGGAGGCGGCGACCGAGCAGCCGCGCCGCCCGTTCTCCGGAAGCCGACTCGACCTCGAGCATCGCCGACGTCACGGCCGCATCGGCGAAGGCGTCCGCCGCCGGACTCCATTCGAGCGCCTTCCGGATCGCTTCGCGCGCCTCGTCCCAGCGTCCCGTCAGGAACAGGGCCTCCGCGACGTTGCCCCGGAGTGCGTTGCCGTAGACCGCCTCGACGCCGTCGCGGCGCGCCCGGTCGATCGCCGCCATGGTCACGGCGATCGCCTCGTCGCCGCGGTGGAGGAGCGTCAGGGCGGTCGTCAGGTTGAGCGTCGCGCGGAACCAGTCGTCCGCGTCGCCCACCTCGGCCGCGATCGCGCGCGCCTCCTCCAGGAGGACGATCGCCTCGGCCGGCGCGGCGCTCCAGGCCCGCGCGATCCCGAGCGTGCAGGTCGCATGGCCCTCCGCGGCCCGCGCGCCGCCGTCCACCGCCCGGGCGACGTCGATCGCCTGGCGGGCGATCGTCTCCGCCTCGGCGAAGCGGCCGAGCAGCATCAGGGTCTGCGCGAGCGAGCCGAGGACCCTGGCCCGGAGCTCGCTCGGACCCGCCGGGGCGAGCGTCGCGGCGCGGCGGTGCTCGGCCAGCGCCCGATCGTGATCGCCGAGGCTCCGGGCCACCCTGCCGAGCCGCTCATGGAGGCCGGCGAGGAGCGCGCGGTCCTCGCGCTGGCCGAACCGCGCCGCGGCCGACTCGAGGTACGCCAGCGCCCGGTCCGATCGCCCGGCGGCGAGCGCGACGTCGGCGGTCTCGAGCAGGAGGAGCCCGGCCACGGCTCGATCGCCGACCTCGGCCGCCCCGAGCTCCATGGCGTGCTCGAGGAGCGCGAGCTGATCGGCCGCGGCACCGAGCCCGGCCGCGATCGCCGCCGCCTCGAGGAGGGCGTCCCTTGCCGGGGCCGTTTCGTGGGCCGCGAGCCAGTTCCGCGCCCGGGCCGCCGGTCGCGCGGTGAAGGCGGCGGCGAAGGCGACATGGAACCGACGGCGGGTGGCCGGGAGGAGATCGGCCGCGATCGCCCGGGCCACGAGCTCGTGCCGGATCTCGACCGTCCCACCGGGGTGCTCCACGACGAACCCCGCCTCGATCGCCTCGTCGACGCCGGCCCGGAGATCCGGGTCGAGGCCGCCCGCGGCCCGTCGCGGCCGGCCGGTCGAACGTGGCGGGAGCCCGTCGGCGTCGACTTCAAAGGCCCCCGCGACCCGCTGGAGATCCTCCCGCGGCAGCGGTTCCTCGGCGAGCGCGAGCAGCCGCAGCGAGCGACGGCACTCCGGCCCCCGAACCGCCAGCCGGGCGGCAACGAGCTCGTCGAGCGACGACCCCAGCGAGACGCCCGACAGCTCGCGACGGGCCGCGAGGACCTCTTCGGCGAGGAGCGGGTTGCCCCCGGAGCGCTCGGCCGCCAGCAGGAGGAGCGATGCGGTGGGTCGCTCGCCCTCGATCCCGGTGACGAGATCCGCGAGCTCGTCGCGGGAGAGCGGGCCGAGCTCCAGCCGATCCGGCGGATCGGCACCGTCGGCGATCGCCGCGATGTCGGCGAGGAGCGGGTCGCCGCGGACGAGGCGGTCGGTGCCGTAGGTCGCGAGGATGCAGACCCGGGCCGGCCGGGACACGCGGGCGAGGAAGACCGCGAGGGCCCGGGTCGCCGCATCGGCGAGGTGGAGGTCCTCGAGCGCGAGGAGGACCGGCCGGCGCTCGCTCGCGCGCTCGAGCATGCCGAGGACCGCCTCGGCCAACCACGCCGCCCGGCGATCGGGACCGACGCGCAGCGGCCGGTCGGCGCCGTCCGCGGAGCTCCCCGCCACCCCGGGCAGGATCGTCGCGAGGGCATCCGCGCTCGGACCGGCGACGCGCAGGCGCTCGGCCTCGTCGAGGCTCTCGAGGTACGGGCGGAGGCCCTCGATCGCGGGGGCGTACGGCTCGCGGGTCCGGCCGGCGACGGCCCGCCAGCGCAGGATCGCGAACGGCTCGGCCAGCCGCCCCACCCGGCGGACGCTCTCGTCGACGAGCCGCGTGACGCCCGTGCCGCCCGGCCCGGAGAGGAGGATCCGCCGGCTCTGGCCGTCGGCCGCGGCCTCGAGCGCGAGCGCGATGCGGGCGATCTCGCGCTCCCGTCCCACGAAGCGTTCGCTGCGCAGTGCCGCCGCCATGCCCGCCATCGTGCCACACGGCGGGTCACCCGATCGGCGAGCGGATCGGGTGGCGGAAGAGTTCCGTGGCCCGGGCGCACCGACTGCCGGCCCGCATGCGGGCCGTTGGCGCGGAGCCGCCGGCCCGGGCGGCGCCCCGGTCGCGTAGGCTGCGGGGGTGGTCGACGCTCGGCGAGCCCCGCATCCCCGGAACCAGCTGAACGAGCTCAGTGGCGAGGAGTGGCTCTACTTCACGAAATCCGTCTGGACGACGGCCTACCCGTCGGAGCTCGGCCACGCGCTCCGACGCGCCCACGGGGCGAACAAGCCGCCCCGGCTCATGGCGCGGCTCATCGAGTTCTTCAGCCGGACCGGCGAGCTCGTGCTCGACCCGTTCGCCGGCGTCGGCGGGACGCTCCTCGGTGCGGCGATCGCGCGAGGACCGCGGCGGGCGCTCGGGCTCGAGCTCGCGGGGCGCTGGGCGGCGGTCTACGCGGAGGTCGTTGCGAGCCTGGTCGCGGAACGCGGCGGTCGCGGACCGGCCCTCGCCGACCTGGGCGCCCAGGACCCCGGCGGACCGCGCGGCTTCGAGCCGGGCGGTTGCGAGCTGCGTGTGGGTGACGCCCGCCGGCTCCTCTCCGAGCTGCCCGACGCGAGCATCGACTTCGTCGCCACCGACCCGCCGTACAACGTCCAGCTGCCGATGACGATGTCGGGCGGAGCCCTGAGCGAGGCCTTCGCGAACCGGCGGACGGATTACGCGATGGTCACCGACGATCCGGCCGATCTCGCGAACGCCCGGGATTACCCGGCATTCCTCGACGCGATGACCGAGATCCTGGCCGAGCTCCGCCGCGTCCTCGTCCCGGGCCGGTACGCCGCGCTCATCGTCCGCGACGCCTACCAGGACGGCCGGTACGTCTTCACCGGGGCCGACCTCGCCGCGCGGGCGGCCGACGTGGGGCTCGTTCCCAAGGGCGACGTCATCTGGTACCAGGCGGGGACGCGGCTCCGGCCGTACGGCTATCCGAGCACGTTCGTGCCGAACATCGCCCACCAGCACATCCTCGTGCTGCGCCGTGATCCGGAACGCCGGTCTGCCGCCGGGCGCCGCTCGAAGCCGAGCGCCGAGCCGGAACCTGCCGCCGCGCCGGCACCGCCGGCGGATCGCGTCTAGCGGAGGCCGCGGGCCGCGAGCAGCGCGGCGAGGGCGTTCTCGGCGTCCGGCTCGGCTTCGCTCCCGTTCGCCCGGAGCTGCGGCGCCGGTGCCGGGGCGACGTGATCGCCGAGGGTCGTCCGGTGGACCCAGCCGCGGCGCCCGTCCGGGCAGAGCACGTGGCAGTACGCGCCGGAGCGCTGCTCGACCTGGACCTCGTCGCCCGCGACGAGCTCCCCGATCCGGGTGGCCATGATCTCGTCGGGTCGGTCGAGGAGCGGGATGACCGCGTAGCGGATCGTCCGCCGCTCGAACGAACCGCTGGACGCCGGGGAGACCGGACCGGTGGACGCGGCAGCGAACCCGGCTTCGGTGTTCGGATCGTCCACCATGCTTGCGAACGTCAGGCGGGCCCGCTCCGGGGCGGGACTTCGGATCGGGTCGGTCTTGCGGGCTTCGAGGAGCGACGGGCGCCGCCACCGGGGCATGAGCGACTCGGGATCGACCGGCGCGGCTGGAACCGCCACCGCGGCCAGGCCCAGGCCCGTCCCGGCGGCGGCGTGGAGGACGTCGTCAGGTGCCGGCGGCTCACCGTCCCGGCGGCGACGGTTGAACAGCATGAAGGCCATCCACGTCGTCACGAGGAGCGTCGGGCCGACGATCGCGGGGAGGGTCGGGACGTCGCCGGGGCCGGTGAGGACGAGCGTGGCGAGGCCCGCGTTGAGCGTCCCGAGCCAGTCGCTCGCGCCGCCGCCCCTGCCCCCGGATCCGCTGTTCGGTCCTGACGTGGAGTCGCCGGCCGGGCTCCAGGAGCCGGCGGACCACGGGGAGTCCGCGCGCCAGGATCCGCCGGAGCGGCCGGGCGCGGACCCGCCGGTCGCCGAACCGCCGGCCGGCGACGGGTCCACCGTGACGCTCGGACCGAGCGGACCCTCGATCGCGCTCCCGGGGCCGCCGCTCGAGGGCACCCAGTCGTGCGCGTGACCGCCGTGGTCCCGGACCGACAGGCCGCCGGTCGGTGCGCCGACGCTGTCCGTGCCCGACCGGTCGCCGGAGCCGGCACCGACGTTCGGGCCGCCAGTCCCAGAGCCATCGGGGTCGCCCCCGGTGCCGGACGTGCTGCCGCCGCCCACGCTGCCCCCGCCGCTGCCGCCGGAGCCGCCACCCGGAGAGGTGGGCGTCGGCGTCGGATCGGGATCCGGGTCGGGGTCCGGGGCCGGCGTCGGCGTGGGCGCCGGCGTCGGTGGCGGCGGTGCCTGGTCGACCGCCACCGTGCCGGCCTCGAGCGTGTCGACGAACCGTTCCTCATCCCGCGCCTCGAATCGCACGGCGTGCGTCCCAGCCGGGAGCTTCGCCGTGACGGTGAAGACGACGCCGGCCTTCCAGTCGGTGCCGGAGCCGGACATCGCGAGGACCGCGCCGGCAACCGCCACCCGGACGTACTCCGGCGGCAGGTCGTGGAAGTTGCGGTACGTGACGCGGAAGGTGATCGGCGTCGCGCTGTCGGTCACGAGCGGGGCGACCTCGGGATCGACGAGCTGCGTCGGGCCGATCGGCTTGCCGGCGCCGAGCGCGGGGAGGCCGAGCGTCAGGAGGAGCAGCATCGCCGCGAGGGCGGATGCCAGCAGCTCCCGGGCTCGTCGGGCCGCCCGGCGGTCTCGGACGAAGGTCACGCAGGCACCTCGGAACGGGCACGGATTGCCCGTCTTCGAGGCGAGGATCGAGGTGCGGGACCGGGCTTTCAATGGTACGGCGGTCCCCCCGACCCCGGACTCGCGGCGAGCCTCGGGCGGTCCGGTGCGGTCCGGTGCACTGCATGGGCAGGACGGCCGGAACCGCTGGCCCGAAGGTGCCATTCCCACGCGCGCGGGCGAGTCCCAAGATCGGTGCCATGCAGGTGATCGCGTCCGAACGCCCCATCGCGGGCCAGCCGAGCCGATCCGACGTCGTCCGGGCGGTCGTCGTCGGCGGCATCCTCCTCGCCGGCGCGACGTACCTGGGCTACCTGATCTTCGGGACCGAGTTCCTCGGCCGATTCACGCCGACCGGACGCGCGTCCGTTCCCCAGCTCATGACGGGGGCCCTGGCCTGGACGTTCGCCCTCACGGCGCCGGCGGGATTCGGTCTCGTCGGGCTCGTCCGGCTCGGTTCGGCGGTCGAGCGGATGTCCGCACGCCGGCGCCGGCCCACGCCCGCGGTCCGGGCCGCGGCGCTCGTTGCCGACGACCATGCGGTCGCGACGCGGGTGCGCCTGCCGGACGGCAGCCGGGTCGTGCCGGAGCTCGTCATCGGACCGTTCGGGGCCGCGGTGATCGAGGAGCTGCCGCCGCTCGGCGCCGTCATCTCGCGCGGTCCTCGGAGCTGGGAGGTCCGGCTCTCCGACGGCAAGTCGCACATGATCGACCACCCGCTCGAGCGGGCAACCCGCGACGCCGAGCGGGTCCGGACCTGGCTCGGGAACGACGACTCCGACCATGTCGTCAAGGTCTACGCGGCGGTCGTGGGGACGGACCCGACCGTGACGCGGACGCCGTCGTGTGCCTACATCGGGCCGGAGCAGGTTGGCGCGTGGCTGGCCTCGCTGCCCCCGCAGCGCTCGTTCGATGCCGACCGGCGGGCGCGGATCGTGCAGCAGGTCCGGGACACGCTCTAGGCGTTCGCGGCCTCGCGAGTTCGTCCGGACTGGTAGGGGAGCCTGGATTCGAACCAGGGACCGGCCGTGTATAAGACGGCTGCTCTCACCACTGAGCTACTCCCCCGCCCGCGATCGTACACCGGGATGAGACGGGTCCAACGGGCCCCGCGACGGCTGCGGGTCAGCGCCGGGGTGGGCGGAACCGGTCGGCGAAGGCGCGGAGCGAGAACGGCCGCGGATCGAGTGAATCGCGCGGAGCGATCGCCGTCGCGACGGCCGCAGGGGTGGCGGCGGGGACGCGATCGCCCGACTCCGGGATGGACTCGAGGAGCCGGAGGTCCTCGTCGGTCATCTCGGCCGCGATCGGCAGGTCGTCGGGGGTGACCGGCCGCGGGGTCTGTGCCACCGGGGTGACGGGAGGTCGGGCGTAGGCCGGAGCTCCGTAGAGCTTCGGGAGCGCGACGTGCTGCAGCTCTTCCATCGGCTCGAGCCTGGTCTCCACCCGTGGGGCGGCTTCCCGGTCCGCCCGTCACGGGACACCATAGCGCGAGTGCGTGCGCCATGCCAACGGGTTTCGGGCGTCGCCATCACGGCCGTGTTGCAGGCGGGAACCGGGTCAGACGAGGAGCGGTCGCAGCACCTGGCTCACGAAGACGAGCACGAGGTAGGCGATCGGGACGGCGGCGAACAGCCCGAGCGCCGCGCTCCAGGCCGTGCGGGTGGCCCGCTCGGCGGAGCCTCGGGGGAGCGGGACGATGAGGTAGGTGATGAGGCTGCCGAGCCCGAGGACGACGAGGACGTCGACGGTGACGAAGAGCGTTCGCAGGTCGCCGCCGGGCAGCCGGGCGCCGCGCTCGAGCGCCACGTCGTACGCGAGGTAGGCGAGCCCCAGCACCCCGGCGACCACGAGGTTCGCGGTGACGGCCCGGACGACGGGCCGCGGCGCGTTCCGGAACTGGCGCCAGCGGACCTCCCACCACGAGCGCCGGGGCGGCCCGGTGCTCACGCCTCGCCGAAGATCGGCAGCGTCCGACGTGGCGGGATGGTCTCGGGCGAGTGCTCGGCGAGCAGGCGAACGCCGCCGACGAACCGGTCGATCTCGTCGTCCGAGGTCCAGAACCCGACGCTGATGCGGAGGGCGTCGAGGAGGGTGATCGTCCGGGCGATCGCGAAGACCCGGGCCCCGAGCTCCTCGAGCGCGGCCTGGGGCTCCCAGCCGGCGATCCGGAACGTGACCAGGTTCGCCATCCGGTCTCGCGGCGTCAGGAGCTCCACCCCGGGAATCGCGGCGAGCGCGTCGGCCGCGTGGCGGGCCTGGACCGCGCCGCGACGGTGCACGAAGTCGAGCCCGACGTACATCGAGAGCCAGCCGATCGCGCGGGCCATCCCGACGACCGCCGGCGGGTGGTAGCCGGCAGACTCGTACCGCCGGGCGTCCGGCTGCCACGTGCCGGTCCCGCGTGAGTCCGAGGCGGCGAACGAGAAGTGCCCGGCGAACGACGGCCGGATCCGGTCCATCGACTCCCGGGCGACCCAGAGCGCCCCCATCCCCTCCGGCCCGAGGAGCCACTTCTGGGCCGCGATCGAGTACGCGTCGACGCCGAGGTCGCGGACCGCGACCGGGATGGCGCCGGCCGCCTGGGCCCCGTCGACCGCGACGAGCGCGCCCCGTTCCCGGGCGAGGGCCGCGATCCGGGGGATCGGGAGCACGGCACCGGTTGACCACAGGACGTGGGACACGGAGACGAGTCGCGTGCCGGGCGCGATCGCCCGATCGAAGGCGTCGAGGGTCCTGTCGTCGTCGCCGCCGTCGCCGATGTCGGCGAAGACGAGATCGATCCCGATCCGGTCCCGGATCGCGTACAGCGGACCGAGCGCGCCGGGATGCTCGTGGATCGTCGTGACGGCGCGGTCGCCGGGCCGCCAGTCGAGGCCCCACGTCGCGATGTTCATCCCGTCGGTCGTGGCGTGGGTCAGGGCGATCTCGTCGAGGTCGCCGCCGACGATCGCGGCAACCCCGGCCCGAGCCTCCGCCATTCGGTCGAGGAGGGCCAGGTAGTCGTCGTAGGCGGCACGGCCGATGTTCCGGCCGTACGCCTGGAGCTCCTCGATGGCCGCCGCGACCTCGGCCGGCATCGGCCCCACCGAGCCGGTGTTCAGGTGGATCCCCGACCCCAGCGCCGGGAGTGCGGCCCGCACCGCGGAGAGCTTCTCCGCGTCGGTCATGAAGGGCGAGACCACGGCCGTATCATACCGGCGATGCCCCGCCACTCCGCCCGGCGCCGCCGCCCGTGAGCGCCTTCGCGCGGCCGGAGCTCGTCGCCACGCCCGAGTGGCTCGCGGACCAGCTCGGCCGGCCGGACGTCCGGGTCCTCGACGTCCGATGGCGACCCGACGGCACCGGCGCCGCGGTCTTCGCGGCCGGGCACATCCCCGGCGCGGCGCACGTCGACTGGCGGTCGGAGCTCGTGGAGTCCGACTCGACCGAGACGGGGCCGGGCCTCCGCCTGGCCGGCCCGGAGCGTGTCGCGGCGGCGATGTCGCGGGCCGGCATCGGGGACGGGACGAGCCTCGTCATCTACGACGACTCGATCGCGCTCTATGCGGCCCGCGCCTGGTGGAGCCTCCGGGCCTACGGCTTCGAATCGGCGCGGATCCTCGACGGCGGCCTGCCGGCCTGGCTCGCCGAGGGCCGGCCGCTCTCGAACGCGAGCTACCCGCCGGCGCAGGCCGTCTTCACGCCGCGGGCGAACCCGCGGCTTCGCCTGACGACGGCCGATGTCCGGGCCCTGCTCGGCTCGCCGGAGGTCCTGCTCCTCGATGCCCGCGCCGCAGCGGAGTACCGCGGCCTGGAGGGCAACGCCCGGCGGCTCGGGCACATCCCGGGCGCGATCAACATCCCGGTCGGGGCGATGCACGTCCCCGGGAGCCAGCGCCTCCGCGACGGCGCCGAGCTGCGGGAGCTGCTCCTGAAGGCCAACGTCGCCCGCGGCCGCCGGATCATCACGTACGACGGCGCCGGCGTCTCGGCCGCGAAGCTCGCGTTCATCCTCTCGCTCCTCGGCTACGAGGATGTCGCCCTCTACGACGGCGGCTGGTCCGAGTGGGGCGATCGGCTGGACCTGCCCGTCGATCGCTGAGCCTCGCGCCTTCGGCGGCGCCGCGGCCCGGCGCACGAACGGCTAGCCGATCGACTGCTCGAGCGCGAGGCGCCGGACCCGAACTGCGCCCGCCCCCCGGACCTCGATCGCCAGCCTTACCGTGGTCGTCGCCGGACCGATGACGACCCGCCACGCGCCCTCGCCCGGGCGGAGCCGGATCGAGCGGCGGCGAGCCAGCGTCCGGCCCTCGTGCTCGAAGACCCAGGCCGACGCCTCGAGGCCGGGGTCGACGTCACCGTCCCAGGCGATCCAGGCCGGCCAGGAGGCCCGCACCGCCCCTCGACCGTCGGTCCGCGGCCGCACCCACGATCCAGCCGTCTCGACCGCGAAGCCGGACCGGTCGGGCGTCGTCGGGCGGATCTCGGCCCCGGCGGCACCGGGCCGCACCTCGACCGGGGACCGGGGCGCCGGCTGCCACGAGCCGGCGTCCGGCTCGAGCACGGCGCGGCGCGGTCCCCCGGGGAGGAGCCCGGCGGCGGCGAGCCGCTCGGGGGGGCCGGCCACGAGATGGTGGCCCTGCGTCTCGTCGGCGTCGGGCTCGACGAGGATCCGCTCGTAGCCGAGGGCGTCGAGCCGCCGCCCGATCCCGGCCACGTCGTCGCCGTACCGCGGCAGGTAGTCCGGATGGACCTCGAGGAGGAGCACCGGGCGGAGGCGCTCGAGGGTCCCGGTCATCCCGGCCAGGGCGCGGCCCTCGGCGCCCTCGATGTCCATCTTCACGATGTCGAGCCGGTCCAGGCCGCGCGCCGCGGCGATGTCGTCGAACCGGGCCGCGACGACGTCGATGCCACCTGGCTCGGTCGCGGCCCCGGGCCGGAGCTGGAAGGAGGGCGGCGACATCGAGGCCCGGCCGGCGACGTCGGTGAGGGCGGAGGCATCGATCTCGACGTTCGCGAGCCGGTTGCGGGCGACGTTCAGCGCGAGGTACCGGAGGGCCGAGGGCCAGGGCTCGTGGGCGACGACGCGGCCGGCCGGGCCCGCCCACGAGGCGAACAGGATGGTGAAGTAGCCCATGCTCGCGCCGACGTCGAGGACCACGTCGCCGGGCCGCGTCACGAGCCGGGCGACGTCGGTGAAGTCCGGCTCGGTCACGCCGCGATCGACGAGCCGCCGCGACAGGGCCGACGTCGACGGATCCGGGACGACGAGCACGTGGCCGTCGACGAAGGCGATCCCGTCGGTCGGGGCGACGCGCGGGCCGCGACGGGCTCTGACGAGCCGGACCCAGCGGCCGAGCCGACCCTGCCGCGCTCGGCCCGCGGCCACGAGCCGGCCGGCGGCCCGGGTCGCGCGCGCGGCGAGCGTCATTCGGAGGGCGGCCCCGGGACGTCCCAGCCGGTGGGCTCGCCGGCGTCGGGGGACTCGGCGTTCGGCGACGCGGCGTCCGGAGCCTCGCCCGCCGGGCCCTCGTCGGCCGGAAGGTCGCCCCACGGCGACAGGATCTGGGCCCGAGCGTGGTTGATCGCGACCATCGGCGCCTCCCGCGGGGCCTCGCCCACGGAATCGGACCAGTACGTCGCGTTCGTCACCGGGATGAAGCGGCCGGTGAGCTCCTGGAGGGCCTCGCGGAGGTCGCGGCCCGGCATCAGGTGGATCCGCCCCGTGACCTTGAACGGCGGGATGCTGATGAGCGCCGTCTCCGCGACCTTCGGCGAGCGGAGCTCCGGGACCGGCGTGACGGTCGTGTCGGCGACGGCGAAGAGGACCGCGGCCAGGTTGACCTGGGCGAACCGCGCCGTGTTGCGCTCCCCGCGGTGGCCGAACTCCTCGAACTCCGCGTCCGCGAGGACGAGGAAGTCGTCGTCCGCCAGGTTGAGGACGTCGGACAGCCGGCGCTGCCGCGTCCCGAGCGTCCCACGGACCACGTAGGCGTCGGTGTAGAGCGTCAGTCCGACGTGGTGCGTCTCGCCGGCCCAGCCTCCGAACATGGGCGCCAGTCTACCGGTCAGCCGGGCCGGCGACGACGGGCGTCGGGCGGTTCACCGCCATTCGTGTCGACCGCCGGCACCGCTCCGGGCGCCGCGGCCGGCACGATCGCGGCGCGGGCGCCGGCCGTGACGAGCCGCTCCGCACCGGGCTGGAGCTCCTCGAACAGCCGGGTGACCGTCGCGAGCGTGTCCGCCTCGGCCGCCGGCTTGTCGAGCCGCAGCCGTGCGATCCGCGGGAACCGGAGCGCGAACCCGGACCGGTGGCGGGCGGACCGGAGGATGACGTCGAAGGCGACCTCGACGACGACGGTCGGCTCGACGACCCGGTAGCGGCCATGGCGGCTGATCGTGTGGGCCTCGAACCAACGGGTCATCTCGGCGATCTCGGCGTCGGTCAGGCCGCTGTAGGCCTTGCCGATCGTGACGAGCCGGTCGTTCGCCTCGTCGCGGACCGCGAACGTGTAGTCGGACAGGACGCCGTGGCGCTTGCCGTGGCCGACCTCGACCCCGACGACGACGCAATCGATCGTGGCGAGGGCCTTCTTCATCTTCAGCCACCCGTAGCCGCGCCGGCCGGGCGAGTAGACCGAGCTCGGGTCCTTGACCATGAGCCCCTCGTTCCGGCGGGCCCGCGCCTCGAGGAACGCCGCCTCGAGCGCATCGGCGGAATCCGCGCTCGCGAGGTGCGAGAGCGCGAACGCTCCGCCCGCGTCGGCGAGCGGCAGATCGATCGAGCCGAGGAGACGGCGGCGCTCCTCGAGCGGCAGGTTGAGCGTCGGCTGGACCGGTGCGCCGAGGCCCGGCCCCAGGCCGAGGACGTCGAACGCCACGAACACCACCGGGACCTCGGTGAGGAGCTCCGGGGGCGGCGTCTTCCGGCCGAGCCGTGCCTGGAGGGCGACGAACGGCAGGACCACGCCGTCCCGAAGGCCGAGGAGCTCGCCGTCGAGGATCCCGTCCCACGGGAGGGTCCGGGCCGAGGCCACGACCTCCGGGTACCCGCCGGTCACGTCGTGCAGGTCCCGCGAGTAGAGCCGGACGTCGCTGCCGCGCTTGTGGAGCTGGGCCCGGATGCCGTCGTACTTGTCCTCGACCCAGACGACGGCACCGAGCCGGCGGACGATCTCCGCCGCGTCCTCGGCCGGCGAGGCGAGCATGAACTTCAGCGGGTGGAAGAGCGTCAGCTCGGCCGTCGCGAGCGCGTCGTCGCGGGCGAGCAGCGCCGTCCGCCCGATGTCGCCGGTGAGCATCCCGGCCCGCTTCACATCGTCGAGCGGGCGGTCGAAGGCCTTCGCGAGCGCCGCCTCAACGAGTCCCTCGCGAAGCCCGATGCGGAGGTCGCCCGACAGAACCTTGATCACGCCCTTCGCGGTCGCCGGATCGCAACGGGCGATGAGCTCGCGGAAGATCGCGGCCTTGGCCGCGGCGCCGCTGGCAGCCTCGATCGCCGCGAATGCGGCCGCGACCTCCCCGACACCCGGGGTGCCGGCCGGATCGGGCGCGTGCCCGGCCACCGCGAGCACGTCCTCGACCGCGCGCCCGAGGTCGGAGAAGCGGTCGTAGGCCTCGCCGAGCGCGTCGCGCTCGACCCCGGCGATCGCCGCGATCGCGGCCGCCATCGTCGCCCAGCCGAGCCCGGTGGCGCGCTGGTCGGCCTCGGCGAAGGCTCGCCCGGTGAGGAAGACCGCGGCCACGGGCAGGTCGTCGCGGTCGAGCGTCCGGAAGTACTCGGCGAGGAGGCTCGTCTTCTCGGAGGTCCGCGTGGTGGCGGCGACGCGCTCGGCGAGCTCGCTCCAGCGGCGCATGGCGGCGATGGTATACCGTGCCCCCGTGGCTGGCCGTTCGTGGTTCCCGGCATCGCTGGAGGGCCGGTCGGTCGTGCTCCGACGGCACGTCCCGGAGAACCTCGAGGCCTATCGGCGGTGGTACCGGGATCCCGAGGTCGCCCGGCTCGCCCGCTACCAGGACGGCCCGATGTCGATCGAGGAGATCGACCGGTTCTTCCAGGCCAGGGCTCTCGGCGACGAGACGATGACGATGGCGATCCACGTCCGTGCCACGGACCGGCTGATCGGCACGTGCGCCTTCAGCCAGCTGGACGGCGACAACGGCTCGACGCTCTACCACATCACGATCGGCGAGAAGGACGCCTGGGGCCACGGCTACGGAACCGAGGCCACCCAGCTCATGGTCGACCACGCATTCATGGCGCTCGGCCTGCACCGGGTCGCGCTCGCCGTCTTCGAGTTCAACGAGCGGGCGATCCGCGCCTACGCGACATGCGGCTTCACGGTCGAGGGCCGCGCCCGCGAGGCGATCTGGCGAGACGGGCGGTGGTGGGATGAGCTGTCGATGAGCATCCTCGAACGCGAGTGGCGGCGGCGACGCGATCACGAGGCCGACGCCCGGCCGACCCGTGCCGACGAGGACGTCGAGCTGTCGGGCGCCGCCCGGTCCGGGTCGCGCCGCGGGATCGCGGCCCGACTCCTCGGGCGGTGACCATGGCATCCACCGGGCCGGCCGCGGATGCGGCCCGAGCGGCCTTCCGCGAACGGATGGAGGCCAAGGGCCACGCGGTCGAGAACGCGCGGGCCGCGGTCGCCGGGCTCGAGGCGGCGTTCGCCGACGGGGCGCTCCAGCGGACACCCGTCATCGACCGGATGCTCGGCGACCTGATGGTCGCGCTGGAGCAGGACGAGGGCCAGAAGCTCGGCGGCAAGAGCGCCGAGGCGGCCCGGTTCATCCTCCGGGCGATCTCGCGCGAGCTCGAGAACGCCTGAAGGCGACGTGCAGCGTCGCCCCTTGACTCTCGACCTGCCCGAGGGTCCACGATGCCGGCCATGGACGACGAACTCCTCGCGATCGGTCGGTTCGCCCGGCTGACGGGCCTGTCGATCGGGGCGCTCCGCCACTACGACGAGCTGGACATCCTCCGGCCGGCCGAGGTGGATCGCTTCACCGGCTACCGGCGGTACCGCCGGACGCAGCTCGACACCGCCCGGGCGATCGCGCGCCTTCGCGATCTCGAGGTCCCGCTCGACGAGATCCGGCTCGTCCTCGCCGCCGACGACCCGGCCGATCAGCGCCGTCGCGTGGCGGAGCACCGGTCCCGGATCGAGGCCCGCATCAACCGCCTCGGGCGGATCCTCCACGTCCTCGGCCAGCTCAGCGCAGGAAGGGAACCCCTCGTGTCCGATGCCGCCAGCGCCCCGACCGCCCCCGAGCTCGACGCGGCCGCCCACCGGCGGCTCGGGGTCGACCTCTTCAACCACACCTGGACGCTCATCGAGAAGCCGGACCGGACCCCGGCCGAGACCGACGAGATGATCCACGCCGCCCATGCCTCGCGGCACCATTGGTCGAAGGCCGGCACGACCGTCAACCTCGCGCGCGGCGAGTGGCAGATCGCCCGCGTCTACTCGGTCCTCGGCCGCGCGGAGCCGGCGCAGTGGCACGCGGCCCGCTGCCTCGCCTACGTCGAGGCCGCCGTCGCTGCGGGCGAGGCCGAGGACTGGGACCTCGCGGCGGCCTACGAATCGCTGGCGCGCGCGGCGAGCGTCGCCGGCGACCGCGACGCTGCGGCGACCTGGCGCGACCGCGCCCGAGCGGCGCTCGCCGCGATTGCCGACCCGGCTGATCGCGAGCTCATCGAGGGCGACCTGGCCACGATCCCGCTCTGATCGGCGACGGCCGGCAGGCCGGAGGCCCTGTCGGGGCGGCGATCCCGCGGGCGGTGGATACTGGCAGTTCCCGCGTCCATCGCGAACGGAGCGCAGTGCTGCCATGACCGACTTCCGGTTCGGGATCCTCCTCTGGAGCCAGGCCGCAACCTGGCCCGAGATGCTCGACGCGGCGAAGCGCGTCGACCGCCTCGACTACGACCATCTGTGGACCTGGGACCACCTCCACGCGATCGTGGGCGACCCGCTCCAGCCGATCTACGAGGGCTACGTCGTCCTCGGCGCGTGGGCGGCCGTGACCGAGCGGACGAAGCTCGGGCTGCTCGTCGGTGCGAACACCTTCCGGAACCCGGGCATCGTGGCGAAGTCCGTGTCGACGCTCGATCACGCGAGCGGCGGCCGGGCGATCCTCGGCATCGGCGGGGCGTGGTTCGAGTACGAGCACGCGGCCCACGGCATCGAGTTCGGGTCGGGGCACGGCGAGCGGCTCACGTGGCTCGACGAGTCCGCGACCGCGATGCGCGCGCTCCTCGACGGAGAGACGGTGACCTCGGCCCCTGGCGGCCGCTACGCGTTCCGGGAGCTGCGGCACGAGCCGCTGCCCCTCCAGGCCCACCTCCCGATCATGATCGGCGGCGGGGGCGAGAAGAAGACGCTCCGGACCGTCGCCAAGGTCGCCGACTACTGGAACGTCAACGCGGCGCCCGATGCGCTCGTCCGCAAGAACGCGATCCTGGCGGAGCACTGTGCCGCGGTGGGCCGCGATCCGTCGACGATCGTCCGGACCACGAACACCTGGATCGTCGTCCGCGACACGAAGGCCGAGGCGGAACGCGTCTGGGCCCAGGCCATGGCCCGCAATCGATCCGACCTCAAGGACGACAACCGCCACCGGATGTTCTTCGGGCCGCCGGACTACGTGGCGGAGAAGCTCCTCGAGCACGTCGCGGCCGGCTTCGACTCGACGATCGTGGAGCTCCCCACACCGTTCGACGCCGAGACGATCGAGCGCCTCGTCGGCGAGGTGAAGCCGCTCGTCGACCGCGGCTGAGACGCGTGTCCGTCCCCGGCACGACGCCCGCCGCCTCGGTGACGTTCGATCACGTCACGAAGCGCTATGCCGGCACGGGCTCGGGAGACCGCGGCGCCGTCGAGGACCTGACGCTCGAGGTCCCGGCCGGCCGGATCTGCGTCCTCGTCGGGCCGTCTGGCTGCGGCAAGACGACGAGCCTGAAGATGGTCAACCGGCTCATCGAGCCGACGAGCGGCCGGATCCTCATCGACGGGCGCGACGCCGCCGAGCGCGACGTGACCGAGCTCCGGCGCTCGATCGGCTACGTCATCCAGCAGGTGGGGCTCTTCCCCCACCAGACGATCGGCGAGAACGTCGGCACCGTCCCGCGCCTGCTCGGCTGGCCGGAGCCGCGCCGCCGGGCCAGGAGCGAGGAGCTCCTCGCGCTCGTCGGCCTGGATCCGGCCACGTACCGGGACCGCTATCCGGCCCAGCTCTCCGGCGGCGAGCGCCAGCGGGTCGGGGTGGCGCGGGCGCTGGCCGCCGATCCTCCGCTCATGCTCATGGACGAGCCGTTCGGAGCGGTCGACCCGATCGTTCGCGAGCGGCTCCAGAACGAGTTCCTCCGGCTCCAGGCGGACCTCGCGAAGACCATCCTCTTCGTCACCCACGACATCGACGAGGCGATCAAGCTCGGCGACCTCGTCGCGGTCATGGAGACCGGCGGCCGCCTCGCCCAGTTCGGCACGCCGGAGGAGATCCTGGCCAGCCCGGCCTCCGACTTCGTCGCCCGGTTCGTCGGCGCCGACCGGGGCCTGAAGCGGCTTGCGCTGAGCCGGGTCGGGGACCTGCCCCATCGGCCGGCCCCGACGGTCCGGCGGGGCGAGGACGTGGCGGCCGCCGTCGCCCGTCTCGACGTCCCGGCCGACTACCTCCTCCTCGTCGACGACGCAGACCGGCCGATCGGCTGGGTCCCGCGCCGCGGGCTTCCGGCAACTGGTGAGATCGACGAGGGCATCGCCGATGCGACGTCCCCGCTCTTCGACCGCCGAACGACCCTGAAGGACGCCCTGGCGATGCTCATCGACGCGGGGGTCCAGGCCGGGATCATCGTGAACGAGCGCGGGGCGGTCGCCGGCCTCTGCGCGGTGGAGGACATCACGGCCGCCGCGGGGCGACCGCCGGTCGAGGCCCCACCGCCGGACGAGACACCCCCGCCGGACGAGGCACCGCGGTGATCCGCTGGGACGTCATCGAGGGCAATCTCCCGCTGATCGCCGCCAAGCTCGGGGAGCACCTGGCCCTGACCGGGGTCGCGGTCGGCGTCGGGCTCGTCCTGAGCTTCGGGATCGTGCTCCTCGTCCGCGGCCGCCGCCGCTGGGTCGGGCCGACGCTCGCGGTCTTCGGGATCATCTACACGATCCCGAGCCTCGCGCTGCTGGCATTCCTCGTCCCGTTCACCCGGCTGACGTTCCTGACCGCCGAGATCGCCCTCGTCGGCTACACGCTGCTCATCCTCGCCCGCAACCTGCTCGCGGGCCTCGACGCCGTGCCGGCCGACGTCCTCGAGGCCGCGGACGCGATGGGCTACTCGCGGGTCCGCCGGCTCTGGCAGGTGGAGCTGCCGCTCGCCCTGCCCCTCATCGTCGCGGGCATCCGGATCGCGACGGTGACGACGATCGGGCTCGTCATGGTCACGGCGCTCATCGGCTACGGCGGGCTCGGGCAGGTGATGCTCCGCGGCTACAACTTCCGGAGCGACTCGCTCGTCGTCGCGGGGTTCGTCCTGACCGTCGCCCTGGCCCTCGTGGCCGACCTCGGCCTCGGCTGGCTCGGCCGGACGATCGCCCCGTGGAGCCGGGCTCGGCGGGCGGGGGCCTGAGGTGGAGCTGCTCGGCGACGTCGCCCGCTGGTTCACGGACCCGGCCAACTGGGCAGGCTCGAACGGCGTGCCGATCCGGCTCGTCGAGCACATCGCCGTCTCGGGGCTCGCCATCGCGCTCGGTGGGCTGATCGCCCTGCCGGCTGGTCTGGCCATCGGGCACACGGGTCGGGGCGAGCTCGTCTCGACTGCGGTCGCCGGCCTCGGCCGGGCCGTCCCGTCGTACGCGCTCCTCATCCTGTTCGTCCCGATCTTCGGGCTCGGGTTCGCGAGCGCCCTCCCGGCGCTCGTGCTCCTCGCGATCCCGCCGATCCTCGTCAACGCGGTCGCCAGCCTCCGGGACGTCGACGCCGAGGTCGTCGAGTCCGGGCGGGGGATGGGCATGACCGAGTGGCAGGTCCTGCGGGGCGTCGAGATCCCGGCCGCGCTGCCATCGATCGTCGCCGGCGTCCGAACGTCGGCGGTCCAGGTCGTCGCGACGGCGACGCTCGCCGCCCTCGTCGCGGGCGGCGGCCTGGGCCGGTACATCGTCGACGGGTTCGCGCTCCAGCGCTACGACCGCCTCGTCGCCGGGGCCCTGCTCGTGGCGCTCCTGGCGCTCCTCACGGAGCGCGGGCTGACCGCCCTCGAGCGGCGGCTGGCCCGGGGCGGACCGACGGCCGCGGCCGGTGTCGAGGCGCTCGGCCAGCCCGCCTGACGCGCCGACGCCTCTCGGGCCGCGCCACGAGACAGTCGGTTCCGCCGAGATACCGGTCACAGCGCTGTCATCAATGCTCTGCTACCGTCGCCCGACGCCCAGGTCGCGCTCTTCAGGCGCGGGGCGCCAGGAAAGGAGACCCATGCGGCACATCCGCAGGGCCGCCCTCGGGGCAGCGATGCTCGCGCTCGTGGTGAGCGCCTGCTCGCTGGGAGGGGGCAGCCAGGCACCCAGCGGCACCATCGCGAGCCAGCTCATCCTTGCCGGCCCGCCCGAGTGTCCGGAACGGCCGTTCTGCCTCGAGGGGCTGACCGAGACCTACGGCCTCACGTTCAAGGAGTTCAAGCCCACCGATAGCGGCGGCCCGATCACGATCCAGGCTCTCGAGAACGGCGACGCGCAGGTCGGCCTTCTCTTCACCTCCGACCCGGCGATCGCGGTCAAGGACTTCGTCCTCCTCGAGGACGACAAGCAGCTCCAGCTCGCGGACAACCTCATCCCGGTCGTGCGCCAGGATGCCCTCGACGAGAATCCGGTGATCGAGGAGGCCCTGAACGCCGTGATGGCCGCCCTCAGCCAGGAGGCCCTCACCGACCTGAACAAGCAGGTGACGGTCGACGGCCTCGCCGCCGCGGACGTCGCCGCGGCCTGGATCGAAGCCGAGGGGTTTGCCTTCAGCGGCGGATCCGGCAGCGTGACCGTGGGGTCGACGAACTTCTACGAGCAGGAGATCCTCGCCGAGGTCTTCTCCCAGGTTCTCGAGGCCGCCGGCATCGACGTCGAGCGGAAGTTCCAGCTCGGCGCCCGCGAGGTCGTCTTTCCGGCCCTCGAGTCGGGTGAGATCGACATCCTCGCCGAGTACGCGGCGACGGCGCTCGAGCACGTGAACAACAAGGCCGGCGAGGCGACGACCGATCCGGTCGCAACGGCCGAGAAGCTCCGTGAGCGGCTCGCCGACCGCGGGCTCACGGCCCTCGATCACGCCGTCGCGACGGACCAGAACGGCTTCGTCGTCACCCGGGCGACGGCCGATCAGTACGGGCTCGTGAAGCTGAGCGACCTCGCGAAGCCGGTGCCGTGAGGATCGGCTGACCGTTGGCGAACCTGAGGCCCGTCGGGCGACCGGCGGGCCTCGTGATTCCTCGCGGCCGGTCGGTGCGCTCCGGCGCCTCGCGCCTCCCGGCGCTTCTCAGCCGTGCGTCTCGGCCGCGGCCCGCTCGGACGCGAACCCTTCGGGCCCGAGATCGAGATCGTCGAGCAGGCGCCCGGCGGCGTCCCACCAGTCGGGCCGCTCGGTCATGAGGCGGTGGCTCTCGGTCCGCTCCCAGTGGGCGAGCGGATCCGCCTGGCCGAGTTCGCCGCGCGGGATCGCCCCGCGATCCGACGCCTCCCGCCGGCGCGCGACCGCATCCCGGAGGTAGGCCGCGTAGAGGTGCTCCGGGGGCGCGGCCGCGAGCCGTGCCTCGCCACCGGGCAACGCGCCCACCGGGATGATGAGCCGGCCGAAGAACGCACCGATCTCCCCGGCCAGCGGATCCGAGCCCTGCGAGTGGCCGCCCCACCGGACCACCGGCCCGGGCGAGCGGTGGACCACGACGCGCAGGGACGGGTCGATGTCGGCGATCTCGAGCGGGCCGCCGAACGTCAGGAAGCGGTTCTCGATCCCGAGTCGGTCCACGACGTGGACGTGGCCCCAGAGGATGGTTCGGTCTCCCGGCGGGGTTCGCCGGTCGATCGACAGGGTGCGCCCGCGCCCGCCGGCCGCGACCCAGCACGTCACGCCCTCCGGGTCGAAGTGGCGGAGGGTCGGGCGGTCGCGGAGCGCGACGACGAGGCTCGAGCCGCCGGGCGCGGCCGGGTGGTCGCTGTCGAGGAGCGTGAACCCGAGGTCCCGGAGCGCGGCCGCCGCGGCGGCCGGGTCCACCGGGTGCCGGTCGAGATCGATCACGAACCGACCGTAGCCCCTGCATCGCCGCCGGCGCGAGTGCCGACCGTCCCGATCCGACGCCCCGTGCCGCCTCGTCGTGACCGGGCCGGGAGTCGCCCGTCACGCTCCCGTCACCGTGTGGGACGATAGTTGGGGCTCATCCACGGAGATCACGATGTTCGAGCGTCTCTTCGGCAACCGCGAGCAGGACCCTGCGGTCATGGAGCGGATTCCGCCCGGCCAGTACCGGACCGAGAAGTTCCCGGTCCTCCACTACGGCTCGGTGCCCAGCACCGACCTCGCGGCGTGGGATTTCCGCGTCTTCGGCCAGGTCGATGCACCGTTCACCCTGACCTGGGACCAGTTCAAGGCGCTGCCCCGCAAGACGGTCGCCACGGACATCCACTGCGTCACGCGCTGGACGAAGCTCGACACGACCTGGGACGGTGTGCCGATCCAGGAGATCCTCCGCCTCGCCCAGGTCCGGCCGACCGCGACGCACGTCGTCGCCCACTCCGAGCAGGGGTACACCGCCAACCTGCCGCTGTCCGTGCTCGACGACGACGACGTCCTCCTCGCCGACACGTTCGACGGCGCGCCGCTCGAGAAGGAGCACGGCTGGCCACTCCGGCTCCTCGTCCCGAAGCGCTATTTCTGGAAGAGCGCGAAGTGGATCCGAGGCCTCGAGTTCCTCGACCACGACCAGCTCGGCTTCTGGGAGCGCTACGGCTACAACAACGACGCGGACCCCTGGAAGGAAGAGCGCTACAGCGAGTAGGGCTGCGGCCCGCAGCGACCCGCCGCCCGGCGCATGCTTCGAGGGCCAGGCACAGGCACGCCCGCCTGTCCGCCCGGCCCGAAGCGGAGGTCGTGGCGATGCTCGAACAGTTCCCCATCCACGCCACCGTCGCAGCGAGCGACATCGACCGGGCGCGCGCCTGGTACGAGGCGCACCTGGGTCTGACGCCGGCGATGGAGGACCCCGGCGGGCTCTGGTATCGCTTCGGTGACGGGACCTGGTTGAGCGTCTACCGGACCGAGTTCGCGGGCACGGCCCGGAACACTCAGGCGGGCTGGACCGTCAGCGGCATCGAGGCCGTGATGGCCGACCTCCGCGCCCGCGGGGTGACCTTCGAGGACTACGACCTCGGCAACGGCATGGCCACCGTTGACGGCCTCCTGGCAATGGGGCCGTACAGGGCCTGCTGGTTCAAGGATTCCGAGGGCAACACCTTCGAGATCAGTCAGGTCGACCGCCAGGGCTAGCGGCAACCACCGGGGCGTTGCGATCAGGCGAGCATCCGCACGGCGTCGCCCAGGCGGATGCGACCCGGCTGCTCGACCTCGGCCAGGACGCCGAACATCGCCTTCGGGGCGCCCGAGCGGTCCGGCATCAGGCCCCGGTATCGGATGATCGTCCGGAGCGTGTCCATGTCGCGTGCGCCGCTCTCCGGGTGCTGGGTGGTGATCGCGCACCGCCCGTCGCGGCCGGTCACCTGGAGCACGGCCTCGCCGATCCCGATCCGGTGCCCGATCCACTCGTCCTCCTCGTGCGGCACCGTCCCGTCGAGGTCGATGAGCATCCGGAATCGGCGGGCATCCACGGCGTCGACGCCC
>DASUMJ010000257.1:0-2028 GCA_036277775.1 Candidatus Limnocylindrales bacterium
GATCCGGCTCGCCGGATGGGCGACGAGTACACGTTCCAGTCGCTCGCCCGGCAGAACGTCGAGACCCTCGGCGAGACGAAGATCACGAAGATCGTCACGACCTGCCCGCACTGCTTCAACACGATCGCGAACGAATACCCCGACTTCGGCGGCCACTACGAGGTCGTCCACCACACCCAGCTCCTCGCCGAGCTCGTCCGCGACGGGCGCCTCGCACCGGCCGCCGGGACGGACGGCGTCACGTACCACGACTCCTGCTACCTCGCCCGCCACAACGACGTCCGGGCCGAGCCGCGCGAGCTCGTCGCGGCCGTCGGTCGGCCGATCGAGATGCGCCGCCGCGAGGAGCGGACCTTCTGCTGCGGTGCCGGCGGCGCCCACATGTGGCTCGAGGAGCGGGCCGGTCAGATCAACGAGGAGCGCGCCCGTGAGGCGACCGCGACCGGCGCGTCGACCCTCGCCGTGGCCTGCCCGTTCTGCACGGTGATGCTCGACGACGGGATGCAGTCGACCGGCGGGGGCCTCGTCGTGAAGGACGTCGCGACGCTGCTCGTCGAGGCCGTCGAGCGCGGCCGCGCCCTGCCGGTGATCGACGCCGCGCCGTAGCCGCCGGGCGGATCGATCCGGCGACGCCGTTTCGGCACGTCAGGCGCGGAGTCGCTCGTTCCCCGGGTCGAAGAGCGGCGTCGCCCCGACCGCGGCAACCGTCACCGGGTAGCGGTCGCCCACGTACTCGACGGCGAGCGGCGTGCCGGCCACCGCCACGTCGGGCGGGAGGTAGGCCATGAGGAGGTGCCGGCCGAGGGTCGGGCCGGACCCGGCCGTCGTCACGAACGAGCGGCGGCCCCGGCCGTCGACGAGCGGTCGGCCGTCGGGCGTCGTGACCGGCTCGCCGCCGAGCATGAAGCGTCGCACCCCGGCCGGGCTTCGGTGCTCGTCGACCGTGAGCGTGCAGAGGATCGACCGCGGCTCGGCTGCCCGCTGGGCGACGTAGGCCGCCTTCCCGACGAAGTCCGCGTCCTTCACCCGGCCCCGGGCGAGGCCGGCTTCCACGAGGTTCCGGTCCAGCTCCAGCTCGCGGCCCATGAGCCGGTAGCCCTTCTCCAGGCGGAGCGTCGTGCCGTACGCGCCGAGCCCGACGGCCGCGAGGCCGTGGGGCCGCCCCGCTGCCCACAACAGGTCCCAGAGCCGTGCGCCCTGCTCCATCGGGGCGTGCAGCTCCCAGCCGAGCTCGCCCGCGTAGCTGATACGCACCGCGAGGGCCCGGATCGATCCGACGTCGATGGGGCGGAATGTCGCGAAGGGGAAGCCCTCGTTCGAGACGTCGTCGTCGGTGAGCGACGCGACGATGTCGCGGGCTCGCGGGCCCCAGATCGCGATCATCGTCCAGGCCGAGGTCAGGTCGGCGAGGTGTGCCGAGCCGTCACCCGGCAGGAGGTCCTCGAGCCATTTCCGGTCGCTCGTTCCGGCGAACCCGGCGTCGACGATCCAGAACCGGTCGTGGGCCAGGCGGAGGACGGTGACGTCGGCCTTGATGCCGCCCGCCTCGTTGAGCAGCTGGGTGTAGACGAGCCGCCCCACCGGGACGTCCATCCGCCCAACGGCGACGCGCTCGAGGTACGCGAGCGCGCCCGAGCCCGCGATCTCGAAGATCGCAAACGCGGGGTTCTCGATCAACCCGGCCCGGGCTCGCAGCGCGAGGTGCTCGGCGTTGATGATCGGCGACCACCAGCGCCGGTCCCACTCCGCTTCGCGGTCCATGACCCGGTCGCCGAACTCGGCGAGGAGCGGCTCATTCGCCGAGTACCAGTTGGGCCGCTCCCAGCCTGCGATCTCGATGAACGAGGCGCCGAGCGCAACGTGGCGCGCGTGGGCGGCCCCAAGCCGGACGTCGCGGTCGGTCGCCCACTGCTCGCCGGGATGGACGATCCCGTAGAACTTCGGGAACCACTCGGCGGCACGGGCCTCGTAGTGGGCCGCAGTCTTGTGATGATCGCTGAACCGGGCGATGTTGACGACCGCGGGATC
>DASUMJ010000258.1:0-11586 GCA_036277775.1 Candidatus Limnocylindrales bacterium
AGTGCCGTCTCGTCGGCGGCATTGATGAGGTACGGCCCTGTCGCCGTGTGTGCCCGATGGCACCCGGCGCAGCCGTCGGCGTTGATCCCCAGGGACCCGTTGTTCTGGGTCATGACATGGGGGCCGCCGTCAGCCAGGGCAGGGATTGCGGCAAGGAGCAGCCAGACGGCGCCGCACGCTAGCACTAGCGCCAGACGTCTCACTCTCCCCACCTCCTTTCGTCCTGTCGTCTTGCTGTGGTTGGCTTGGCCGGCGGAGCCGGCGGTCATCACGTGCGGGTGCCTACCTCCTTCGCTCATGTGGATGCCTCAGTAGCTCCAGACCTGGATGCGGTCGTTCGCGGTGTCCGCGACGTACACGCGGCCGCGGCCGTCGACCGCGACCCCCATCGGGAAGGCGAACTGGCCGTCGTCGACGCCATGTCCGCCGAAGAACCCGCGGTGCTCGGGCTGCGTCTGCTCGCCCGTGAGGACCGCGTAGACGAGGACGCCCTGGCCGCTCGAGTCGACGACGAAGAGCCGGCCCTGTGGGTCGATGGCAAGCCCGCGCGGCAGGCCGAGATTGCCGGCCCCGGCACCCCGGCCGATCTTCCCCTTGAGGGTGCCGTCCGGGTTGAAGGTCAGCAGCCGGCCGTTGTTGCTGTCGGTGACGTAGACGAGGCCGGCCGCGTCGACCGCGATCCCGTTCGGGAAGTTGAGGTCCTCCGCCGCTCCGAAGCTGAGCAGGAGCTTCCCCGAAGCGTCGAACTTGTGGACCTGCTGGTCCCCGATCAGGTCGCTCACGTAGAGGTTGCCGACCTTGTCGAACGCCAGGCCGAGCGGCTGCCAGCCCTCGATGGCGACGGCCGGGCGGAACTCCCGCAGGAACGCGCCGTCCCGGCTATAGACGTAGACGGCCCCGGCCGGTCGATCCGAGACGAAGACGTCGCCGGTGATCGGGCTGATGGCCACGTAGACCGGCACGTGCTCGGCGCCGGTCTCGACGGGCGGCCGCAGCACGGCGAGCTCGGTCCCGCCGGCGTCGAACATCCGGACGACCCGGTCGCCCTCCGTCTCGGCGACGTAGATCCGGTCACCGGCATCGGTCACCGCCACGCCGGCGGGATCGCTCGCGCCGTAGAGGCTGGTGGCGTAGCTCGGGATGGCCGGCGGCGGGATGAAGGGCAGCGGCACCGGCTGCCGGAAGAAGAAGTACCAGAGGGCGACGCCCAGGAGGAGGGCCATCAGGACGAAGAGCAGGAAGAGGATGACGACCTTCCGGCGGCGCCGGCGGCGACTCGGGTCATCCTCGACCGCGGCCGGCGCGGGCGCCGGGAGGGTCGTGACGTCGGCGGTCATTCCGGGGCCTCCTCGCCGGTCGCCTCGGGAACCGCGACGCGGCTCAGGCCGAGCAGCGCCGAGGGGTTCTCGGGCTCGAGCACCAGCGCCTGCTCGTACCAGGCCGCGGCGGCGTTCGCGTTGCCCTGGACCTCCTCGAGGATCGCCAGGCCGATGAGGGCGTCGACCGCTGTCTCGCCGTCGCGGATCGCCAGCAGCCGCTCCTCGGCGGCGGCGTAGCTGCCCGACGAGATCTCGGACATCGCCGCGGCCCACTCGGCTCGGGTGCCGTCACCCGTGTCGCGGTAGGCCTGCGCGAGCGTGGCGTACGGCTCGCTCCAGCCGACCGGCACGAAGGAGATCGCCAGCCGCAGCGGCTCGATCGCCTTCGCCGGCTCGCCATTGCGGACGTACGCCGTGCCGAGGAGGTTGAGGGCGTCGGCATCGGATCGCTTGATGGCGACCGCGGCGGCGAGGAACTGGATCGCCTCGGCAGGCTCGTCCTCCTCGAGCGCGATCGAGCCGAGCCCGTAGAACGCGGCGTTCAGCATCGGGTCGACATGGGCCATCTCGCCTTCGCGGGCGATGTCCACGACCGCCTGGAAGTCGGCCTTCGCGCCCTCCAGGTTCCCCAGCGCCTGGTAGGCGCGAGCCCGGCCGAAGCGGGCGAGCTCGTCCGCCTTCCCGGTCGTGAGGATCTCGCTGTACGTCGCGACGGCGTCGTCGTACCGCTCGGCGACGAGATAGGCGTCGGCGAGCTGGCCGCGCGCCACGATGTCGGCGGGATCGGCCCGGACCGCCGCCTCGAGGCTGGCGATCTCGCGGTCGATCATGGGCGGCGCCGCCGGGCGCCATCGATCGAAGACGTAGAAACCGAGGAACGCGACCGTGCCGATCAGGAGGATCACGCCGATCCTCTTGATGAGCCGGTCGAGCTCTCCCTCCGAGATCCTCGTGAGGGACGCGATCCAGGCCATGAGACGTTACCTACCGCTGGGCGCGGCGCACAGGACGGGCGCCGGTCTGTGGCCCATGGTCGGGTCGCGCGCGGGCGCTTCCTATCCGCCGACCGATAGAACGTGGGTACAGGTGCGGGCCGTGCGCGCCTGGCGTGACCTGTATCGCCCGGACCGGGCCGGATGGCCGTCCGGGGCCGACCGGACGGTCACGGCGCCCGCGGAACCGCCTCCGGGTCAGCCGCCGGCGGCGGTGGCCGCCCGCGATCGCGGGCGACGAGCGGCCGGGACGACCGGCGCGCAGACCGGGCGTCCGGGTCCGGCGGCCGACGTCCGGGCGGCCAGGGCGTCGCGGATCGCGGCGAGGACCTCGTCCGGCGCGGACCGGAGCTCGTGGCGCTGGAGGGTCCAGGCGGTCGAGGACGTGATGTCGACGTCGACGACGACGGTCGCGCCCGAGCGGCGCAGGACTTCGAGGACCCCGATCGGGCCGCCCTCCTCGAAGACGACGACGTCCGGCTCGGACGCGAGGGCCGCCTCGAGCGCCTCGGCCGTCCCGAGGTCGACGACGGTCACGACGAGGCCCGGCTCGGCGGCGAGCATCCGGCCGAGGCCCTCGCCGAGCAGCGGGTGGCTGTAGAGCACGACGACGCGATCCGGTGCGGGCGTGACGGTCTCCTCGACGTGGCGTGGTGGTCGTCCGGAGACCGATCCTAGGGAGCGAGGGTCGGCCCGCCTATCCGTCCCTCTGTACAGCCCGGGCCCGATTTCGTCTATCGGGCGGCCTACGCGCCGCCCGAATAGGTCACGCTCCGGCGCCGCCCTCGGAGCCCATCCGGTGGCGGACGGCATAGGCGGCCGCCTGGACGCGGTTCGTGAGGTGGAGCTTCTCGAGGGCGTGATGGACGTGGTTCTTGACGGTGCCCTCGGTGATCGTCAGCTCGTTCGCGATCTCCTTGTTCGACATGCCGGCGGCGACGTAGCGGAGGATCTCGGACTCGCGGCGGGTGAGCGTCGACCCGTCGTCACCGACCTCGGGGGCCCGGAGGGCGCCCGGCACCCCGCCGTGGCGGAAGGCCTCGAGCAGGCGCGACGCGATGGCCGGCGAGATCGGCGACTCGCCCCGCACCGCGAGGCGGATGCCGTCGAAGAGGCTCTCGGGCTTGAGGTTCTTCAGCAGGTAGCCGTTGGCCCCGGCCTTGATCGCCTCGAACAGGTCGTCGTCCTCGTCGGAGATCGTGAGCATCACGATCGGCGTGTCGATCCCGGACCGGCGGGCCTCCCGGACGCCGTCGATGCCGGTCGCGACGGGCATGTTCACGTCCATGACCACGAGGTCCGGCTGGTGGGCGCGCATCTGGGCCACCGCCTCGAGGCCGTCGCTCGCCTCGGCGACGACGGTCATGTCGAACTGGCCGTTGATCAGGCTGGCCAGCGCCTTCCGGAAGAGCGGCTGGTCGTCAACGAGCAGCAGTCGAAGTCGCGGTGGGACGGACATGGGCGACCTCTGGTCGGAGCGTGGCGACGACCCGCGTCCCGCGGCCGGGCGCGGTGTGGACCTCCAGTGTGCCTCCGAGCAGCTCGACGCGCTCGCGCATCGACCGCATCCCGAAGCCGCCCGTGAGCGACGGGCCCACCCGTGCCGGATCGAAGCCGCAGCCGTCGTCGGTGACCGTGACGACGGGCGATCCGGCGTCCCCGCGGAGCTCGACCCGGACCAGGCTCGCCCCGGCGTGCTTCCGGACGTTCGTCAGCGCCTCCTGGACGACCCGCAGCAGCTGCACCTCCGAAGTCGGCGACAGGACACGGCCGGCACCGTCGCACTCGAGGTGGGCGAGGATCCCGGTCTGGCGGGTGTACTTCGCGAGATAGGCCCGGAGCGCGGCCTCGAGGCCGCCGTCGGACGGGATGCTCTCGCGGAGGCCGAGGATCGCCTCGCGAACGTCGCGGTACGACTCGTCGGCGATGTCGGCGAGCTCGGCGAGGTCGGTCGAGATCGCGGACCCGTCGGTCCGGCCCTCGAGCGCCCGGAGCTGGAGATGGATCTGGCCGAGGACCTGGGCCAGGCTGTCGTGGAGCTCGCGGGCGATCCGGTCGCGCTCGCTCAGGATCGTCATCTGCTCGTCGGTCTCGTGGTGGCGCGCGGTCCGGACCGCGATCGCGGCCATGTCGGCGAGCGCGCCGAGGAGCGTCCGCTCGGCGTCCGTGAACGGTCGGGTCGCGGCCCGCGTGACGCACAGCTCGCCGAGGAGCTCGCCGGGGCCGCGGAGCGGCCTCGCCAGCCAGGCCTCGTCCGGACCGAGCGTCCGGAACGGGCAGTGCGGGTTGCGCTCGTGCGTCGGCCCCTGGCCGACGTGGGCGAGAAGGCAGGTCCGGCCGTCGTCGACGAGCGCCAGCCGCTCGGTCCGGTCCGCCGTCGCGCTCCCCGGGCGCCCCGCGTCGGCGAGGCAGACGACGGCACGATCGGCCGCGAGCAGCTCTCGGGCGTAATGGGTGATCCGATCGAGGACGGCCGGGAGCTCCGCCCGCTCCGTCAGCTGCAGCGCGAGCTCGTAGAGGGCGCCGCGCTCGTGCTCCCGTCGGCGGAGCTCCTCGACGAGACGCTCCACCCGGAGGGTCGTCGCGATGTCGCGCGCGAGCTCGCCCAGGACCTCGTCCGAGAGGTCCGGCCGGACGGGCGGATGGAAGACGAGCCGCATCCGGTCGTCGGAACCGGGCGCCGCCCCGAGACCGAGGTCGAGGACGAGGGTGTCCAGGCGGTCGCGTGACCCGTACCGGACGCCGGCAACATCCCCGACCGGCTCATCGAGGATCGCCCCGACCCACTCGAGGCCCGGAGCACACGGGTCCGGGCGGCGGATCGCGACCGAAGCACCGTCAGGACCGGCAACCTGGATGGTGCCGCCGAGCGCGCCCGTCTGGTCGAGCATCCGCTCGAGCGCCTGGCGCGCCATCTCCGGCACGGATCGCTCGGCGCGGACCGCCGACCCGACCGTCGTGAGGGCGCTGAGATCGCGATTCTGACGGAGGATCGCGCGCTGGGTCCGCTCCAGGAGGACGGCCATCCCGATCCCGAAGATCACGATTCCGCCGGCCATGATCAGCGCCGAGATGACGTGCTCGTCGAGCGACGAGATCGTCCCGTCGACGAACGCCAGCCGGATCGCCTCCCACGACCAGATCAGGGCGATCGGCAGCACGACGCCGAGCCACTTCAGCCGCTCGAGGTCGCGGATCGGCCTGGGGTCGCGCATGTCCCGACCATGGCGAGCGGCATACGGGCCGGACAGTGCCTTTCGGCACAGATGGCAAGAGGCCGAGCGGCACGGCCGTGCCGCCGATCGGCCCGCGGGCCATTGGAGCGAGCGGGATGACCCGGACGCCGCCGAGGGTCAGCCCGGCGCGTGGAGCCTTCGGCGCAACCCCATGAGCACGAGGACGTTGAGGGCGATGATCGCGATGACGACGACCATCGCCTGCCGTCGGAACGTGTTGTCGTCGAGCTTGGCGTTCGCGATCGCCTCGGCGGCCGCCGCCTTGTCGACGGTCTCCTTCGTGATCGCCGAGATCGCCGCGAGCTTCGTCGTGTGGACCGCGGCCCGCGCGCGGATGAGCCCGGTCTTCGCCTCCGCGGCCGCGACCTCGGCATCGGCGACGATCATCCCGAGCGCGGCGGCCTCGTCGATCCGGAACAGCGCCGCGTCGTAGGCGCTCGCCGCGCCGCCGATCGCGCCCGCGATCGCCTCGACCTGGCTGTAGATGACCGACCGTTCGTGGTGGCACGTGTCGCAGCGGCGGTCCGACTCCTGCTCGAACTGGTCGAGCTCCAGGCGGAGGCTCTGGTCGGTCGGGCTGTGGCAGGTCGCGCAGAGGTAATCGGGCACGCCGCCCTCGTGGAGGAAGAGTCGCTCGTCCGGCTCGGTCACGTCGTGGGTGCCGTGGCAGGTCCAGCACTTCGGGCCGACCGCCGGAAGGCGCGAGTGGGCGCTCTCCTCGTACAGGGCCTGGGTCGCCGTATGGCACTTGCCGCAGACATCGACGACGGTGTCGCTCCGGGGCGGCTGGGCCGCGTGGGACCCGTGGCACGAGGTGCACGTCGGCGCCCGGAGGTCCTGCTCGTCGAGGAGCTGGCGGCCGTGGACGCTGAGCTTGTAGACCTCGAACTGGTCGGTCGGGATGCCGTAAGGTTCCATCTTTTCGGCGTCGGCGTGGCACGAGGCGCAGAGGTCCGGGACGTTGAGCGGGTAGACGTCGGCCGTCGGATCGGAGGCCGGCTTCACCCCGTGCGACCCGTGGCAGTCGATGCAGATCGCGACCTTCGTGTCGTTCGCGGTGAGCAGCCGCTGGCCGTGGACGCTCGAGAAGTACTTCGAGTACTGGTCCGTGGCGATCTGGTACGGCCGCATCCGCTCGGCGTTGGCGTGGCAGCCGCCGCAGACGCCGACGGTCTCCTCCCGGCCCGGCACGCCCTGGAAGCCGTTCGCCACGGCCATCCCCACGGTGATCTCGTCGGACCGCGGGTCGCCGCCGTGGCAGTCCGCGCAGCCGACCCCTTCCTTGGCGTGGATGCTGGAGCGCCAGTCCTCGGCGATCGCGGCCTGCTTGTTGTCGACCTGGTCGTGGCAGTCCACGCAGCCCGTGGCGCTCGCGTCGCCGGGATGGGCGATCGGCGTCGGCAGGGGCGGGGCGGACTCGAGCGGGATGGCCGGGGTGGGCGTTGCCTGGACCACGGCGTACCACGCGGGCTCGGCGTCGGTCGCCGAGCCGCCGGTCGCAGGAGGGTCGCCCGCGGTGGCCGAGGCCGCGACGACGAGCACGAGCAGCCCGCCGGCGAGCGCCGGGCCGGCAAGGAGCCGGAGCGCCGGCAGGGGGCGCATCAGCTCCGCCCGCCGAGCACGGTCAGGACGCCGAGGCCGACGAGGAGCAGCGTCGCCAGGCCGATCGCGATGGGACGACGCCGGGGCCGGACCTCGTGGTTCCGGTCGAGGAGCGGCAGGATGACGATCACCAGGACGAGCGCGATCGGTGCGACGACCCCGACGGTCTCGGGCACGAGCTTCAGGAGCTCGTAGACGCCCAGGAAGTACCACTCCGGCTTGATGTGCTCGGGCGTGATGAGCGGGTCCGCCTTGGCCTCCAGGCCGGCCGGGAAGATCGTCGCCAGGACCACGAGCGCGGTCAGGACCGCGTACCAGGCGATGAGCTCGTCGAGGATGTAGTCCGGGAAGAACGGCTTCGTCTTCTCGGCCGAGAGGTCCGGACCGGGCCGGCCGGGCCGCGGGTCCGGCCGCTTCGGGTTCGCCAGGCCCTGCTGATGGACGAACAGCAGGTGGATGGCGATGAGCGCCCCGATCAGCAGCGGCAGCACGAGGACATGGATCCCGAAGAACCGTGCCAGCGTGGCGTCGGTCACGTCCGGCCCGCCACGGAGCAGGAGGAGGAGCGGCGGTCCGATCAGCGGCACCGCGCCGGCGATCTCCGTCCCGACGACCGTGGCCCAGTACGCGCGCTGGTCCCACGGCAGGAGGTAGCCGGTGAACCCGAACCCGATCGTCAGCATGAGCAGCCCGCCGCCGACGAGCCAGGTCGCTTCGCGCGGGTACTTGTAGGCGCCCTGGACGAAGATCCGGATCACGTGGAGGATGAGCGACAGGATCATCAGGTTCGCAGTCCAGTGGTGGATGCTCCGGATGAGCCAGCCGAACTGGACGTCGCTCGTGATCGACAGGACGCTCTCGTAGGCCGCGTCCGGGGTCGGGCTGTAGTAGAGCGCGAGCAGGGTCCCCGTGACGACCTGGATCCCGAAGAGGAAGAGCGTGATCCCGCCGAGGTAGAAGGTCTTCGCGTCGGCGGGGACCCGGACGTGGAGCAGCGCGCCGATGAACGGCCCGAGGTGGAGCCGGTTCTCGATCCAGCCGATCGGGCCGCCGAGCGGCGCGCGCGTCGGGGCGTCAGTCGTCATCGTCAGCCTGTCACGATGTAGATCTCGTTGCCCTCGACCGCGGTCGCAAGCGGAGCGAGCGGCGCCGGCGGCGGGCCCGAGACGACCGCGCCGGTGGCGGGATTGAACCGGCCGTCGTGGCAGGGGCAGATGATCGCCCCGGCAGCCTCGTCCCAGAGGACGATGCAGCCGAGGTGGGTGCAGATCGCGGAGTAGGCCTTCACGCCGGTCGCGGTGCTCACCACGATCGCCGGCTTGGATCCGACGGCGATCACGGCCCCGGTACCCACGGGCAGCGTCTCCAGCGTCCCCGCGAGCACCCGCCCGCCGGCCGTGCCGCTGGCCGACTTCGTCGGGATGAGGAAGCCGATGATCGGGGTGACCACGATCGCGAGCGACGACACGATCGAGAAGCTCATGAGGTACCGGATGAACCGGCGTCGGCCGAACCCGCGCGACTCGCGCCCACCGGCCTCGGCTGCCGGGATCGTCGTCCCGCCACCGGATGTGCCCTGCTCGATCTCGCTCGGCATGCGGGAAGGTTGGCGCGGTGTCCCGCGGCGGCGAAGGTGCCGTGGGATAGATTGTCGATACATCCCCCCGGTATACGTCGGACCAACGCCGTGATCGGCGGTTCGGGACGTTCGGCACACGCGGCGACGGCGAACGGCCGATGCGCCCGCCAGCCGGTTGCGCGACGCTGCAGGAACCGCATCCGGGAGGCTCAGCCATGCTGTCGAATCCCACGAGCGCCCACCCGGGCGCCCTTCCCCGCCTGCTCGACTGGCTCCGGGATCGAGCCGTCGAGCACGACGTCCACGAGCACGCCGAGACGTTCACGGCGCGACAGACAGCCCGGGCCGAGGGTGTCGACCCGCACACCTTCGCGAAGGTCGTCGCGGTCCGGACCGACGACGACGGCCAGATCGTCCTCCTCGTCCTCGACGCGACCGACCGCGTCGATCTCCGCAAGGCCCGCGAGGCCCTCGTCGCCGACGACGTCCGGCTGCTCACCGAGGCCGAGCTCGCAACGTTCGCGCCGGAGTGCGATCCCGGGGCCACCCCGGCCGTCGGGGCCCTCTTCGACGTCCCGATGGTTGCCGACCGCGCTATCCGCGACGCCGACGCGCTGAGCTTCAGCGCCGGGACGCACCGCTGCAGCGTGCGGGTCGATCGGCAGGCGTGGGAGCACGCGACCGGCGTCCGCTATGCGGACCTCGCCGAGGCGGCCGACGAGCGGCCGGCGTGGGCACGATCGTGACGGCGACGGTCAGGGGGAGGTCGCGCCCGGCCGCTTCCTCGGATCCCGCCCGGCGGAGTGCCATCGTCTGGATCGACGCGCGCGAGGCGGTCGTCATCCGCTGGTCGGGCGACGAGCCGATGATCGAGCGCCTGGCATCCGACGTGCCGCCACACACGAAGGCCACCCGGCACGTCCGCTACGACCCGCTCGCCCGCCACGGCGGCGGGGAATCGCAGCTCGCCGGCGATCGCCGTCGCATCGAGCACCTCGATCGGTTCGTCGACGCGGTGGCGGCGATGCTGGCCGAGGACGACGACCTCGTCCTCGTTGGCCACGGCACCGTCCACGAGCGGCTCGAGTCCCGGCTGAACGAGCTCGACGCCGCCGCCCATCGGACTCGGTTGATCGACGCCCGCCGCGCCGACCGGCGGACGGAGCGCCAGCTCGTGGCGGACCTTCGCGAGCACCTGGGCATCGGCCCGCGACGCCGCCGCGTCGGCAGCTGAGACCCCGCGTTCTCGAGCGGTTGGGCGCCGGCCGTCCCGTCAGCTCCGGTCGTGGGGGCCGGACTGGATCGTCACGACGCGACGACCTCGATCGATGCGCGCATCCCTGCCTCGTAGTGACCCGGCTCGTGGCAGCCGGCGAGCAGGGTTCCCGTGCCGTCGAACTCCACGCGCAGGGTTCCCGAAGCGCCGGGCTCGAGGCGAAGGGCGTCGACGTGGCCGTGGGGCATCCGGCCGGCGGCCATCTCGGCGGCGTGCTCGGCCTGCGCCTCCTCCGTGCCGACGAAGAACTCGTGGGGCAGGAGGCCGTCGTTGCGGATGCGGAACGTGACCGTGGCCCCGGCGGCGATGCTGAACGTGTCCGGGTTGAACCGCATCGTGTCGAGCATGACGACGTCGACCGTTCCCCCGGCCTCGACGGGTGTGGGTGCCGGGGATGGGGTTGGCGGCACCGGAGCCACAGTCGGCGGTGCAATGGCCGGCGGGACGCTCGGGTCCGTCGCGACGGGCATCGAGCCGGGCCCGGACGTGCCCGCGGGCGTGGCCTGCGTCGGGACCGGGACGTAGGTCCAGCCCGGCCCCGAGTCGACGCTGCACCCGGAGATGAGGCCGGTCAGGACGAGGCCAAGTGCAGCGGTGAGGCGGCGCGGAGGGCTGGGGCGCATCGGAGCTCCTTCTCGTTCAACTGGGGGACTTCCCGGCAGATGGTCCGTGCGTCGGGTGGAGCCCGACACTCAGCCGCGGCCCAGGAGCCTGGCGAGCAGGCCCCGATCGCGGTCAACGAGCCTCGTCTCGAGGGCAGCGAGATCTGCGTCGTAGCCGGCGACGGTGATCGCCGCCGCGAGCTGGGCATCCGACACCGATGCCGGCTCGCGGCGGACGGTCACCGCCTCGAGGCTGAGGTCGACGCGAACGCTGTGGACGCCATCGAGGCCTCGGACAGCCCGGGTGATCCGGCCCACGCAGGACCCGCAGACCATGCCGCTCACCGGGATGCGGACCTCCTCCTCCGGTGTCCTGCCGACGCGGTCACTCACATCGACACCATCAGCCCGAAGCTCATCGCGATCACCGCGAGCGCGAGCCCGACCTTGATCCACGGCGAGTTGGCGCGGTTCCAGCGGCCGAGCTGGCCGAGGACGCGGCGGTTGCTCACCGCGAGCAGGAGGACGAGCAACGGCACGATGAAGGCGACGTTGTAGAGCGCCAGGAGCGCGATGCCGGTGGGTCCGCCACCCGAGGCGTGGAGGACGGCCGTGATCTGCAGGTACATCGCCCCTGAGCAGGGCACGGTGCAGACCCCGACGAGCACCCCGGCGAGGAGCATGCCGGCGAGGCCGCCGCGCTCCATCGCCCGCTGCATCCGGCCGTGCGTTCCGGCCGGGGCGATCATCGACGGTCCGACGCCCGGAAGGAACACGTCCTTCAGCATCCAGAGGGCCATGAGCAGGGCGAGGATGGACGCGCCGCGGGCGACGAGGTGGTCGCGGCCCAGCCAGCCGAGGAAGCTGAGGAGTCCGAGGCCGATCACGAAGTACGTGACGAGCACCGCGCCGACGTACAGCGACCCGGCACCGAGCAGGCGCCGTCGCGCTTCGAGCGTCGGCGTTCCGGCGGCCGTCAC
>DASUMJ010000259.1:0-2385 GCA_036277775.1 Candidatus Limnocylindrales bacterium
CGTCAGTCCGAGCATCGCCGGGATCGCAAGCTCGAAGGCCGTGTCGCCCTCCTCCAGATCGAGGTCGGCGACGAGCTTCGTGCCGGTCAGCGCCAGGTCGCCGCCCTGGCCCGTGCCCATGAGGTCGAGGCTGACCGTGCCATCGATGGCGGCCTCGAGGTGGACGGTCTTCGCCCCCTCGAGCGCCTCGACCGCCTTCACGAGGATCTCACCCGGGTCGGACAGCGCCGGCGTGGTGGTCCCGCAGGCGCCGACCGCGATCGCCGCGGCGACGAGCAGGCTCTGGAGCGCAAGGAGACGGCGGTACATGGTTCCTCCGGCGATGCGATGACGCGGCGTCAGGGTCGCCGGACCGCGGAATCGTGTCAACCGGCCGATGGTCACGGGTTTCGCCCGCCACCGGACCGGGAATCGAAACGCCCGGGCCGTTGCCGGCCCGGGCGTTCCTGAGCGTTCGCGCTCGGCCTAGAAGTCCATGTCGCCGGGGCCGCCGCCATGGCCGTGGCCGCCCGCGCTGTTGTCCTTCTTCTCGGGGATGTCCGTCACGAGTGTCTCCGTCGTGAGGACCATCGCCGCGATCGAGGCCGCGTTCTGGAGCGCCGAGCGGGTCACCTTGGCCGCGTCGACGATCCCCTTCTTGAACATGTCGCCGTACTCGTCCTTCAGGGCGTCGTAGCCCTCACCGGACTTCAGGCCCTTGACCTTCGCGACGACGACCTCGCCGGACTGGCCGGCGTTCTCGGCGATCTGCTTGGCCGGGGCCTCGAGGGCTCGCCGGACGATGTCGACGCCGACCTGGGCGTCGGGGTCCAGCTTGATCTTGTCGAGGACCGGGATCGCCTGGAGGAGGGTCGTGCCGCCGCCGGCGACGAGGCCTTCCTCGACCGCCGCGCGGGTGGTCGAGAGGGCGTCCTCGATGCGGTGCTTCTTCTCCTTCAGCTCGACCTCGGTGGCCGCGCCGACCTTGATCACCGCGACGCCGCCGGACAGCTTGGCGAGGCGCTCCTGGAGCTTCTCGCGGTCGTAGTCCGAGGTCGTGTCCTCGATCTGGGCCTTGATCTGGGCCATCCGACCCTTGATCTGGTCCGGGCTGCCCTCGCCGTCGACGATCGTCGTGTCGTCCTTCGTCGCGACGATGCGGCGGGCCTTGCCGAGATCCTCCATCGTGACCGAGTCCAACTTCCGGCCGATCTCCTCGGAGATCACCGTGCCGCCGGTCAGGATCGCGATGTCGCGGAGCATCTCCTTGCGCCGATCGCCGAAGCCGGGGGCCTTGACGGCGAGGACGGAGACGGTGCCGCGGAGCTTGTTCACGACGAGCGTGGCGAGGGCCTCGCCGTCGACGTCCTCGGCGATGATCAGGACGGGCTTGCCGATCTGGACGGCCTTCTCGAGCGCCGGGAGCATGTCCTGGACGCTGGAGATCTTCTTGTCGGTGATGAGGATGACCGGGTTCTCGAGGACGGCCTCCATCCGGTCGGTGTTCGTGACGAAGTAGGCCGAGATGTAGCCGCGGTCGAACTGCATCCCCTCCGTGTATTCCTTCTCGAGGCCGAGGCTCTGGCCCTCCTCGACGGTGATGACGCCGTCCTTGCCGACCTTGTCCATCACCTCGGCGATGATCTCGCCGACCTCGGGATCCGCGGCGCTGATCGCGGCAACGGCGGCGATCTGCTCGCGCGAGTCGACCGGGCGGGCGGTCCGCTTGATCTCGGCGACGACGGCCTCGACGGCCTTCTCGATGCCCGCCTTGATGACCATCGGGTTGGCGCCTGCGGTCACGACGCGGAGCCCCTCGGCGACCATCGCCTGGCCGAGCACGACCGCGGTCGTCGTGCCGTCACCGGCGACGTCGTCCGTCTTGGTCGCGACCTCCTTGAGGAGCTGCGCGCCCATGTTCTCGAACGGGTCGTCGAGCTCGACGTCGCGAGCAATCGTCACGCCGTCATTCGTGATCGTGGGGGCGCCGAACTTCTTGTCGAGGACGACGTTGCGGCCCTTGGGGCCGATCGTCACCCGGACCGCGTCGGCGAGGCGGTCGATGCCCCGCTTGAGCGACCGTCGGGCGGTCTCGTCGAAAATGAGCTGCTTGGCCAACGGGTGTTCCTCCAGGGATGTGTGCGGCAATCGGGGGCCACGGCCTGCAAGCCGCGGGTGTCAGTCCTCGACGATCGCGAGGATGTCCTTCTGGCTGACGATCAGGAGCTCGTCGCCGTCGACCTTGAACTCGGTGCCGGCGTACTTGCCGTAGAGCACCTTCTGGCCGACCTTGACGTCCATCGGCTCGCGCTTCCCGTCATCGAGGATGCGGCCGGGGCCGGTGGCGAGGATGCTGCCCTCCTGGGGCTTCTCCTTCGCGGTGTCGGGCAGGACGATGCCGCTCTT
>DASUMJ010000260.1:0-8061 GCA_036277775.1 Candidatus Limnocylindrales bacterium
CAGCGCCCAGAGCCACGGCCAGCGGAAGCCCGCCACGATCGCGGCCGCGAGCAGGAGGTGGATGTTCCCGACCGTCATCTCGGCGAAGACGGGCACGAGCAGGATCACGATCCCCGTCCAGAGCCCGGCCTGCCACACGAGGGCGGCCGTGAGCACCGCCGTCCAGATGGCGATGAACCATGGCCACGGCAGGGCGTGCAGGGGCCCCAGGAGCTGCGCGAACGGCGGCGCGTAGAAGTACGCGTCCTGCCCGCCGGGTTGCGTGCCGCCGTACGGGTCGAGCGGGTCTGCCGCCCAGTACGCGTGGGCATCGACGCCCGTGTGGAGGAGCCCGAGCGCGAGGCCCGCCGCCAGCACGAAGCAGGCCACGATCGCGCCGTCGCGCATCGGGCGCAGCCAGGTGGTTCGGATGGGCAGGACCCCCGCGGTCACGGGGTCATCCTAGGGGGCCCGCAGTCCGGCCTGCAGGGCCCGATGGTCCTAGCCGGCGAGCTGCCGGCCCGCGCCGAGGGTTTCGAGGACCGCCTCGTCGTAGATCGTCTCGACGGCGCGGACCATGAGCTCCACGCAGAAGCGCTCGTGGACCATGTCGTGGCCGGCGCGGGCGAGCGTGTCGGCCAGAGGGTGGTCGCGGAGGAGGCGCGTGATCGCGGCACCGAGCGCCGGCGCGTCGTGCGGCGGGACGAGGAGCCCCGTGACGCCGTCTTCGATCATCTCCGGGATCCCGCCGACGTTCGAGGCCACGACCGGGCGCGAGAGCGCCATCGCCTCGAGGATCGTCAGGCCCTGGGCCTCGCGGTACGAGGGCAGGACGGCGACATCGAGGGCCTTCGTCACGGCCGGGACGTCGTCGCGGCGGTCGGTGAAGACGACCGAGCCGGCAATGCCGAGGTCCGCGGCCTGGGCCTCGAGGGCGACCCGCCGGCTGCCCTCACCGATGATGAAGAGGGTGGCCGTCGGATACTCGGCGAGGACGAGCGGCCAGGCCTCGAGCAGGGTCGGGTGGCCCTTCTCGGGCTCGAGCCGGGCGACGACCCCGACCATCGGCCCCTCGGGCGGCAGCCCGTACTCCTCCCGGAGCGTGCAGCACGGCAGCTGGCTGTCGTAGCGCTCGAGGTCGATGCCGTTGTAGATGAGCGAGACCGGCGCGCCGAACCGGCCCTCGTCCTCGAGCTTCCGGACGATCGACGACGAGACCGCGATGAGGTGGTCCATCTTCGGGGTGAGCTTCCGGAGGAGCGTGCGGTCGGTCTCGTCGCGGATCCGCGACGAGTGGACGGTGCCGACGATGTACGGCCGCGGCAGGCCGGCCTCCGCGACGCGCCAGGCGGCCTGGGTCCCGATGACCTCGGCGTGGAACATGTGGTTGTGGACGACGTCGGCGCGGACCGCGGCGAGGTGCGCCGCGACCGCCTCGATGCGGCCGGCATCGTCCTCGGCCTCGACGAAGCAGACGTCGATCCCGGCTCGTTCGAGCTTCCGGACCGCGCTCCCGGTGGTCAGCGTGCAGACCGAGACGTCGTAGCGGGTCCGGTCGATCCGCGTCACGAGGTTCAGGAGGTGCTCCTGGGCGCCGCCGTGCGTGCCGGTGGCGAGGAGCTCGACGACGCGGATCCGGTCGCGGCCGCCGGGGAGCGGCAGGCGCTGCACCGGCGTGTAGCAGGGATCGTCGAGAAGCGGCGCGGCCATCAGCCGACCCTACGTCGGACGAGGAGGCGCTGGATCGGCTCGTCGACCGCGCCCCACTCGTACTTGTACGGCTCGTCGCCGCGGAGGAAGTCGATACGCGTCTGGCCGCGCTCGATGGCCCGCCGGATGAACCGCTCGACCATGAGCACGCCCGGCGACAGGTCGCGGGCATCGGGATCCACGCCGGCGTTGTAGTAGAGGACGGTGTCCGGGGTCTCGAAGTGGACGCCGCAGGCGATCCGACGGCCGCCGACCGAGAGGACGCTGAGCCGGAAGGCCCCGGCCGGCCCGAAGTGCTCGAACAGGCGCCGGAAGAGCGTCCGGCTCTGGTCCCCGCCCGCCGTCGGCGGGAAGAGGCCGTCCGCGCCCCAGCGACGCTGGTGGAGCTCGATGAAGGCATCGAGGTCGGCGAGCGGGTCGGGGGACTCCGCGAGGACGACCTCACCGACCGCCTCGGCCCGCCGGACCTTGCGGCGGACCTCGTGGCGCTCCTTCTTGTCGAGCATGGCGAGGTAGTCGTCCATCGTGCCGCCGGTCGGCAGGGTCACGACGGGGCAGACGTCCTCACGCTCGAGGTTGAGGGTCCAGCCGGCGGCCATCTCGCGGCGACGGAAGGCCGCGGCGAGGGCATCGGCGGCCGGGTCGTCGCAGCGGAGGCGACGGAGGTCCACCACGTCCCAGGGCTGCTCGTGGCCGGGCGGCTGCGTGTCCGAGCCAAGGTGCTCGACGAGGGCCTCGGCGACGGCGGGGAGGTCGGCCGGGCGGGCGAGGATCGTCGCGTAGTCGGCGTGGTAGGAGGCGCCGAAGAAGATGGCCTTCGCTGTCGGCGGCACGGGCGTGAGGGCGGCGCCGGGGTCGTGGCGGAGGGTCGTGTGGAGCGCGGCGTCGCCCGGCTCCACCTCGTGGCGGTGCATGAGGGGGACGATCGCGACGATGTTGGTGGCGTCCTCGTCGCCGTCGCGGACGGCGACGAGCGTCTGCTCGTGGGCGTTCTCGCCGTACGCGTCCCACCAGGCGCGATGGAAGGCCCAGGCGGAGAACGGCGTGGCCGTGGGCGTGGCGTCGACGAGGGCGTCCCAGGTCGCGCGCGGGATCGCGGCGAGCTCAGAGGGGACGATGCGCAGCCGTGACGTCGCGGTGAGGGTGGTGCTCGGGGCCTCCGGACAGGCAGGCTCCGTGTCGATGGCGGCGGCGATCACGCTCGGAGGATAGCACCGGCTCCCGGAAGTGGTTGCCGAGGCAACGGTTTTCGGGGCACGTCGTGCGGGAGTGTGGGACGCGTGCTCGCGTATGACCGGATTCGGGCGTCCGAAGAGAGTCTCTTTTCGGGATGACCGTCGGCGTCATACGGGCGGGCGGGGGTGGGCGCGGGGTTGGGGCGCGGCCGGGCGCTGGGCTGGGGCGAGGTCGTGGGTGGCGAAGGGCTGGGCGGGGCGTCTGCGCGGGACGAAAGCAGGAACCTAGCGACGCGGGGGGCCGGCGCGGCGGTAGCGGCGGGTCCAGCGGCGGGCGGCGATGCCGAGGAGCGCGACGGCGCTCGTGACGGCGGACCCGGGCCCGACGCGGCTCACGCCGCGCGGCTGCCAGACGACCGGCACCTCACGGATCGACAGGCCGGAGCGGCGGGCGATGACGAGGATCTCGGCGTCGAAGACCCAGCCGGCGGTTCGCTGCTGCGAGAAGAGCTCGAACGCGAGGTGCCGCGGGAAGAGCTTGAAACCGCACTGGGTGTCGGAGTACGGGAGCCCCAGGAGGACCCGCGCGGCAAGGCGCATCGCGTTCGACATCAGGCGCCGGAAGGGCGTCGGGGTCGCCCCGAGCTTCCCGTGCGCCTCGCCGACGCGCCGGGCGATGTAGATCGTCGAGGCGTCGTCGGACCAGGGCACCGCATCCAGGTGGTCGACCGCGATCTCGTTGTCGGCGTCGAGCATCAGGAGGTACGCGGCGGTCGACCGGCCGCTCACCGCGAGCATCGCGTCGCGGACGGTCAGGGCCTTGCCGCGATGGGGCAGCCGAAGGATGTCGAACTCGAGGCCCAGGCGCTCGGCCTCGGCCCAGGCGACGCCGGTGGTCCGGTCGGTCGAACCGTCGTCGGCGAGGGTGACCGGGAAGCGGCGGCCGGACGCGCGTTCGAAGTCGGCGATCGCGGCGAGGGTCGCGGCGATCCGGTCGGCCTCGTTGAAGGCCGGGATGACGATCGCGATCGAGGGCGGCGGGGCCGTCACGCCGGCTCCCCGGGTGCGTCGGGTGCCGGCTCGTCGGCCGACACGGCGGCCGGCGGGTCGACGGAGGCGTCGGACGCGGGCTCGGCGGCCAGCAGCGCGGGCTCGGCATCGTCGGCGAGCTCGGAGACCCGGAAGTGGAGCTGCCAGGCCGCGACGAGGCCCACGAACGCCAGCGGCAGGGTCACGACGAGGTGGACGATGACGACCGTGACGAGGGCCGTCGCCGGCGGGATCCCGAAGGCGCTGAGGACCGTGACACCGACGAACTCGTACGTCCCGATCGAGCCGGGCGCGGCCGGAACCGCGGTGCTGAGCGCCAGCCCGCCCATCGCGAGCGCCGACTGGGCGATCGTGAGCTCGATGCCGGCAGCGCCGGCGACGACCGAGAACATCGTGACCGCGATCCCGAACGCCACCGCGGTGAGCGCCGCGCCGCCGAGGAAGCCGGCCGGCGTCCGGACCGCGTCGGCGCCCCGCAGCAGCCGGTCGACGAGCTCCCGCGCCCAGAGCCGCAGCCGTCCCCCGCCGGAGCCCCGAAGCCACGCCACCGCCACGAGCAGGACCGCGAGGCCGACGAGCCCGAGCCCGCCGATCCACCAGGCGCGCTCGGCGAGCGTCGCGCCCCCCGCGAGCGTCAGCCCGAGGACGCCCACGACCCCGACGATGAACAGCCCGTCGGCGAGCCGCTCCACGACGACCGTGCCGAGGACCGTGACCCGCGGCAGCCCGAAGGCCCGCCCCGCGAGGAACGCCCGGGCGAGATCGCCGAGCCGGGCCGGCAGCATGCTGTTCGCGAGGTAGCCGATCGCGAGGTAGCCGGTCGTGAGCCGGAGGGGCACGTCGGCGAGCGGGGCGAGGAACCGCTTCCAGCGGAACGCCCGAACGACGAGCTCGATGCCGACGAGGCCGACGGCCAGCAGCAGGCCCCGGGGATCGACCCGCGCGAGCGCCGTACCGGCCTCGTCGAGATCGACCCGGGCGAGCGTCGCCGCGACGAAGAACGCGCTGATCGCGAAGCCCAGGACGAGGCGGGAGCGGCGGCCGAGGAGGAGGTTCGCTCCCCGATCCGGACGCGGGACCGTCAGGCCCAAGCCGGGCTCCGGGGATGGCGCGACGGCGCCGAGGCGAAGCCCGGGCCCCGGACCGCGGCCCGGGGGTCGATGGCGCCGGCCCGGGTGTCGATGGCGCAGGCCCGTGCCGTACCATCGGCCGCCATGGGGATCCGGGAGGTGCTCGCCCGAACGGCGCCGTACCTGCTGGGTGCGGCCGGACTCGTCATGACCCTCCTCGCGGCCCAGTCGTTCCCCGATGCCAGCGGCTTCGCGTACGACTTCGATGCGTACGACACCGCGGCGCGACGCGTGGCGACCGGACAACCCCTCTATCCGCCGGGCACCGCCGAAGCGTACAACTCCGGTCAGTACGCGGGCCTCTACCTCTACGCGCCACCGCTCGCCGTCGCGGTCGTGCCGCTCACCGCGCTCGGGCCGGATGCCGCGGCGCTCGCGTGGCTCTGGCTCCGGGTCGCGGTCCTCGTCGCCGCGATCGCGATCCTGCCGATCCCGCGACTCGCCCGCGGCGCCGTCCTCGCGGTGGCCGGGCTGACGTTCCCGGTCTGGTACGACCTGAACATCGGCAACCTGAGCGTCGCGCTGTTCGCGATCTCGGCCGTCGTGTGGCGGTACCGCGACGCCCCGGCCGGCCCGATCGCGCTTGCCGTCGCCGGCACGGTCCGCTACCCGTTCGTCATCGTCGTCGTCGCGTGGGCTCTCGCCCGCCGGTTCCGGGCCGTCGCCTGGACGATCGGGGCCGGCGTCGTGCTGGGGCTGCTGACGCTCCCCGTCGTCGGGATCTCGACGTGGTTCGACTACCTCGCGACGCTCCGGGCGCTCGGCGACATCACGACCGGCGAGCACAACCTGACGCTCGCGACGACGGCCGCGGCGCTCGGCCTGCCGGGGCCGCAGGGCGCGTGGGTGATCGCCGGCGTCGCGATCGCCGGGGCCGCGGCCGCGTTCGCGGCGCTCCGCCGGGACGCCGAGACGGCCACGGTCGTGGCGCTCACCGCGACGATCCTCTTCAGCCCCTTCTTCCACCCCCACTACCTGGCCCAGCTGCTCGTCCCGGCGGCGTTCCTCGCCGGGCGCGGTCAGTGGTGGGGGCTCGCGCTGCCGCTGCTCGGCTGGCTGCCGGGCGAGGCGATGGCGGTCGTCGCGATCGTCGGGATCGTCGCCCCGCTGCTGCCGCCCGGGCTCGGCGCGATCAGGCCCGCCGGCCGGCCGGCGGCCGGAGCCCTCGATGGAGGAACGGGATCCGCAGCAGGTCCCACGCGACCCTGAGCGCGAGCCGCGGCCGGGGCCGCATCCGCGAGCCGCGGACGTCGGCCCAGCGGATCGGCACGATCTCGATCCGGGCGCCCAGGCGTCGGGCAAGGTGGATGAGCTCGACGTCGAAGACGATCGAGGTGATCCGCTGGCGGCTGAAGATCTCGCGCGCGACCGCGCGCCGGAAGCCTTTGAAGCCGCACTGCGTGTCCTGGACCGGCCCGACCACCCAGACGGACGCGAGCAGGTGGAACGCCTTCCCGAGGAGCCGGCGGTAGCCGGGCTGGGTGGCCCGCATGTCCGTTCCATCGGGCTGGATCCGGCTGCCGAGCGCGACGTCGGCGTCGGCGAGCGCCTCGAGGAGCTTCGGGAGCTGGTCCGGCGGCGTCGCCATGTCGGCATCGGCGAAGACGAGCACGTCGCCGGTCGCGGCGAGCATCCCCGCCCGGACCGCCGCGCCCTTGCCGCCGTGCGGGACGCGGAGCAGCTCAAGGCGTATCGCCGCGGCCTCGGGGACGGACGCCTCGGGCCGGTCGAGGACGAGATGGACGGTCCGATCGGTGCTGCCGTCGTCGACGACGAGGACGCGGACGCTCGGCGGGAGGAGCGCCGCCGAGCCCGGCGCCGCGAGCCACCCGAAGAGCTCGTCGAGCGCCGGACCGATCCGCGCCGCCTCGTTGTAGGCGGGCAGCACGAGCGTCAGGCGCTCGAAGGCGAGGGGCCGGCCGGCGGGGTTCGACGCCATTGCGCGGCAGTCTAGCCGCGCGGATCAGGCCGCCGGGGCGGCCTTCGACCAGTCCGCCGCCGGCATCGGCTTCGACGGCACGAGCGCGAGGCCCAGGAGGACGAGCGCGCCGGCGGTGGGCAGCCCGCGGTTCACGACCCACTCGAGCGGCCCGAGGGCGGGCTGTGCGCCGCCCGACATCAGGAGGTAGGCGACGGCCAGCCAGGCGATCGATCGACCCTCGGCGAGGAGCAGGAGGAACGGCAGGACGAGGATCGCGAGGTAGTGGTGGTAGAGCGCCGGCGCGACGAGGATCGAGGCCATGACCGCGACGGTGAAGCTCATCCGGGCGTTCGAGCGGAGCGCCGACCAGGCAACGAGCGCGAGCGCGATGACCGTGACGATCACGCGTGCGGCGGTGAAGTCGACGAGCTCGGCCAGCCAGACGGTCGGGGCGAGCGTGTCGGTCGTGTCGCGGGGCGCCCCGAGGTTGGCGAGGACCGTCGGGTAGTCGAACCACGGGGCAGTGCCGGTGAACGGCAGCGTGACGAGCGTCGCGCCGATCACGCCGACGACGACGAACGCCGCGCCCTGCCATCGGCGGGTCAGGATGAACCACAGGAGGAGGAGACCCGGGAAGACCTTGATGATCGCGGCGACGCCGACCGCGAGCCCCGCGACCCGCTCGCCGCGCGTCGTGCCGCTCCGGACGCCGAGCCAGGCGAGCCCGAGGAGCCCGAGCAGGAGCAGGTGGACGTTGCCGAGCACGAGCTCGCCGATGACCGGCGGGAACCCGATCGCCGCGGCGAGGAGGATCCACGGCCCCAGGCCCGTGGACCTCCGGACCCGCTCCACGAGGCCCTCCTCCCGGGCGATCGCGAAGACCGTCGTGAAGAGGACGAGCGCCCCGAGCGCGGTCCAGGCCCATGCCGCCGCGCGGTAGTCGCCGGGCGCCAGCAGGCTCCAGACCTGCCACGGCTGGTGGAACAGGAGGGCGAACGCGGCGAGCGGCGGCGGGTAGAGGAAGCCGTCCTGGCCCTGCGGTGTGTACGGGCCGGCCAGCTGGCGAGCCGAGTAGATCGACTCACCGCGAAGCAGG
>DASUMJ010000261.1:0-9391 GCA_036277775.1 Candidatus Limnocylindrales bacterium
CGAAGGCCCGATACTCGGCCTCGCCCTTCAGGGCCAGGTACTTCGTGATCGCCGCCGTCAGGCTCGTCTTGCCATGGTCGATGTGGCCGATCGTGCCGATGTTCACGTGCGGCTTGGTGCGCTCGAACTTCTTCTTGGCCATCGTGGGCTGCTCCTCGGTCCGGACCGCTTAGGAAACTCGTGACTTGGCGACGAGCTCCTGGGCGAGATTGCCCGGGACCTCGGCGTAGTGCGACAACTCCATCGAGTAGCTCGCCCGGCCCTGGGTCATCGACCGCAGGTCCGTGGCATAGCCGAACATCTCCGCGAGCGGCACGGCCGCGCGGACGACCGTGGTCGAGCCGCGGGCCTCGCTGCCCTCGAGGTGTCCCCGCCGACTGTTGAGGTCGCCGATGACGTCGCCCATGAACGCTTCGGGCATCGTCACCTCGACCCGCATCATCGGCTCGAGGATCGTGGGGCTCGCCTTCTCGACGGCGTCCTTGACCGCCATCGAGGCGGCGATCTTGAACGCCATCTCGGACGAGTCGACCTCGTGGTACGAGCCGTCGTGGACGATCGTCCGGACGTCGACCATCGGGTAGCCGGCGTAGACGCCGGTCTCGAGGGTCTCGCGGATGCCGTGCTCCACGGCCCGCATGTACTCGCGCGGGATGGTGCCGCCGACGATCTTGTCGACGAACTCGTAGCCAGCGCCGGTGGTGTTCGGCTCGAGGGTCAGGATGACGTGGCCGTACTGGCCCTTGCCGCCGGTCTGGCGGACGAAGCGGCCGTTGCCCTCAGCGTTTCGCCGGATCGTCTCGCGGTAGGAGACCTGCGGCCGGCCGACGTTCGCTGCGACCTTGAACTCGCGGACCATCCGGTCGACGAGGACGTCGAGGTGGAGCTCGCCCATCCCGGCGATGAGCGTCTCGCCGCTCTCGGGGTCCGTCTTGACCCGGAAGGTCGGGTCCTCCTCGGCCAGCCGCTGGAGGGCGATGCCCATCTTGTCCTGGTCGGCCTTCGTCTTCGGCTCGATCTTGACCTCGATGACGGGCTCCGGGAAGGAGATCGTCTCGAGGAGGATCGGGTGCTCCGGATCGGAGAGGGTGTCGCCGGTGTAGGTGTCCTTGAGCCCGACGATCGCGGCGATGTCGCCGGCGTAGGCCTCGTCGATCTCCTCGCGATGGTTGGCGTGCATCTGGAGGATGCGCCCGACCCGCTCCTTCTTGCCCTTCGCCGTGTTCAGCACGTACGAGCCGGCCTTGAGCGTCCCCGAGTAGACCCGGAAGAACGCCAGCTTCCCGACGAACGGGTCCGCCGCGATCTTGAAGGCGAGGGCCGAGAAGGGCTCCTTGTCGTCGACCGTCCGGAGGAGCTCCTCGTCCGTGCCGGGCTTGAGCCCGATGGTCGGCGGGACGTCGAGGGGCGACGGGAGGTAGTGGACGACGGCGTCGAGCATCGGCTGGACACCCTTGTTCTTGAGGGCCGAGCCGGTGAGCACCGGGACGAACTTCGACTGGAGGGTCCCGAGGCGGAGGCCGTGGCGGATCTCGTCGACCGTCAGGTCCTCGCCCTCGAGGTACTTGTGGGTCAGCGCATCGTCGGCCTCGGCGACGGCCTCGATCATCGCCTCGCGATGCTTCGCGGCCTCGGCCAGGAGGTGCTCCGGGATGGCGACGACGTCGATCTTGCTGCCGAGGTCGTCGCGGTAGAGGATCGCCTGCATCTCGACGAGGTCGATGACGCCCTCGAAGGTGTCCTCGGACCCGATCGGGATCTGGATCGGCACGGGCCGGGCGCCGAGGCGATCGACGATCATCTCGACGCAGCGCCAGAAGTCAGCGCCGGTCCGATCGAGCTTGTTGATGAAGCAGATCCGCGGCACCGAGTAGCGGTCGGCCTGGCGCCAGACGGTCTCGGACTGGGGCTCCACACCGGCCACGCCGTCGAAGACGACGACCGCGCCATCGAGCACCCGGAGGCTCCGCTCGACCTCGACCGTGAAGTCCACGTGCCCGGGCGTATCGATAATGTTGATGCGGTGGTCGTTCCAGTAGCAGGTCGTTGCCGCGGCGGTGATCGTGATGCCGCGCTCCTGCTCCTGGGGCATCCAGTCCATTGTGGCCGCGCCCTCATGGACCTCGCCGAGCTTGTAGATCTTCTTGGTATAGAAAAGGATCCGCTCGGTGACGGTGGTCTTCCCCGCGTCGATATGGGCGATGATTCCGATGTTCCGCGTTCTCGCGAGCGGAACCTGACGTGCCACGATCAATACCTTCCCGGGGTTACCACTTGAAATGGCTGAAGGCCTTGTTGGCCTCCGCCATCTTGTGCGTGTCCTCGCGGCGCTTGACCGCGGCGCCGAGGCCGTTCATGGCGTCCACGAACTCGGCCGCGAGCTTCTCGCTCATGCTCTTGCCGTTCCGCTTGCGGGCGGACTGGACGAGCCAGCGGACGCCGAGCGACAGGCGGCGGTCGCCGCGGATCTCGACGGGGACCTGGTAGGTCGCCCCGCCGACGCGGCGCGGCTTGACCTCGATGATCGGGGTCGCGTTCCGGAGCGCCGCCTCGAGGACCTCGAGGCCGGGGCGCTTCGACTGGAACTCGGCCCGGGCAAGGGCCTGGCGGAGGATCCGCTCCGCGAGGTTCTTCTTGCCTTCCTTCATGAGCTTGGCGTGGAACCGGGCGGTGGTCCGGTTCGCGGGGATCTGCTCGTACTTCGACTTGCGGGGAGTGCTGGCGCGACGCGGCATCAGCGCTTCCCTCCGATCGCCGGCGTGGCCTTGGCACCGTACTTGCTGCGGCCCTGCTTGCGATCACGGACGCCGGCCGCGTCGAGCGCGCCCCGGATGATGTGGTACTTCACCGACGGGAGGTCGCGGACGCGACCGCCGCGGACGAGCACGACCGAGTGCTCCTGGAGGTTGTGGCCGATCCCCGGGATGTAGGCCGTGACCTCCATCTGGTTCGTCAGGCGCACGCGCGCGATCTTCCGAAGCGCCGAGTTCGGCTTCTTCGGCGTCATCGTCCGGACCTGGAGGCAGACGCCGCGACGCTGGGGCGCGCCCGGAATCGGGACCTGGCGCTGCCGCAGGCTGTTCCAGTTCTTGCGCATCGCGGGGGCCTTGATCTTCTGGATCTTGGCCTTACGCCCGTGGCGCACGAGCTGGCTGATCGTCGGCACGAAGACGCTGCTCCTTTCGGTTCGTCGGTCAATGGCGGTCGGGGGACCGCGGGTCCGTGTTTGCGGGGTCCGGGACCCTCGCGAAAGGACCCTTTCCATCCATCGATGGAGGCTCCGGCGGGCTCGTTGGCGGGACGTCTGCGGACGCGTCCGACGAGCGCCTCCTTCCGGAGCCACGATCGCGGAGTGTAGCAATCGGCCCGAACGTGTGTCAAACGTGAGCGCGGTTCGGCCGCGTTCGGCGGCGCGTTCCGCCGGGACCCCGGCGACCCGGGGCCCGGCGGACGTGGTTCAGGCCTTGTCGGCCGTCTCCGCCTCGCCCTGGAGGAGCGGGTTGCGGTCGGGGTCGATGTCGTCCTCGGCCGAGCCCGCCTCCGTCAGGAATGGATTGAACTCGTCGTCGTCGGAACCGGCGATCGTCGCCGCGCGGGCCAGGCCCGCCGCGTCGTCGTCCGCCGGCCGGCCGGCACCCTCCTCGAGGAACGGGTTGTAGGCCTCCCCGCCCTCCTCGAGCGCCTCGCCGGCGAGGGCCTCGAGGGCCGCCCGGCGCTCGCGCTCCTTGCGGGCCGCGAGGTTGGCAGGCGCCCCGGACCCGGCCGGGATGAGCTTGCCGATGATGACGTTCTCCTTGAGGCCGATCAGGTGGTCCTTGGCGCCGTTGATGGCCGCCTCGGTGAGCACCCGGGTCGTCTCCTGGAAGGACGCCGCGGCAAGGAAGCTCGAGGTGTTCAGCGACGCCTTCGTCACGCCGAGGAGCACGGTCTGGGCCGTCGCCGGCTCGCCGCCCTCCGCGAGGACGCGGTTGTTGACCTCCTCGAAGTCGAGGCGGTCGATCAGCTCCGTCGGGAGCAGCTCGCTGTCGCCCGGCTGGTCGATCCGGACCTTCCGGAGCATCTGCCGGACGATGATCTCGATGTGCTTGTCGTTGATCGTGACGCCCTGGCTCCGGTAGACCTTCTGGACCTCCTTCACCAGGTAGCGCTGGACGGCGTCCCGACCGCGGGTGTCGAGGTACTCCTGCGGGTTGATCGGGCCGTCGGTGATCGCGTCGCCGGCCCGCACCTCCTGGGCGTCCTCGACGAGGAGCCGGGCGTTGTGCGGGATCCCGTACTCGCGCTCCACGACATCCTCGGCCCGGACGACGAGCCCGTCGTCGGTTCGGGCGAGGAAGCCGCGCACGGGCGACGTGACTTCGAGGGGCGAGTCGCCCGTGGTCCGGGCGATGACCTGGCCGGCCTCGACGAGATCGCCGCTCGCGGCGAGCAGCTCGGCGTCCTTCGACACCGCGATCGCGGTGTCGTACGACTCCCGGCTCGTCACCTTGACCTTCGTCCCGGCGTCCGAGCGGAGGATCGAGACCGCGCCGTCGATGTGGCTGATCTCGGCCTTGCCCTTGGGCACCCGGGCCTCGAACAGCTCCTCGACGCGCGGCAGGCCGGCGGTGATGTCCAGCCCGGCGACGCCGCCGGTGTGGAACGTCCGCATCGTCAGCTGCGTACCGGGCTCGCCGATCGACTGGGCGGCGATGATCCCGACCGCCTCGCCGACCCCGACCGCCTCGCCGGTGGCGAGGTTGCGGCCGTAGCACCGGCGGCAGACCCCATAGCGGGCCTCGCAGGTGAGGGGTGAGCGGACGAGGACTTCGTCGATCCCGGCCGCCTCGATCGCGGACGAGATCTCCTCGGTGATGAGCTCGTTCCGGTCGACCAGGAGCGGCGGGTTCTTGGCCTTCGACCGCGGGTCGGGCATCGGCGCCGCCGACAGCCGGCCGACGAGCCGCTTCCGGTACTCCTCGCGGACCTGCGCCCGCGTGCCGTCGTCCGTGGCGGGCCACGACGCGCCGGTCATGTCGGCGGTGTCGACCGCCGTGATCCAGCTCCCCTCCTCCGTGCCGCAGTCGTCGTCACGGGTGATGACGTCCTGGGCCACGTCGACGAGGCGCCGGGTCAGGTAGCCCGAGTCCGCGGTGCGGAGGGCCGTGTCGGCGAGGCCCTTGCGGGCGCCGTGGGTCGAGATGAAGTACTCGAGGACCGACATCCCCTCGCGGAAGTTGCTCCGCACGGGGACGTCGATGATCCGCCCCGACGGGTCGGCCATGAGCCCGCGCATCGCGCCGAGCTGGCCGATGTTGCCCTTGTTCCCTCGGGCGCCGGAGTCGGTCATCATCCGGAGGGCGTTGTCCTCGGGCAGGGTCGACATCATCGCGTCGGAGACGTCCTTCGTCGTCCGCTGCCAGAGCTCGACGACCTGCTCGTAGCGCTCGTCCTCGGTGATGAGGCCCTTCTGGAACTGGGTGTCGATGCCGGCGACGGCCTTGTCGGTCGCGTCGAGGCGGGTGCCCTTGTCGACCGGCGTGACGATGTCCCAGAGGCCGATCGTCATCCCGCCGCGGGTCGCGAACTGGAAGCCGACGGTCTTGATCCCGTCGACGAGCTCGGCCGTCTCCTCGGGCCCGAGGAGCCGGTAGCACTCGTCCACGAGCCGCTTCAGCTCGGAGCGCTTCATCGTCTGGTTCGCGAACCGGAGCCGCTCCGGGACGATGCCGTTGAAGATGATCCGCCCGACGGTGGTCCGTTCGCGCTTCTCGCGAAGCTCGCCAGCCTCCTCGTCCCAGGCGCGGACCGTCACGTCGATCGGCTCGTGCAGGGTCACCCGGGTCACGAGCTCCTCGACGCGGGTCGATTCGCCGTCCACGATCGACCGGCGGCCGCTGCCGCTGTCGAGGCCGCGGTGGGTGAGCTCGTAGGCGTAGAGCGCCTCGTCCTCGTCGGCGAAGCTCCGGACGTGGCCGGGGGTGACGTCCCGCTCCATCGTCAGGTAGTAGCAGCCGAGGACCATGTCCTGGGTCGGGGCCACGACGGGGCTGCCGTCGGCCGGCGACAGGAGGTTCGCGGTCGACAGCATCATCGTCCGCGCCTCTTCCTGGGCGGCCGAGGAGAGCGGCACGTGGACCGCCATCTGGTCGCCGTCGAAGTCGGCGTTGAACGCCGTGCAGACGAGCGGATGGATCTGGATCGCCGAGCCCTCGACGAGGACCGGCATGAACGCCTGGATGCCGAGGCGGTGGAGCGTCGGGGCCCGGTTCAGGAGGACCGGGTGGTCCTTGATGACCTCTTCGAGGACGTCCCAGACCTCGGGCCGGACGCGCTCGACGATCCGCTTCGCGCTCTTGATGTTGTGGGCGAAGCCCTTCTCGACGAGCTGCCGCATGACGAACGGCTTGAAGAGCTCGAGGGCCATCTTCTTCGGCAGGCCGCACTGGTGGAGCTTGAGCTCCGGCCCGACGACGATGACCGAGCGGCCGGAGTAGTCGACGCGCTTGCCGAGGAGGTTCTGGCGGAACCGGCCCTGCTTGCCCTTCAGCATGTCGGACAGGCTCTTCAGGCGGTGGTTGCCGGTACCGGCAATCGCCCGGCCGCGACGGCCGTTGTCGATGAGCGCGTCGCAGGCCTCCTGGAGCATCCGCTTCTCGTTGCGGATGATGATCTCGGGCGCGCCGAGCTCCAGGAGCCGCTTGAGGCGGTTGTTCCGGTTGATGACGCGCCGGTAGAGGTCGTTGAGGTCGGAGGTCGCGAAGCGGCCGCCGTCGAGCTGGACCATGGGTCGCAGGTCCGGCGGGATGACCGGCAGGACCGAGAGGATCATCCACTCGGGTCGCGTGCCGGAGCGGCGGAACGCCTCGATGAGCCGGAGCCGCTTGATCGCCTTCTTGCGACGCTGGCCCGAGCTGGTCCGGACCTCCACGTGGAGCGTCCGGGCGAGCTCCTCGAGGTCCATCCGGCTGATGATGTCGCGGACCGCCTCGGCGCCCATGCCGGCGGTGAACAGGCGGCCCTTGCCGGCCTGGTTGAAGCGCTCGTCGAGCTGGCGATACTCGGTCTCGCCGATGGTCATCAGCGGCTTGATCGCCTCGAGCTCGTCGCGGACGCGCTTGAGCTCTTCCTTGGTGCCCTGGGCCTGCTCGGCGAGCTTCTCGCGCTCGGCCCGGAGGGTGTCGTCCATCGCGGCGCGGAGGTCGGCGACCTTCTGGTCGACGGCCGCAGCCTCGTCGCGCTCGCGACCCTGGATCTCCTCGGTGACTCGCTCGGTCTCGGCCGAGACGACCTTGCGGAGGCGCGCGACGGCGTCTTTGCCGCCCTTCTCGCCCGCGGCGACGATGACCTCGCCGGTCGGGGCGAAGACGATCGTCTCCTCGGCCGCGCCGGACTTCAGGTCCTTCAGCGCTGCCTCGACGGCCTGGGCCGCGACGGCGATCTCCTCGGTCCGGGCGGCACGCTGGGTCTCGAGCTCCTCCTTCGTCGTCGCGAGCTGGGCGGTGAGCTCGTCCTTGTGGCGGTTGAGGTTCGAGCGCAGCTCGTCCTCGAGCTCGCCGAGGGCCTGGCCGGACTTGCCGCCCCGGCCGGACGCCTCTTCCTCGATGTTCGCGAGGAGACGACGGCGTGCCTCCTCGTCGACGCTCGTGACGATGTAGAGGGCGAAGTAGAGGATGCGCTCCAGGTTGCGCGGGCTGATGTCGAGGAGGATGCCGAGGCGCGACGGCGTGCCCTTGAAGTACCAGATGTGGCTGACGGGGCTGGCGAGCTGGATGTGGCCCATCCGCTCGCGGCGGACCTTCGAGCGCGTGACCTCGACGCCGCACTTGTCGCAGATGATGCCCTTGTACCGGATCCGCTTGTACTTGCCGCAGTAGCACTCCCAGTCCTTCGTGGGACCGAAGATGCGCTCGTCGAAGAGGCCGTCCTTCTCCGGCTTGAGCGTGCGGTAGTTGATCGTCTCCGGCTTCGTCACCTCGCCCTTCGACCACTCCCGGATCTGGTCCGGGCTGGCGAGCGAGATGCGAATCGCGTTGAAGTTGTTGACCTCGAGCATCATTCTCCTCCGCGCCGCCGCCTGGCATCAGCGGCGCGATCCGGTCCTGGTGCGAGCGTCGGCGGGCCGGCCGGGACCCGCAGACGCGTGTTGTTCGTGAAGGTTGGCGACTAGTCCTCGAACCCGGCGAGGTTGATCCCGCCGAGATCGGGGAGCAGGTAGCCCGAGGCGTCGTCCTCGGCGAGCGGGATCTCCTCGTCGTTCGGATCGAGGATCTCGGCGTTGAGGCCGAGGCTCCGGAGCTCCTTGATGAGGACCTTGAACGACTCCGGGACGCGCGGCGGCTGGATCTCCTCGCCCTTGACGATGGCCTCGTACGTCTGGACGCGGCCCAGGACGTCGTCGGACTTCACCGTCAGGAGCTCCTGGAGGATGTTCGCCGCGCCGTAGGCCTCGAGCGCCCAGACCTCCATCTCGCCGAACCGCTGGCCGCCGAACTGGGCCTTGCCGCCGAGGGGCTGCTGGGTGATGAGGCTGTACGGGCCCGTGGACCGGGCGTGGATCTTGTCCTCGACGAGGTGGTGGAGCTTCAGCATGTAGATGTAGCCGACCGTGATCGGGCGGTCGAACTTCTCGCCGGTCCGCCCGTCGCGAAGCTCGATCTTGCCGTCCTCCGGCAGCGCCATCTCGACGCCGTAGACCTGGTGGCGGGCCTCCTTGAGCTCGCCCCGGATCTGCTCCTCGGTCGCCCCGTCGAAGACCGCGGTTGCCGCGGTCTCGCCCTTGGCGTGGAGCGCCCAGCCGAGGTGGGTCTCGAGGATCTGGCCGATGTTCATCCGGCTCGGGACGCCGAGCGGGTTCAGGATGATGTCGACGGGCGTCCCGTCGGGCAGGAACGGCATGTCCTCCGAGGGCAGGATCTTCGCGATCACGCCCTTGTTGCCGTGGCGGCCGGCCATCTTGTCGCCGACCGAGATCTTCCGCTTCTGGGCCACGGCGACCCGGACCAGCCGGTTGACGCCGGGCTGGAGATCGTCGTTGTTGTCGCGGCTGAACTCGCGGATCTCGACGACCTTGCCGCGCTCGCCGTGGGGCAGGCGAAGGGAGCTGTCCTTCACCTCGCGGGCCTTCTCGCCGAAGATCGCCCGGAGGAGGCGCTCCTCCGCGGTCAGCTCCGTCTCGCCCTTCGGCGTGATCTTGCCGACGAGGATGTCGCCGGGCCGGACCTCCGCCCCGATGTAGACGACGCCCTCCTCGTCGAGGTCCTTGAGGGACTCCTCGCCGACGTTCGGGATGTCCCGGGTGATCTCCTCGGGCCCGAGCTTCGTGTCGCGGGACTCGATCTCGTGCTTCTCGATGTGGATGCTCGTGAACAGGTCGTCGCGGACGAGGCGGTCGCCGATGACGATCGCGTCC
>DASUMJ010000262.1:0-11630 GCA_036277775.1 Candidatus Limnocylindrales bacterium
GCGAAATTGCCTGTTGACGCCCTCCTCGGGCGCGCTATGATGCCCGCAGTGGCGCAAAGTGGGGAGAAGTGGGGAACCACTCCGAGCCCCGGCGCCATCAGCGGACGACCGGACGGGCACACCGGGACCTCCGCGACTGCAATGACGGGCTCGCGGCCGCCGCCGCGGGCCCGTCGAAACCTCTCGACCCTGGGGTTACCCGACAGGTGTTCACCGGCGAGTACCGGCACACGGTGGACGACAAGGGGCGTCTCGCCGTCCCGTCGCGCTTCCGCATCCAGCTCGACGGCGGGGCCGTGGTCTCCCGCTGGATCGACGGCTGCCTCGCGATCCACACGCGTGCCGGCTGGGCGGCCCTCTCCGACCTGATCGCGGCACTGCCGATCACCGACGCCTCGGCCCGCCTCTTCGGCCGGAGCATCTTCGCCGGCGCGACGGAGGCCGAGCTCGACCGCCAGGGGCGGGTCCTGCTGCCGGCCTACCTCCGCGAGGGCATCGGCCTCGAGTCCGACGCGGTCGTCGTCGGTGCCCGGGACCACGCCGAGATCTGGGTCCCGGCCACGTGGGCGGCGTACCGCCGCGCGATGGACGACCCGCAGGCCTTCGCCGAGGCCATCCAGGGCCTCGGGATCTAGGCCGACCAGATGCGTTTCCAGGTTCCGCTCGGGATCCGGCGACCGGCCGTGGGGGAGCGATGAAGGATGGGCACCTTCCGGTGCTGGTGGAGGAGGTCGTGACGATGCTCGCGCCTGCTCCCGGCAGCCTTCAGATCGACGCCACGGTCGGCGGCGGTGGGCACACCGAGCGGATCCTGGGGGCGACCGACCCTGATGGCCGCCTCCTCGGTCTCGACGCCGATGGGGCGGCCATCGCCAGAGTCCGGTCGCGCCTCGAGCCGCGCTTCGGCGACCGCCTGCGGCTGCGACGGGCGAACTTCCGCGAGCTCGCCGAGGTCGCCCCGGCCGAGGGCTTCGGGGCCGTCGACGGCTGCCTCTTCGACCTGGGACTGTCGAGCTTCCAGCTCGCCGACGGCGATCGGGGTTTCGGCTTCCGGACCGGCGGCCCGCTCGACATGCGCTTCGACACCGGTCGGGGGATGCCCGCCGCGGAGCTCCTCGCGACGCTCGACGCGGTCGAGCTCGCCGCCCTCTTCCGGAGGTACGGCGAGGAGCCGTATGCCGGCCGGATCGCGCGGGCCGTCGTGGAGGCTCGCCGCGTCGCCCCGATCCGGACCGCCGAGGAGCTGGCCGGGCTCGTCGAGCGTGTCGCGCCGTCGCGGGCCCCGGGCCGGCGCCGCGTCCACCCGGCAACCCGCGTCTTCCAGGCGCTCCGGATCGCGGTGAACGAGGAGCTCGAGGCCCTCGAGACCGGGCTCGCCGCGGCGCTCGACCTGCTCCGGCCGGGCGGCCGCCTCGTCGTCCTCAGCTACCACTCGCTCGAGGACCGGATCGTGAAGCGGTTCTTCCAGGCCGAGCGGCGGGGCTGCGTCTGCCCGCCGGAGGTGCCCGTCTGCGTCTGCGGCCGCGCGCCGCGGCTGCGACTCCTGACCAGCAAGGGCCTCGTCCCCGGCGAGGCCGAGATCCAGGCCAATCCACGGGCCCGGAGCGCGCGGCTCCGGGCTGCCGAACGTCTCGCCGCCTAGCCATCGCGTGACGGACCGGCGGGGAGGACCGCCGGACGCCAGTAGGGAAGGAGGAGTCCCGACATGAGCAAGCGCCACCAGGCCAGCCGGCGACGAAGCTACGGCCGACGCCAGCACGAGCTCCACGAGCGCTCCGAGCGGCGCGCGGATCGCGGCCGACCCGAGGCGAACTGGGCCGAGTCGGCCGACGTCCAGGCCGACCCGCTCTCCTTCCTGGACCCGCGGACGCCTCGCCTGCGGTTCGGCTTCGTCGACTGATGGCTGCCTACCAGGGCGCGCGCCGTCGTGGATTCGAGCTCCCGCGGCCCACGCTCGACCTCGACACCGCGCCGCTCGTCGGCCGACGGCGGCGACCGGCCAGCGGCGGGCTCGTGCTCGCCGGCCGGCCCACGCGGGTCGGCACGGTCCTTGCCGCGATCGTCGTCGCGTTCACGCTCGCCTTCCTGTCGCTGTCGCAGAGCGTCCGCGTCGCGGCCACGAGCTACGACATCGTCCGACTGAACTCGGAGTACGAGCGGCTCGACGCCCAGCGGCGCGAGCTGCGTTCCGACATCGGCCGGCTGGGAGCGGAGCCCGCGGTCCGGAAGCTCGGCCTCGACAGCGGCCTCGGCCAGCTCGACGCGCCCCTGATCGTCCCGGCTCGCTGACGCCGGGCTGAGGCGGGTCGTCGAGATGCTGGGCCGGACGGATTCGCGCGGCCGCCTGCTGTTCCTGCTCATCGCGTTCGTCATCGCGGCAGGGGCGCTGGTCGCGCGCCTCGGCTGGTGGCAGATCGCCCGTCGCGACGATCTCGCCGCGGCCGCCCACCGCCAGATCTACCTCCGGGCCGAGGTTCCCGCCCAGCGCGGCGCGATCTACGACCGGAGCGGGACGATCATCCTCGCCCAGACGGTCACGCGGCACCGGCTCGTCGCCGATCCGAAGCGTCTCGGCAGCGAGCAACGCGAGGCGCTCATCGCGATCCTCGCCGACGAGCTCGGCCTCGACGAGGCCGCCCGAGCCACGGTCGCCGGCCGGCTTGCGGCGGACCGGTCGTACGTCGTCGTCCTGCGCGACCTCGTGCCGGAGGCGTCGGAGGCGATCCGCGCCCGCGTCACGGCGGCACGGATCCCGGCGGTGGCGTTCGAGAGCGAGTCGGTCCGCGTCTACCCGCAATCCGGCGGCGGTCCCGAGACGTCGCTCGCCGCGCACCTGCTCGGCTTCGTCAATCGAGAGGGCACGGGCCAGTACGGCATCGAGCAGCACTACCAGGAGCTCCTCGCGGGCACGCCCGCGATCGTCGAATCCGATCGCGACGCGAACGGCCGGCCGGTCATCGAGACCCAGCACACGGTCGACGCCGGCGTCGCCGGCGCGGACCTCAGCCTGACCGTCGACGCGGGCCTCCAGCTGGCGCTCGAGCAGGAGGTCATGTCGGCCTGGGTCGCCGACCGCGCGAAGAGCGTCTCGGCAGTGGTCATCGACCCCTACACCGGCGCGATCCTGGCCGAGGCGACCTACCCGTCGTACGACGCGAACGACTACGCGTCCGTCGCGGCCACCGACCCGGGCCGCTTCATCGACCCGGTCGTCGCCGAGGTCTACGAGCCGGGCTCGGTCTTCAAGATGCTCACCGTCGTCGCCGGCCTCGAGACGGGGACGGTCGCGATGGACACCGAGATCGACGACGTCGGGACCCTTCGCCTCGACGGCGGCCGGACGAAGATCGACGACGCCGACCGGCGGGCGATGGGCGTCATGTCGTTCGAGGACGCCATCGCGTGGTCGCGGAACGTCGTCGCGGCGAAGGTCGCCCTCGGGCTGGCGCCGACCCTCGACGCCGCCTCGACCGTGCTCTTCGACACCTGGCGCCGGCTCGGCTTCGGGACCCGCACCGGGGTCGACATCGCCGGCGAGGTCGGCGGCATCCTCAACGACCCCGGATCCACCCCGTGGCGCGAGATCGACATCGCGAACGGCTCGTTCGGCCAGGGCGTGGCGGTCACGCCGCTCCAGCTCGCCGTCGCCTACGCCGCGATGGTCAACGGCGGGACGCTCGTGACGCCGCACGTCGTCGGCGCGATCGACGGGACGCCGACGACGGTCGCCGCGCGGGGCACGGTCCTCGACCCGGCCCTCAGCCCGGACCTCGTCCAGCTCATGCACCACGTCGTGGCGACGGTCCCGTTCTACCGGGATCGGACGCTCATCCCCGGCTACTTCGTCGGGGGCAAGACCGGAACCGCCCAGATCTGGGACACCGACATCGGCAACTGGAAGACCGGCGTCTTCAACTTCTCGTTCATCGGCTACGTCGGCCGGCAGACCGGCCGGCCCGATCTCGTCATCGCGGTGCGGATCAACGAGGGCACGCCGAACGTCAGACGGGTCGGCCAGCTGGAGATGCCCGTGATGTCGTTCGAGCTCTTCCGTCGGATCGCCACCGACGCCGTCAGCATCCCGGGCCTCCTGCCCGAGCTCCCCGTCCAGGAGGTCCCGGTCGCCAAGGTCCACGGGTGACCGCCGCCGTCGCGACCGCGCGGGCCGGACCCTGTGCGACACTTCGCGCCGTGACCGACGACCGGCCGTCGCCGCGCCATCGCGACGTCCCCGCCCGTGCCGGCGGTGGTCCGGTGGCCGCCGCGCCCGGGCTGGCCGCCGGCGAGCTCGCTGCCCTCACCGGCGGCCGCCTCCTCCGCACCTCGTCCCGTCCCGTCCGGGGCGCCGCGGTCGATTCGCGACTGGTCGAGCCGGGCCAGCTCTTCGTGGCGCTCTCCGGCGAACGCACGGACGGGCACGGCTTCATCGAGGATGCGGCACGCGCCGGCGCGGCGGCCCTGCTCGTTTCGGCCGCCCCGTCGCCCGCCGCGCTCGACGCGCTCGGCGACCTGACCGTGATCCTGGTCCCGGACACGCTCCGGGGTCTCCACGCGATCGCCGCCGGCTGGCGAACCCGGTTCGACCCGCTCGTCGTCGGCGTCACCGGGAGCATCGCGAAGACCTCGACGAAGGAGGCGGTCGCCACGGTCCTCGCCGGCGATCGGCCGACGCTCAAGAACGAGGGCAACCAGAACAACGAGGTCGGCCTGCCGCTGACCGTCCTCCGGCTCGGGCCTGAGCACGAGGCCGCGGTCCTCGAGATGGGAATGTACGTCGGCGGCGAGATCCGCGACCTGGCCCGCATCGGCCGCCCGCACATCGGGGTCGTGACCGCGGTCCTCGGCGTCCACCTCAGCCGGATCGGGAGCCTCGATGCGATCGAGGATGCGAAGGCCGAGCTCGTCGAGGCGCTTCCCGCCGACGGTGTCGCGGTCCTCAACGCGGACGACGCGCGGGTCCGCCGGATGGCCGCCCGGACACCGGCCCGCTCGATGACCTACGGGTTCGCCGAGGACGCCGACGTCGGGGCCGGGGACGTCGCCTCCGCCGGGCTCGACGGGATGCGCTTCACGCTCCGGCTGCCGCCGGCCGACGCGGGCGCGCCGGCCCGGCGGTTCCCCGCCCGGATCCCCGCCCTCGGCCGGCTGTCGGTCCACAACGCCCTCGCCGCCGCCGCCGTCGGCACGGCCGCCGGCATGACGCCCGACGGCATCGTCCGCGGGCTCGCCGCCGGCTGGTCGGCGCCGCATCGCGGACAGGTCCTGCGCGCCGGTCCGATCACGATCGTCGACGACGCCTACAACGCCTCGCCGACGTCCGTCGCAGCCGCGCTCGATCTCCTGGCGGGCCTGCCGGGCCGGCGGGTCGCGGTCCTCGGCGAGATGCTGGAGCTCGGCGAGGCAGCCGATGCCGGCCACTTCGACGTGGGGCGCGTGGCCGCGGGGACGTGCGCCCTGCTCTGCGTCGTCGGCGCCGGGGCTGCGAGGATCGCGGACGGGGCCCTCGAGGCGGGCCTGCCGCCCGACCGGATCGTCAGGGCCGCGGATCGAGAGGAAGCCGCCGACCGTCTCGGCGATCTCCTCCGGCCGGGCGACGTCGTCCTCGTCAAGGCGTCCCGCGGCATCGAGCTCGAGGTCCTCGTCGACGCCCTCGTGTCGACGTTCGGTGGGGAGACCCGCCGATGACCGTCGAGCTCATCCAGGGGCTGCTCCTCGCGTTCGCCCTCGTCGTCATCCTCATGCCGTCGTACATCCGGCTCCTGCGGGTCATCGGCTTCGGGAAGCGGATCCGCCGCGAAGGCCCCGAGAGCCACCTCGTCAAGGAGGGCGTCCCGACGATGGGCGGCCTCCTCGTCATCGTGATCGTCGTCGCGCTCTACTACGTCTTCCGCGGGCCGCCGGAGCGGGGCATCATCGCGCCGCTTGCAACGCTCGTCCTCGTCGGGCTCCTCGGGGCCTTCGACGACTACCTGAACGTCCGGACCGGCGAGGGGATCCGGGCCCGTCAGAAGATGCTCTGGCTCGTCGTCGTGGCCGGCGTTGCGGCCTACTCGATCCAGTCGACGTACGAGATCGACCAGATCGCCGTCCCGTTCATCGGCGCGGTGGCGATCGATCCGTGGATTTTCATCTTGTTCGCCGCGTTCGCGATCGTCGCGGCGTCGAACGGCGTGAACATCACCGATGGCCTCGACGGCCTGGCCGGCGGGACCCTCATCTTCGCCTTCGTCGCGTTCATGCTCATCGCGCTGCTGAACCAGCCGACCCAGCCGAACCTGGCGCTCCTCTGCGCGCTCATCATCGGCACGCTCCTCGGATTCCTGTGGTTCAACGTCCACCCGGCCCAGGTGATCATGGGCGATTCCGGATCGCTCGCCCTCGGCGCGACGCTGGCCGTGACGGCGCTCATCACGGGCCAGATCCTCGTCCTGCCGCTCATCGGCCTGATCTTCGTCGTCGAGACGGCATCGGTCGTCATCCAGGTCGCGTACTTCAAGCTGACCGGGGGCAGGCGGATCTTCAAGATGTCGCCGATCCACCATCACTTCGAGCTGTCGGGCTGGGACGAGGAGAAGATCACCCTCCGGTTCTGGATCGTCGGGATCCTCTCCGGCCTGCTCGGGGTGGTCCTCTTCCTCGCCTCGATCGACCAGCTGCGGTGAGCCCGGTCATGACCGACGGCCCGGCCGCCCGGACGCTCGATCCCGACGGCCTGACCCACGCCGGGCTGCTCGGGGGCGCATTCCGCGGCCGGCCGGTGACGGTGCTCGGCTTCGCCCGGAGCGGGATCGCGGCTGCCCGGTTCCTCGCCGATGCCGGCGCCAGGGTGACGGTCTACGACGGCCGGCCGGCGGCGGAGCTGCGAGCGGCGATCGCGGCGCTCGAGGGGCGGCACGTGACGCTCCGGCTCGGGCCGGACGTCGATCCGGCCACGACCTGGCGGCATGCGGCGCTCGTCGTCACGTCCCCGTCGATCAATCCCGACTACCCGACGACCGAGCCGCGCCTGCGGGCCCAGCTCGCGGTCCTCGTCGCGGCGCGGGCAGCCGGCGACCCGGCTGCGCCGGCGCTCCTCAGCGAGCCGGACCTCTTCCTCCGGCTCTGTCCCGCGCCGACGGTGGGCGTGACGGGCACGAAGGGCAAGACGACGACCTCGGCCCTCACGGCGGCGCTCCTCGCCGCCGACCCGTCGCACCCCGCGATCCTCGGCGGGAACATCGGCATCCCGCTCGTCGAGCGGCTGCCGGAGCTGACGCCCGGGCACCGGGTCGTCGTGGAGCTGTCCGAGCTGCAGCTCCCGACGCTGTCGCGGGGCACGACGGTGGCCGTCTACACGAACGTCACTGCCGATCACCTCGACCGGCACGGCTCGCTCGAGGCGTACCGCCGGGTCAAGCGGCGGCTGGCCGAGCTCGTCGATCCCGACGGCGCGCTCGTCCTGAACGCCGAGGACCCGGTCGTGGCCGCGTACGCGGGGCTCGGGACCGCCCCGGCGCTCCTCTACCGCGTCGACCGCCCGATCCCGGGCGGGGTCGGGGTCGTGGACGGCTGGATCGTGGGGGCCGGGGTGCAGCGCCTGCCGCTCGTCGGCGGCGGTCCCGCGGCGGTCGGCCCCGGCGGCCGGATCCTGCCGGTCGACGAGCTCGGGATCCCGGGACGCCACAACGTCGCGAACGCGCTCGCGGCGGTGGGCGCGGCACTCCTGTTCGGCGTCGCGCCGGACGCGATCCGGCGGGCCGCGGCCGCGTTCACCGGCGTGGAGCATCGCCTCGAGACCGTCGCCGTCGCCGACGGCGTCCGGTACGTGAACGACTCGCAGGGCACGCAGCCCGACGCGGTCATCGCCGCGCTCCGGTCGTTCGAGCCGCCGGTCGTCCTCATCGCCGGTGGTCGGGACAAGGGCGTCGACCTGTCCGGCCTGGCCGAGGTCGTCGCGGAGCGCGCGGCCGCGGCCGTCCTCATCGGCGAGTCCGCCGACGCGATGGCGGGCCTGTTCCGCGGCGCCGGCCTGGCGCGCATCGAGCGGGCGGCGACCCTCGACGACGCCGTCGCGACCGCGACGGCGCTTGCCCGCGCGGCGCTCGCGACTCGAGGTGAGGCCGGGACCGGTCCCACCGGACCGACGGCCACGGTCCTCCTCTCGCCGGCCGCGGCGAGCTTCGACATGTTCGTCGACTACGCCGCCCGGGGACGGGCGTTCAAGACGGCGGTGGCGCGCCTCGCGGCCCGTGACGCGACGGGCGGCGCGGCAGGCGATCCCGTCGACGGCCCGTCCGGCGACGGCAGCGAGGTCCGGGCGGGTGGCGGGGCCGGCGACCGGCCGGGTCCCGGGGCGAACCGCTGATGGGCCTCCTCCGGCGCTCGCTGCCCGGCGCGCCGCCGGCCATGCCGTCGCTCCGCCCGGCCCGGGCCGGCGCCCGCGACAGGGGGGCGGCGGGCCTGGAACGGCCGCGGTCCGGCGGCCGGGGACGAGCTCCGGTCGTTGATGGTCCGGCCGCACGGCGCGGGGCGGTGCCGGCCCGGCCGGACGTCATCCTCCGCCGGGAGCGCCACCAGCCCGACTGGTCGATCCTCATCGCGGTCGTGGCGCTCGCCGCGGTCGGCATCCTCATGGTCTACTCGTCCTCGGCGATGCGGGCCTACGTCCAGCAGGACGACACGCTCGCGATCGTCGGACCGCAGATCCTGTGGGCCGCACTCGGCGTGCTCGCGATGCTCGTCACGATGCGGATCGACTACCGCTACCTGCGGCTCGTCTCGCTGATCGGTTACCTGGGGGCGGTCGTCCTCCTCGTCCTCGTCTTCGTCCCGAGCCTCAACAAGGTCGTCGGCGGCTCGGCCCGGTGGCTCGTCATCGGGCCGCTGCCCGCGATCCATCCCGCCGAGATCGCGAAGCTCGCCCTCGTCGTCTACCTCGCCCACTGGATGGCATCGCGCGGGACGCGGATCGCCAGCTTCCGGTCGGGGACCGTCCCGTTCCTCCTCATCGCCGTCCCGGTCATCGCGCTCGTCTTCAAGGAGCCGGACCTCGGGACGACGACGGTCATCGCGGCGACCGCCTTCACGATGTTCTTCGTCGCCGGGGCGCGCCTCTGGCAGTTCGGGGCGATGGGCCTCCTCGGCGTCCTGGCGGTGATCGTCGTCGGGCTGCGCGAGTACCAGCTCCTCCGGATCCGGACGTTCCTCGACCCGTGGCAGGACCCGCTCGGGGCCGGATTCCACACGATCCAGGGCCTCCTCGCGCTCGGGCTCGGCGGGATCTTCGGCTCGGGCCTCGGCGAGAGCCGGCTCGCGGGCGGGCTCTACCTCCCGAATGCCTGGAACGACTTCATCTTCGCGATCATCGGCGAGGAGTTCGGGTTCATCGGGGCGGCGGGGGTCGTGGCGCTCTTCGTCGTCCTCGCCTGGGCCGGACTCCGGACGGCGCTCCGCGCACCCGACACGTTCGGCGCGCTCCTCGCCGTCGGGATCACCGCCTGGCTCTGCCTCCAGGCCTTCATCAACATCGGGGTCGTCGTCGCGCTCCTGCCGGTGACCGGGATCACGCTCCCGTTCATCAGCGCGGGCGGCTCGTCCCTCATCATCAGCTTCGCCGCTGCCGGCATCCTCCTGTCGATCTCGCGGGAGACGGTGGAGCGGACGAACCAGGAGACCGATGCGCCTGCTGATCGCCGGCGGCGGGACGGGCGGCCACATCTACCCGGCCCTCGCCGTCGCGGAATCGCTCCGTCGCCGCCCGAAGCCGCCTGAGCTCGCCTGGATCGGGGGCCACCGAGGCCTCGAGGACCGGATCGTCCGAGCGGCCGGCATCCCCCTGCGCCGGTTGGTCCTCCGGTCCCTCCGGACGGTCGAACGGGACGTCCACCTCGTCGCGGATCCGGCGCGGCTCGCGCTCTCGGTGCCGCAGGCCGTCGCGATCCTCGCCCGGGACCGGCCGGCCGCGATCTTCACGACCGGCGGCTACGTCGCGATCCCGATCCTCCTCGCCGCCACGATCCTCCGGATCCCGGTCCTGCTCTGGGAGGGCAACGTCATCCCGGGTCGGAGCGTCCGCGCCACCGCACGGCTGGCGACCGCGATCGCCGTGTCGTTCGAGGCCACGTGCGGGGCGCTCGGCGGTCGGCGGCCGTGCCTCCACACCGGCACCCCGATCCGCGAGACCCGGGACGTCGACCGGCTCGCGGCGCGGGAGCGGTTCGGCGTCCCGCCCGGCGGCCGCGTGCTGCTCGTCTTCGGCGGGTCCCAGGCGGTCCGCCGGTTCAACGCCGCGGTCGCCGAGGCGCTGCCGGCACTCGTCGAGCGGTACCACCTGATCCACGTCACGGGCGACGACGGCTACGCGGCCGCGCTCGCCGGGCGGGAGCGGCTCCCGGAGGCGATCCGGTCCCGGTACCGGCCCGAGCCGTTCCTCCGCGACGACATGCTCGCGGCCCTCGCGGCGGCCGATCTCGTCGTCGGCCGGGCCGGGTCGTCCACGCTCGCCGAGGTCACGGCGATGGGCCTGCCGATGATCGTCGTCCCGTACCCCTTTGCCGGGGGTCATCAGCGCGCGAACGCGCTGCGGCTCGCCGAGGCCGGCGCCGCGCGCCTCGTGGAGGACGAGGCCTTCGACGCCGCGGCGCTCCTCGAGGCCGCGGCGATCCTCGACGATCCCTCAACCCACGCCCGGATGGCCGCGGCCGCGTCCGACCTCGCCCGGCCGGCTGCGGCGGACGCGGTTGCGGAGGTCCTCCTGGCCCTCGCCGAGCGACGTCCGCTGCCGGACGCGCCGACGGTCGAGCGCATCGCCCGTGGCGGCTCCGCGTGACCGACCAGCCGGCTCCCGACGGCGCGGCGCCCGCCCTCGACACGCTCGCGCTCCAGGCCGAGCTCGCCCGGCGGCTCGGCGTCCGGGCCGATCGCGACGCACCGCTCGCGAACCTCACGACGATGCGCGTCGGTGGCCGCGCCGACCTGCTGACCACTGCCCGGAACGGGTTCGAGCTGCGCGGGCTCATCCGGTTCGCCCGGAGCCGAGGAATCCCGCTGTTCATCCTCGGCCGGGGGAGCAACGTCGTCGTGTCGGACCGTGGCATCCGCGGCCTCGTCGTCCACGTTCGCGCGGAGCAGAGCCGGGTCGAGGGCGACCGGTACGTCGCCGCCGCCGGCGTCCCGATGGCCCGGGCCGCGACCGAGACGCAGAAGGCCGGCCTGTCCGGACTCGAGTTCGGGCTTGCGATCCCGGGCACCGTCGGCGGCGCCGTCTGGGCCAACGCCGGCGCCCACGGCAACGACGTGGCGGCGATCCTCGAGTCGGCGGATGTCCTCCTCGCCGACGGCAGCGAGGCGCGGCTGCCCGCGGCCGAGCTCGGGCTCGCCTACCGCGACAGCCGCTTCAAGCATCAGGAGGCCGCGGAGCGCGAGATCGTGCTCGGGGCGACCTTCCGGCTCAGCCCGGAGCCGGCCGACGTCATCCGCGAGCGCCTCGACGACATCCGCCGCTGGCGCCAGGCGCACCAGCCGCTCGGCCTCCCGTCGGCGGGGAGCGTCTTCCGCAACCCCGACGGCGGGCCGGCCGCCGGGCTGCTCATCGATCGGGCCGGGCTCAAGGGCCACCGGATCGGCAGTGCCGTCGTCAGCGAGAAGCACGC
>DASUMJ010000263.1:0-2829 GCA_036277775.1 Candidatus Limnocylindrales bacterium
CGGCTCGGGCGGTGCTCGCGAACGGGGGCGTGTTCGTCCTCGTCCCGGAGGGCGGCGTCGCGGGACCGCCGGACCGGCTCGGGACGTTCCGGACGGGGGCGGCGATCCTCGCGCTGCGGACGGGCGCCCCGATCGTCCCGATCGCGCTGGCCGGTGCGCACGAGCTCTACCTCGGCAAGCGCCTCGCGTCCCGGATCCTGCCCCCGACCTCGGTGCCCGAGCTCCTCGGCGACGCCTGGGACGGGCGGATCCCGGCCCCCGGCAGCCGAGAGGAGCTGGATCTCGCCCATCGGCTGACGGAGCGGTTCGCCGACACCCTCGGGCCGGCGGTGACCGAGCTCTACCCGGCGACCGTCGACGGGCCGGCCCGGCCGCGGCGCCTGCGGCGCCTGACGTGGCTCTTCCTCTCGCGGCGCGAGCGCTGAGGTCCCGCTCCCGCGCCGCGAGGGCGACGCTCGCTCGACGGCGTCGCGGGCTATCCTCCGCCCGATGCAGTACGCCGAATCGATCCTCGACCTCGTCGGCAACACGCCGCTCGTCCGGCTGACCCGGGTCACTCGCGACCTGGGCCAGCTCGAGGACCAGCCGCTCATCCTCGCGAAGCTCGAGGCGCTGAACCCGGGCGGCTCGGTGAAGGACCGGATCGGGCTGCCGATGATCGAGGCCGCCGAGCGCACCGGCCTCCTGCGGCCCGGCGGGACGATCATCGAGCCGACGTCCGGCAACACCGGGCACGGCCTGGCGATCGCGGCGGCGCTGAAGGGCTACCGCTGCATCTTCGTGATGGCCGACAAGCAGTCGCCCGAGAAGCAGGCCCTCCTTCGCGCATACGGCGCCGAGGTCGTCCTCTGCCCGACGAACGTCGAGCCCGAGTCGCCCGAGTCCTACTACTCGGTCGCCGCCCGCCTGGCCCGCGACATCCCCGGGGCCTTCAAGCCGGACCAGTACTGGAACATGGAGAACCCGGCGGCTCACGAGCGGACGACCGGACCCGAGCTCTGGGACCAGACCGAGGGCCGGATCACCCATCTCGTCGCGAGCGTCGGGACCGGCGGCACGATCTCGGGCATCGGGCACTACCTGAAGTCGAAGAACCCGTCGATCACCATCGTGGGGGCGGATCCCGAGGGCAGCGTCCTGTCCGGCGACACGGCCCGGCCGTACCTCACCGAGGGTGTGGGGGAGGACTTCTTCCCCGGGACCCACGACCCCGACGTCGTCGACCGCTGGGTCCGGGTCTCGGATCGCGACGCGTTCCGGATGGCCCGCCGGATCACCCGCGAGGAGGGGATCCTTGCCGGGGAGTCCTGCGGGACGGCCGTCGTCGCCGTGCTCGACGAGGCCCGCAGGATCATCGCCGCCGGCCCGGACGCGGTCCGCGACGCGGTCGTCGTCGTGATCCTGCCCGACGGCGGCCGGTCGTACCTCTCGAAGCTCTACAACGACGAGTGGATGCGGGCGAACGGCCTCCTCGCGACGACCGGCGCGGTGGTCCGCGTCGGCCAGCTCCTCGACGCTCGCCGCCACGGGCCGGACCTCCCGGACGTGGTCGTCGCCAGGACCACGGATCGGGTCGGGGCGGCGATCGACCTCCTCCAGCTCTACGGCATCAGCCAGCTGCCCGTGTCGCAGGAGGCCGAGGGCGACGACCTCGCCGGGATCGTGGGATCGGTGAGCGAGCAGGGCCTCCTCGACCGCGCCTATCGCAACCCCGAGATCGTCGAGCGGACGGTCGGCGAGGTCATGGACCGGCCGTTCCCGACGATCGACGTGGAGGCGTCGCTCGACGCCGCGTTCGCCGTCCTCGCCGGCGGCTCCCCGGCCGCGCTGGCGGTTCGCGAGGGCCGGCCCGCCGGCGTCATCACGAAGCTCGATCTCCTGGAGTTCCTGGCCCACCGCCGCGACGACGACTGAGGCGCGGCGCGGCGTAACGGCCCGCCGCGATCCGCGTCGAAGCTGCGGAAGGGTGGAGCGAGGGGAGCCTCCATGGTCGTGAACACTCACCCGGCGGCGTCCCAGGCTGCGTGGCCGGGGCGGCGACGCCCCCGCCGGCGGGTCGTTGCCATCGTCACGTTCGCCGTGATCGCCACCATCGTGGCCTACCTTGCCGGCAGCTTCGTCGTCTACGACCGCCTCACCGCGATCGGGGCGACGTGCCAGGACCGCTCGGACCCGACGAGCTTCCAGGTCGAAGGGGTCGACACCGAGCCGTACCACCTGCCGCCGGCGATCGACGTCCGGTTCCCGGCGCGGGACGACGCCGCGATCACGATCGCCGGGTCGTGGTACCCGGTCGAGGCCGGCCTCGACGCCCCGACGGTGATCCTCGTCCACGGTCTGGGTGGCTGTCGTCACGGCGCCCGCGACCTGCTCGCCTCGGGGATGCTCCACCGGGCGGGGATCGCCGTCCTCATGGTCGACCTCCGCGACCACGGCGACTCGAGCCACGAGGACGATCGTTTCGCCGGCGGTACCGACGAGTACCGCGACGTCCTCGGCGGCTGGGACTGGCTCCGCCACCAGGGTGTGCCGGAACGCCGGATCGGGCTGCTCGGGTTTTCGCTCGGGGCGGCCACCGCGATGATCGCCATGGGCCAGGAGCCCCGGGTGGCGGCGATCTGGGCCGACAGCGCGTACGGCGACATCCGCGAGGCGATCAAGGACGAGATGGATCGCAACGGCTACCCGGCGATCCTGATCCCGGGCGGGCTCCTGGCCGCGAGGGTCCTCGGCGGCGACGACCTCGACTCGCACAGCCCGCTCGAGACGACGACGCTGCTCGACGGCCGGCCGCTCGCGCTGACGCACGGCCTGCTCGACGAGCGGATC
>DASUMJ010000264.1:0-30354 GCA_036277775.1 Candidatus Limnocylindrales bacterium
GTCCTCGACGTCCCCGGCGACGGCACGATCGTCGTCGACATCGATGATTTCAACGGCTCGCTCATGGACGAGTTCCTGCCGGCGGCGACGCCGATCGTCGAGAGCCTGCGATTCGGGCTGTCCTGAGGGCCGGCGTCCGTCGCGGCTACCGCCCCTCGTAGACCTCGGGATTCACGGGCGTCGGGAGGCGCTCGCCGCGGACGCCCGCGAGGAGGTTCGCAGCGGCCATCTCGGCCATCTTCCCGCGGGTCGCCCGCGATGCCGACGCGACGTGCGGCACGACGAGGCAGTTGTCGAGCGTCAGGAGCGGGTCGTCGACGGGCATCGGCTCGGGGTCCGTGACGTCGAGCGCCGCCGCGAAGATCGTCCCGCCCCGGAGGGCGTCGTAGAGCGCCCGCTGGTCGATGACGGGGCCGCGGGATGTGTTCACGAGCACGGCGGTCGGCCGCATCCTCGCGAGCCGCTCCGCGTTGACGAGGTGCCGCGTCTCGGCCGTGAGGTTCACGTGGAGCGACACGAAGTCCGAGCGCGCCAGCAGCTCGTCCAGTGGCACGTACCTCGCCCCGTACGCGGTCTCGACCGCGGCGTCGACCCGCGCGACGTCGTGATAGAGGATCGTCATTCCGAAGCCCATCGCCCGGCGCGCGACGGCCTGCCCGATCCGCCCGAACCCCACGATCCCGAGCGTGGACCCGTGGACGTCGGGCCCGAGCAGGAGCATCGGGCCCCAGGTCCGCCAGCGGCCCGCACGGACGTAGCGGTCGCCCTCGGGGATCCGGCGGGCCGCGGCCATGAGGAGCGTCCATGCGAGATCGGCGGTGGTCTCGGTGAGGACCCCGGGCGTGTTGCCAACGGGGACGCCGCGCCGCGTGCACGCCGGCACGTCGACGTTGTCGAAGCCGACCGCGTAGTTCGAGACGACCCGGAGCTGCGGCCCCGCCCGGTCGAGGAACTCGTCGTCGACGCGGTCGGTGAGGAGCGTCAGGACGCCGTCGCAGCCCTCGATCGCCCGCAGCAGCTCGTCCCGCGGCGGCGGCAGCTCGTCCTCCCAGACCCGCGCATCGCAGGACTCGAGGATCGGCCGCAGGCCGTCGTCGGGGATGACCCGGGTGACGAAGACGCGCGGCCGCGGGCCGCCGGAGCCGGCCACCTCAGCCGAGGGCCGCGACGAGCGGCTCGACGACGCCCCGGATCCGGGCGAGCGCCTCGGTGAGGTTCTCGCGCGAGTTGGCATACGAGATCCGGATGTGGTTCCGGCCGACCTGCCCGAACGCCGTGCCGGCGAGGACGCAGACGCCCGCGTCGTGGAGCAGGCGGTCGGCGAGCTCGGCGCCGTCGAGGCCGGTCGCGCCGATGTCGGGAAAGACGTAGAAGGCGGCGTGCGGCTTCACGCACCGGACGCCGGGGATCGCGTTCAGCCCCGCGACCACGAGGTCGCGCCGGACGCGGAACTCCTCGACCATCGCCTCGACCTCGTCCTGCGGCCCGGTCAGCGCCTCCACGGCGGCCATCTGGCTGAAGGCCGACGTCCCGGACACCGAGTTGATGATCAGGCGCCCGAAGGCATAGAGCAGCACGTCCGGCAGGACCGCGTAGCCGAGGCGCCAGCCGGTCATCGCGTACGTCTTCGAGAACCCGTCGAGGATGATCGTCCGCTCGAGCATCCCGGGGATCGACGCGATCGAGACGTGCTCGCCCTCGTAGACGATCCGGCCGTAGATCTCGTCGGCGAGGACGACGAGATCGTGCCGCAGCGCCAGCTCCGCGATCCGGACGATGTCCTCGCGGGTGAAGAGGCCGCCCGTGGGGTTGGCCGGCGAGTTCAGGACGAGCATCCGGGTCCGCTTCGTGATGAGCGATTCGAGCTCGTCGAGATCGGCCCGGAACTCGTGCTCCATCCGGATCGGCAGGGGAACCACGGTCCCGCCCGCGAACCGGGCCATCGATTCGTAGATCGGGTAGCCGGGGTCCGGGACGATGACCTCGTCGCCCGGCTCGATGAGGGCCAGCATCGCGTAGTACATGACCGGCTTGGCGCCCGGGGTCACGACGACGTGGTCCGCCTGGACCGGCACGTCCTTGCGCTTCGAGACGTCCGCCGCGATGGCCTCCCGGAGCGCCGGCAGGCCGAAGTACGGCGGGTAATGGGTGAACCCGGCGTCGAGGGCGCGCTTCGCCGCGTCCCGGATGTTCGACGGCGTGTCGAAGTCGGGTTCGCCGATCTCGAGGTGGATGACCGACCGACCGGTCGCCTCGAGGGCGCGGGCGCGGGCGGCGGCCTCGAAGGCCGTCTCGGTGCCGATCGAGTCCATTCGGGAGGCGATTCGCATGCCCGGCATGATACGTGCCTAGAATCCCCCGATGACGCGCTACTACGGCATCGACGAAGCGAACCTGGCCATTCCGGATGTCGAGCGGATCCTGCTCGACCTCCGGGACCAGCGCGCCGAGCTCATCCGCCTCCGGGACGCCGTCCTCGCCGTCTCCGGCCAGGGCACGGGCGCCGCGACGGAGGGCGCCGCGGACCGCGGTGCTGCCGCCCTCGCCGGGGACCCTCTGGATGCTGCCGCCGACCTCCGGCGGATGCGACTCCGGATGCAGGGCCTCATCGACCAGATGCAGGCGGGCGTCACCCGGCTCGTGGAACGCGACGTGACCCTCCGCGAGATCGAGAGCGGCCTCATCGACTTCCCGGCCCTCGCGAACGGCCGGCCGATCTGGCTCTGCTGGCGCCTGGGAGAGGGCGACGTCGAGTGGTGGCACGAGCACGACGACGGGTTCGCCGGCCGGCGTCGCCTGAGCGACCTGACCTGACGTGGCCACGCGTCCCGGCACGATCGTCGAGCGCGGCCGCGCGAAGGCCTACCGGCCGCTCCCCGAGGCCGCCCGTCGGGCGGCGTTCACGGAGGCCCTCGCCGCCTACGATCGCGGCGACGCGTTCCTCGCCCACGAGCTCCTCGAGCCGGCCTGGATGGGCACCAGGGACCCTGCCGAACGAGCCCTCCACTCGGGCCTGATCAAGCTCGCCGCGGCGTTCGTCCACGAGGCCCGCGGCAACCGGTCCGGCGTCGCGAAGAACCTTGCCGGTGCCCGGGCACGGCTCGCCGACGCCGGGCCGGCGGGAGCGTCGTTCGGGATCGACGTCGAGGCGCTCCTCCGCGCGGTCACCGCGACGGCAGGTGCGGTCGAGGACGGGGCGCCACCGGCGCCGGTGGCGATCCCGAGAACGGCGGAGCGTGCGCCGTGATGGACCCAAGGCGGATCCCGGCGATCGACGTCCTCGAGGCCGAGCGCCGGCTGCGGACGCCGGGCGATGCCGGCGAGCCGCTGCTCGTCGACGTCCGCGAGCCGAACGAGTTCAGCCAGTTCCGGGCCGAGGGAGCGGTGCTCTTCCCGCTCTCGACCTGGATGCTCCGCTACCGCGACCTGCCACAGGACCGACCGCTCCTGATGATCTGCCGGACCGGCGCCCGCTCGGGGCAGGCGACGGCGTTCCTCCTCGCGAACGGCTGGACCGACGTCGTCAACGTCGCCGGAGGCACGATGGCCTGGGAGCGGGCCGGCCTGCCGTTGCGCCAGGGTCCGCCGGCCGACGGCGAGGGCGACCTGCCGGGCTGACCGGCGAAGTCGGCTGAACGCCTAGGTCGGGCGGCCGCGGCGCCGGGCCCGCCGCCGATCCCACCACGCCCGAACCTGGTCGCGGTGGGCGAAGGCCCAGCCGACGAGCAGGAGCAGGACGAAGTTGACGGTCGCGACGCCCGCGGCGTTCAGGTAGCCGAGCTGCTGGCCGATCTCGCCCTCGATCCGGAGCGCCGGCACGACGACACCGACGAGCCCGGCCTGGAAGAACGGCTCCTGCGGGGCGAGGTTCGCCCGGATCGTGCTCGTGACCGGTCCGTCGGCCGTCTGGCCGCCGATGACGAAGACGTTCGAGCCGAACGCAACCGCGGCCGCTCCCTCGAGCCCGGACGGAAGGTCCGTCTCGTCGAGGTGCTTCCAACCGGGAAGGGTCCCGTCGCCGTTCGGGACGCTCCAGTAGAGCTCGGTCTGTGGGCCGGAGCCGTCGTTGCCGCCGACGACGTAGAGCGTGCCGTTCGCCGCGAACCCGGCGGCCGAGGCACGGGCACCGGGCAGGTTGTAGGCGTCCGCGATCCCCCAGCGGAGGACCTTCGTGGGTGCGGGCGTCGCGTTCGGAGCCGGCGTCTCGGGCGTCGGCTCGACCCCGAAGTCGGCCCGCTGGACGGCGCCGACCGGGCCATTGGCATCCGATCCGCCGTAGAGCCACAGGTAGTCGCCGATCTGCGCGATCGTGGCATCCGCGACGCCCACCGAGAGGGGCGACTGGGCCTCGAAGGCACCGAGCGCGCCGTCCGACCCGACCGCAGCCTTCCAGACGGTCGTCGACGGCGTTCCGTCGGGGGCGCGTCCGCCCGCCACCACGACGCCGTCCGACACGGCGATCGCCGCGGCGCCGCTCCGCGCCTCGGGCAGGGTCACGCCCTCCGCCGGCGCCCAGGTTCCGAGCGTCGACGTCTCGGTGTCCACCGCGATCGCCCAGACCGTGTCCGTCGCCTCGCCGTCGGCGTTCGTGCCGCCGAGCAGGTAGGCCGTGCTGCCGAAGACCACGATCGCCGCGCCGGTTCGGGCCTCCGGCAGTGCCGGACCCTCCGACCACGTCCCGAACGTGCCCTGGGCGAGGTCCGCGAGGTAGGTCGTCGCGGTAGCGGCGCTGCCGTCTGAGCCGCCGGCGACGAGGATCCGCGTCCCGAGCTGGACCGTCGCCGCGTGCGTTCGCGGCGCCGGCAGCGACAGCTCGCTCGGCGACGCCTCCCACGGCACCACGGCACCGACCGGCGCCGGGCAGGGCAACTTCTTGTTCTCGGCCGGGCAGAAGTTGACCGGCGACCAGGCGAGCAGGCCCAGATCGATCGTCCGATTGACCGTGAAGTAGTACGCCCGATCGGGGATGTACCCGAGCAGGAAGATCATCAGCACGAACCAGAACGCCGCCTTCGCGCCGGCCCACGCCCAGCCGTCGGCGTCGAACAGGCCCATGAGGACACGGCGGCGCCGGATCGGGGTGCCCGCGGGGAGTGCCTGCGTCATCGTCCCTTTCCTACCTGACGGTGAGCGTGCCGGTCATCGCCGGGATCGGGTGCACCGAGCAGATGAACGTGTAGGTGCCGGCCTCGAGCGGCGGGATGACGTACGTGATCTCGCCCGGCTGCTGGAGGATGGCGTTGTCGACGAGGGTCGTGCTGTCCTGGCGGATGTCGGCGTCGTGCCCGCCCACCCCGGCGTCCTTGTTGACGAAGTGGATGGCGAACGACTCGCCGGCAGGGGCCTCCAGCTCGAGGACGTCGAACGCGATCCCTTCGGCCGTGAGCTCGAGCGTCACGGCGTCCGGCGGCAGCGTCTCCGCGGGGCCGGTCGGCGTGGGTCCGCCGTCACCGAGGTAGCAGGCCGGGACGGGGCTCGCGGCGGGATCCGGCTTGAACGACGGATCGACCCAGCCGCGGAACGTCTTGACCTCGCCGTCGTCGCCGATCACCGGCTCGTTCAGCTCGGGGTGGCGCTGGATGTACTCCTGCGTCGAGGGGGCGCGGATGAAGGCGATCAGCTCCTCGATCTGCCGGTAGTTGAGGGGGCCGCCGTTCGTGTCGGCCCAGACCGGCATCGCGCTGTTCGGGTTGCCGCAGACGTACCGGCCGCCGACCGTCAGGACGTTCTTCAGGTAGAGGGCGTTGAGGTGGGCGAACAGCTTCATCTGGTCGTTGAGCGGCGGCGCGATGTAGCCGCCGTTCGTGCCCTCGCCCTCCGGCCCGTGGCAGCGGGCGCAGTTCGCCTGGTAGAGGTTGTAGCCGCGCTCGACGGCCACGACCTGCTGCTCGTGGGCCTGCGCGTCGAGCCGCGGCTCGGACAGGCCGAGCGGGGCCCCGACCTCGTAGAAGTAGTAGACGATCACGAACAGGACGACGACGCAGGTGACGAGGAAGCCGATCCAGCGGGCGCTCGCCGACTGGCTCACGATCTTCGCCGCGCGCTCCGGCGTCAGCTCGGGGGGATGGGCGGACTCGGGCGCGGAGAACCGGTCCGCCGGTGCGGCCTCGCTCGGCGGACGGCGGGCCGGCAGGCGCTGCTCGGGCTCGCGGCCGGGCTGGTCGGTCATCGGGCTCCTCGGTGCGGGGTCATGCGTCGATCGGGCTCAGATGCAGCCCGTGGGGCTCTTCGGCGGGATGATCCCGGGCTGGCCGACCGCCACCGGCAGCGGGCCGAGCGTGATCTTCGAGGTGTTGAGGTAGAGCGTCCCGTCGGCCTCGACCGTCGCGGAGAAGCGGTCCATGCCGCGCGGGGCCGGGCCGTACGCCGTGCCGGCCGCCTTGACGCCGAGCCGGTCGTAGCGGGAGCCATGGCAGGGGCACTCGAGCCAGTAGTTCTTCAGGCACGGGTTCGGCTTGCAGCCGAGGTGTGGGCAGCGCTGGTAGAGCGCCCGGACGTTGAGCGCGGTGCCGTCGCCCTCCTCGTCCGTGCCCGGGACGAACGACTGCCGGGCCGGGTCGATGAGGACGATGAAGGCCCGCGCATCCGGGATGTAGGCCGGGAATCCCGAAGCGACCGGCAGCGTCGAGTTCTTCAGCTTGATCTCGTCGAGCGTGCCGATCCGGAAGTGGGGGTCGCCGAAGCCGCCCTCCAGGTTCGGCCACAGGAAGTGGAGCGTGCCGCCGGCGAGCTCCGTCAGCCACAGGGCCACCCCGCCGCCGAGCGAGACCCGCAGCAGACGGCGCCGCGAGATCCCCTGGACGGGGTGGTTGCGGAGGCTCTTGATCGCCTCCGTCGTCAGCGCCTGGGGCTTGTCGACGGGCTGGACGTGGTAGTTGCTCATCGTGGGCAGTCGGTCCTTCGCGATCGGCTCAGAGGGCGAAGTGGAGCCCGTTCGTGCTGTTCTCGAAGAACGGCAGGTACGGGATGGTGAAGCTGTAGCCGGGGCCCCGGAAGAAGATCCCGATGAACGTGACCGTGAGGCCCAGGATGCAGAAGAGCGTGAACAGGACGATCGCGGTCTTCCGCTCCGACGGCCGGGTCGAGAGGTTCTGGCGATCGACGTAGGGGATGAGCGCCGCCCCGACGAGGACGAACGTCGGGACCATCACGCCGGCGACCGTCGGGTGGAAGTAGGCGAGCAGCTCCTGGAGGCCGAGGAAGTACCAGGGTGCCTTTGCCACGGCCGGGGTCACGTTGCCGTTCGCCAGCTCTTCGAGCGGCGCGTTGATGAAGAGGCCCATGAGCAGGAGGAAGACGCTCATGACGCCCGCCGCGAGGAACTCGATGGACAGGAGGTGCGGCCAGGTCATGACCGTGTCGTCGGGCTCCTTCTGGACCCGGACGACGGCGTCCTGCTTGACGAGGGCGAGCAGCCGGTACGGCCGCGCCGACATCGGGACGCGCTGCTTGTCGATCTCCGTCCGGCGCGTGGGATCGACGGGCAGGACGACCCGCGACTCCGATTGCGTGTCCGTCTTCTTGCCGTCGGTCATAGCGGGCCGCTGATGCCTCCGTCCTTCCGGATGCGCCAGAAATGGACGGCCATGAACAGGGCTGCCACGAGCGGGAAGACCATGATGTGGAGCACGTAGAAGCGGAGGAGGGTGTTCTCCCCGACCTCCAGGCCGCCGAGCAGGAGCACCTTGCCCGGGACGTTGAAGAGCGGCGCGTAGCTGGCCATGTTGCCGCCGATCGTGATCGCCCAGTAGGCGATCTGGTCCCACGGCAGCAGGTAGCCCGTGAACGACAGCATGATCGTCAGGAACAGCAGGACGACGCCGACCACCCAGTTGAACTCACGCGGTGGCTTGTAGGCCCCGTGATAGAAGACCCGCATCATGTGAAGGAAGACGAAGAAGACCATGAGGTGGGCGCCCCACCGATGGATGTTCCGGGTCAGCAGGCCGAACGCGACGCGGGTCTGGATGTCGAGGATGTCGGTGTACGCCTGTGTCGCCGACGGGACGTAGAAGAACATCAGGTAGACGCCCGTCACCGTCAGGACGAGAAACAGGAAGAACGACAGCCCGCCGAGGCAGAACGTGTAGGCGAACTTCACGGCGTGCTGGCGGACCCGCACCGGGTGCAGGTGCAGGAAGACGTTGTTCATGACCGCGTAGGCCCGCGACCGTTCGTCGTTCGGGTACGCGTTCCGGAACAGCGATCGCCAGACCGGACTGCGGCGGATGGTGTGGTCCACCCGCTCGAGGAAACTCACCTGGATCCTCCTGCCACGCCGGCCGTGCCGGCGAGCTGGGCGTCACGGTACGACTCCTTGTAGAGCCGGCCGTCGCTCGAGACCTCCTGGAGCTCGAACCGCTCCATCGTAATGGCGTCGAAGGGGCATCGCTTGACGCACAGCGCGCAGCGGATGCAGCGCTCCTCGTCGAGGATCATCGCCGCCCCGTTCTCCCAGCCGTAGGCCTCCTCGATCTCCGGGAGGAGACCCTCGCTCTTCAGCTGGTTGACATCGACCATGTGGATGACGCCCTCCGGACAGACGTCGGCGCAGGCGCCGCACAGGACGCACCGGAAGGGGTCGAACCAGATGTTGTAGTTGCACATGAGGCAGCGCGTCGACTCCGCGACGGCGCCCGTGGCGTCGTACCCCAGCTCGACCGGGGTCGTGAAGTTGACCGCCGGGTCGGTCGACGGCATCCGTTCCATGAGCGGGACCATCGGGATGTGCTGGCGCGGCAGGATGTCGTAGAACTCGGGCATCTCGTGGCGCCACGAGCTCGTGATCTTCACGTTCGCGGCGACCGTCACGTCCGAGCGGCCCGCGAGATAGCGATCGATCGCGTAGGCGGCCTTCTTGCCGTGGCCGGCGGCCTCGATGAGGGTCGTGGGGCCGGTCACGAAGTCGCCGCAGGCGAAGACGCCCCGGACATTCGTCGCGTACGTCGCGGGATCCACCTTGACCCGGCCGCGATTGACCTCGAACGCCGACTCGACCGGCAGGAACGTCAGGTCCGCGGCCTGGGAGACGGCCGGGATCACGACGTCGGCCGGGATCACGAACTCGGAGCCCTCGATCGGCACGGGCGAGCGGCGGCCCGAGGCGTCGGGGTCCCCCAGGCGGTTCCGGATGAACCGGACGCCGGTGACGTGGCCGTCCTCGCCGAGGATCTCGACCGGGCTGGCGAGGAACTCCATCCGGACGCCCTCGCGCTCCGTCTCGCCGAGCTCCTCCTCGTCGACGACGAGCTCCGAGCGGGTCCGGCGGTAGACGATCGAGACCCGCTCGGCACCGTGCCGCAGCGCGGTCCTCGAGCAGTCCATCGCCGTATACCCGCCGCCGATCACGACGACGTCCCGTCCGACGGTGAGCTCCTGGCCCAGGTTGGCCTTCTTCATGAAGTCGACGCCGTAGTCGACGCCCTCGAGGTCGGAGCCCGGGACGTCGAGGACGACGGCGTTCATCGCTCCGGCCGTGATCGCGATCGCGTCGAAGTCGCGCTGGAGGTCCTCGAACGTCACCTCGCGCCCGATCGTCGTGTTGTAGTGGAACCGGGCGCCGAGCCGCTCCACGAGGCGGACGTCCATCTCGATCGCCTCGCGCGGCAGGCGGAAGGCCGGGACGCCGATGAGCATCGTCCCGCCGCCGTACGGCAGGCTGTCGAAGACGTCGACGCCGTAGCCCTTCATCGCGAGCTCGCGCGCGACGGAGATGCCGGCCGGCCCGGCGCCGATCACCGCGACCCGCTCCGGTCGCGGCTCGATGTGGGGCATGACGTCGGGGATCCCGGACGCCTCGTGCCACTCGACGAGGAACCGCTTCATCGCCCGGATCGCGAGCGGCCGGTCGATGTCGCCGCGCCGGCAGGCCCGCTCGCAGGGAGCGGAACAGACGTACGAGCACATCGCCGCCACCGGGTTCGGCTCCCGCGACAGGATGTAACCCTCCTCGAACCGGCCCTCGGCCGCGAGGTTCAGGTAGCCGCGGCAGTTCGTCCCGACCGGGCACGCCTCCTGGCACTCGATGTTGCACTGCAACCACGAGGCGTCGACGGGCTGGACGAGGAATTCCTGGTGGGGGTCGAGAGCCAAGACGCGGTCGTGCCTTTCTCGTCGTGCGTGCGAGGAGGAGCGGGGCGACCAGAAGGCGACCGGTCGGACGAACCGGCGCGCCCGGAATCTACCATCCACCGGATCGCGGCTGCACAAAGGCGGCGCCGACGCGCGAATCGGGTTGACGCGGCCAAGGCTCGCAGCTACGCTCCCGGCGGGACTGACGGTCGGAAGGAGGATGTCCGACCGGAAAGGACGGGAGATGACCGCGAGCGAGTTCGCCTTCCTGGCACTCGGCCTCGTGCTCGGCGTCGCCAGCGGATCTGCGATCGTCGTGGTCCTCGGCAGCCGGCCCCCGGCTCGAGAGGTGAAGCTCACCGTCGAGCACGGTGCGGTGCCTCGCCGTGCGGCGACGCTCTCGTCGGACGCCTTCACGACGGCTCCGGGCGAGCCCGCGCGCGGCGGCCCCGCCGACCGCCGCCGCTTCGATCGCGACGCCCCGGTCTCGGATCCGCCCGCCCCGAGGCCGACGTTCGGGGTCCCCGGGATCGCCGTCATGGGCTCGCTCGGCGGCGGTGGCGCGGCGGCCATGGGCGGCCCGATCCCGGCCCTTCCGATGCGAACGATCGTTCCATCTGACCGCCCCAGGGCCGGTGCCATCCCGATCGTCCCTGAGCGCGACCCGTCGCTCGACGCACTCCGGATCCAGGCCATCCTTGCCGCCGAGCACGCCCAGCACGCCGGCCGGCCGACGGCCTCCGCGCTCCTCGAGGCGCGGCCAGCGGCGGCGGACGCCCAGACGCCGGGCACGCAGGCGGCCGCGATGACGACGGGAGCGGGAACGACCGCATCGGTGGTGGACGCGACGCCGGCCGTCATCCGGATCCTCCGCGGCGACCAGCGGGCGCTCCTGCGGACCGTGCAGCTCCTGGCCGGGGCGGACGACGCGATGCGGCGCCCATGGCAGGCGGCCGTGAGCGGGTTCGCCGAGGCGATCGTTCACCGCGCCATCGAGCGCGGCGTCCTCGACTTCCCGGTCGGCAATCCGTTCTGGGACACGTTCACCGTCGACCAGTGCCGGGCGATCGCCGAAGGCCTGGCGGCGATCGGCTTCCGCTTCGACGGGATCGACGGCTGGGCCGACGAGCGCATCCCGAGCCATCGCGACCTGACCGCCGCGGTCGCGGCGGCCGGCCTGGAGCCACGGCGCGTCCGCGCCTGGCCGACCCAGGACGAGATCGGGGCCCTCTACCACGACGTGACCGTCGCGGCGGACGACCATCTCGCGGCGCACGCACCGGAGCTCGACCTCGCCGGGGTCCGGGACCTCCTGGGGTCGCGGGCCGCGGGACTCGAGCTGCTCTTCCGCGACTGGCCGGCGACGCGGGCGGTCCTCGGCGAGCCGCTGCCGCCCGAGGGCTGACCGACCACCGGTGCAGCGGGCCTCCGGCCCCGGCCCCTCGCGAGTTGGTCAGCCGCCCTCCGCGACCTCGGGCGGTGTCGCGGAATCCGGGCCCTCGTCGGCGTCCTCGTCGATGACGATCACCCGGAGCGCCTCGCCGGCCTCGACCCCGATGGGCGCTCCCTCCTCGCGGGCCCAGGCCCGCATCCGCTCGTCGAGCCGCTCGGGCTCCTTGATCTGGCTCGCGTGGGCCCGCAGCGCATCGACCTTCCGGCCGATCGTTGCGGTCACGTCGACGCGGACCGTCGGGTGGTTCGACCAGAAGAGGTAGATCCGCCGGACGCGGTGCGCGGCGAGCCCGTCCCGGGCCAGCCACGGGAAGGACATCGGGTTCCGGGCGGCCGGGTAGACGGCGTCCACCGCGGCCATCCCCGCGGCCCGATGGTCCGCGTGGTTGATCCCGCCGTCGCCGTAGAAGAGCACCTCGGGATCGGTGGCGAGCACCGCATCGGGGCGGAAGGTCCGGATCTCCCGGACGAGCAGCTCCCGGAGGGCGAGGTCGTTCGCCAGGGCGCCGTCGGGCTGGTGGAGGAACGTCACGCCCGCATAGCCCACGACCGCTGCGGCGGCGCGCTGCTCGCGCTCCCGGACCGCGGCGAGCACGAGCGGATCCTGGTCGGGGTCCTCGCCGCCGGCATCGCCGCTGGTGCAGCAGACGAGCCAGCCCGTCGAGCCCCCATCGATCCACCGGGCAGCGGTCGCGGCTGGCCCGAAGTCGGCGTCATCGGGGTGGGCGACGATGACCATGAACCGGTCCGGGCGCCACTCGTGCGCGGTCGCCGGATGTGCAGCAGGCTCAGCCATGGGAGAGCTCGCTGCCCGGCTCGCCGGGGCCGCTCCCCGGCTCCACGCCGGGTCGCCCAAGTGTCGGTACAACCGCGTTCGCGCGAATTACACTGCCGGTCGAGGCTTCGCTCGTATCCCCCCACGAGTGAAGCCTCTTCCCGTGCCCGAGGGGCGCCGCGAGCTGGGCGGAGGTCATCCGGCGGGCGCGGGGGTGGTCGAGGACCCGGCGCCGGAGCGGGCCTCGGCGAGAGCCGCCAGGACCTCGGCAGCGTGGCCGTCGGCCTTGACCTTCGGCCAGGCCCGGGCGATCCGGCCGTCCGGCCCGACGAGGAACGTCGAGCGCTGGATGCCCATGTACTGGCGGCCGTAGTTCGTCTTCAGCTGCCACGCCCCGTACCGCTCCGCGACGGCGTGGTCCTCGTCCGAGAGGAGCAGGAACGGCAGGTCGAACTTCTCACGGAAACGACGGTGGCTCGAGGCGCCGTCGGGGCTGATCCCCCACACCTCGGCCCCGGTCTCGCGGACCTCGGCGTCGAGGTCGCGGAACTGGCAGGCCTCGGTGGTGCAGCCGGGGGTGTCGTCGGCCGGGTAGAAGTAGACGATCGTCCAGCGGCCCCGCTGGTCCTCGAGGCGGTGGATCGCGCCCGTCTCGTCGGGAAGGGCGATCTCGGGAGCCGGGTCGCCGGCAACGGGCGTGCTCATCGTCGGAGCGTAGCAAAGACCTCCACGACGAGAAGCCGTCCGTGCCGGATCCGGACCTCCGCCGTCCGCGCGTCGCGGACGTTCGAGAGGCCGCGGGCCGGACCGGCAAGGAGCCACTCGTCCTCGAGCGGGTAGCGGAGCCCGACGGTCGTGACGCCCTCGACGTCGCCGATCGGGATCAGCGACACGACATCGCCGATCCGTCCGCCGAGGTCGAGCGCGGCCTCCGATCCCCCGGCGGCGAGCGCGGCCAGGAGACGGACGCGCGTCGACGCGTCGAGCAGCCGGACGGTCTTTCCGAGGGTCGCGGGGTGGGCGAGGAGGTGGACGTTGGCGAGCGCGTGGTCGAAGCGGGGCCCGCCGAGCGCGCCGAGGATCGTGACGTCGCGGGCACCGGCCCAGATGGCGGCCAGCAGGCCGAGCTCGGCATCCGTCTCGTCCTTGTCGGCCGCCGCGACCTCCACCTTGACGCCGCTCGCGCGGAGCGCCTCGATGCCCTCCGCGCCCAGGGAGTCGCCGTCGCCGACCCACTCGTCGATTCGGAGCCCGAGGGCCCCGGCGAGCCGGGCGCCGCCGTCCGCCGCGACGACGCGGTCGATGCCGTCGTCCCAGCCGGGCCAGGCGGCGTCGAGTCCGGCACGCGTCGGGGCGTCGCCGTCGGCGAGGAGGATGGCGCGCCGCGCGCTCATCCGGGCGCGGCGACCGGTTCGGCGAGGAACGCGTCGACCCAATCGGCGACGGAGGCCGCGACCTCGGACGCCCCGGCGGCGAGGAGGTCCTCGCGCGTTCCGAGCATCGACACGACGCCCACGCCCCGGGCGCCGACGGCACGAGCCATCCGCATGTCGTCCATGGCATCGCCGACGTAGACGGTTCGGTCCGCGACAGCAGCGAGCCCGAGCTCGGCGAGGGCCTTCCGGAGCGGCGCGGGGTGCGGCTTCATCACCGGCAGGTCGCCGCCGCAGACACGGACCGGCAGGAACCGCCCGAGGCCCGTCGTGACGAGCTGCTCCTCCACGACGCCTCGTTCTCCGGCGGTCACGAGGCCCATCGCGAGGCCGGCCGAGGCGAGCCGCTCGAGCGCCTCGGCCGCGCGGGGCGTCGTCCGGACCTCGCCCATCGCCGCGCGATAGGCCACGAGCCAACGACTGCCGGCCTCGAGCATCTCGGACCGGTCGATCCCCAGCCGGACGTACATCTCCTGCCAGTCGGGGCTGTAGGCGGCCCGATATGCGTCGGGGTCGAAGGCGATGCCGTACGACGCGAGGACCTCGGCGTTGGCATGGGTAATCGCGGGCAGCGTGTCCACGAGCGTGCCGTCCCAGTCGAACACGATCGCCCGCATCGAGCCGATCGTACCCGCCCGCCGCGGAGGCGGCCACGGAGGCCGGCACGGAGGCGGCCGCGGACCGATGCTAGACTCGGATCCGTGCCACCCACCCCAGACCACCCCGCAGTTCGACGCGTCCTCGAGGCCGCCCACCGGAAGGGCGTGGAGCTCGAGATCACGGCGTTCGACGAGTCCACGCATACGGCCGAGGAGGCCGCCCGGGCGGTCGGGGCGGAGCTCGGGCAGATCGTGAAATCACTCGTGTTCGTGGTCGGCGCCGCCGCCGACGACGACCTCGAGCCGATCCTCTGCCTCGTTGCCGGGCCCAACCGGGTCGACCTCGCGCGCCTCGCCGCGATCCTCGGCCGATCCGACGTCCGCCGGGCCAGCGCGCGGGAGGCGAACGACCTCACCGGCTTCGTTATCGGCGGGATCCCGCCGTTCGGGCACGACCGGCGGATCCGGGTCGTCATGGACCCGGACCTCGGTCGGTTCCCCGTGGTCTGGGCCGCTGCCGGCCTCCCGACGGTCGTCTTCCCGGTCGCGCCGGGAGTCCTCCGGATGCTGGCCGACGCGAACGTCGCGCCGATCGCGGAGGAACGCCGGCCGGCCGACATCCGGGCCGACGCCCAGGCCGACGCCCAGGCCGCGACCTAGGTCCGTGGGCGCCGAGCCGCGCGACGCGACCGTCGCGTATCCCGGCGGATTCCGTGCCCGCTGGCGCTGGGGCGGCAGCGGCCAGGCAGCCGCGGTCTTCGCCCTCTCCGAGGCAGGCGGCTCGCTCGTCGACCACGGCCCGCTCGTCGCCGACGATCCGGACGCACGATGCCGGGCTGAGCTCCGGGTCGACGGACCCGGCGGAGCCTGGTCGGCCCGGTTCGCGTCGACGGTCCACGATGAGCCCGCGGGGCTCTACTGGGACACGGCGGGTCAGCTCGTCGTGAAGTACGGGTTCCACGTCTACGGGCTCGAGGCCCGCGGCGGGGCGCTCGCCTGGACCCACCGCTCGGCGACGCCGGTCCTCGCCGTCCTCGGCTCGTCGCGGCTGCGGCACGTCCTCGTCCAGAGCGAGCTCGAGACGTTCGCGATCGAGGCCGACGGCACCGTGGCCTGGCGGATCGCCCATTCCGACGTCGTCACCGGCGCCGAGCTCGTCGGCGGACGCCTCGTCCTGACGAGCTATGGCGGCCAGCACAACGCGATCGAGCCGGCGACCGGGCGATCCGCGTCGTGACCCCACCGAGGCGCCGCGGTCCGGCGCTCCGGTCCCGGGCTGCCAGCCCGTGGCGCAGGCCCTGGATGTGGATGCCGGGTGGATAACCGGACCTTCGGCACCCAAAGTGGTGGAAAGGTCCCGTTGACGCGCGCGGGGGCCCGCCCGTAGCGTTCTTCCCAGCCCGGAGGGGCTGAGCGACACTAACGGCGGCGATCGCATCAACGCCCACGTGTCGGGTAGGTTCCTCCGGGCCTTTCCATGCCCCCCGATCGGGTGCGTGCGATCATCCCGCCCGTGGATGCCCTCCTGCCCCTGCTCGCAGGCTTGGCCGCCCTCGGTGGCGCCGCCGTGGTTCTCCGGTCGTTCGGTCCGCGGTACCGGGTCGGGCGGCTCCTGGCCTCCGCCCCGAAGGTGACCGTCGCGGAGGCGATCGCGCTCGCGACCGCCGGCCGGGCGGCGTACGTCCGGATCGACGGGCGGATCGACAGCGAGGCCGAGTTCGAGGACGCCGACCACCGGCCGCTCGTCCTCCGCCGAACCCGGTTCCAGGCACTCGACGAGCGAGGCTGGCGCGATCTCGAGGTCGTCCACGAGGTCGTGCCGTTCGAGGTCCGCGAGGGGCTCGACGCCATCGCGATCGACGGCGAGTCGATCGCGGAGGGGCTCGTCGTCGTGCCGCGCGAGAGCCTCGGCGTCGTCGCCGACCTCGGCGACCGGGCCCCTGCCGACACACCCGCCGACCGACCGGCGCGGGTCGTGGTGGAGCACGTGTCGAGCGTCGAGCACGCCATCGCGCTCGGCGTGCCGACGACCGACGCGGCGGGCCGGCCGCGCCTCGGGCCGGGCCTCGGGCGGCCGCTGATCCTGTCCACGCTGGAGCCGGCCGAGGCGATGCGGATCCTGGCCGGAGGCTCGTCGCTCCGGCCACGCCTCGCGGCCGCGCTGCTGGCGGCGGCCGTCGTGCTCGTCGTCGTCGCCGTCGTGCTGTTCGTGCTGCCCGGCGACGCGCTCGCCGCCTCGCCGGACCCGACGGCCGTGACCGGGTCGGACACCCGGAGCCCCGGCGAGGGACCCGGGTTCGTCGGCGCGATCGTGCCGGCCTTCCTCGCCGTCGTCGGGATCGCCGCGGCCGCGATCGTCGGGACGCTCGCGTTCGTCCGCCTGACCGGCGGTCGCTCGGAGCCGCCACGCCGCCGCTGATCGGCCGCCGCTGATCGGCCGCACACGACGTCTTGGGCCCGGATCCGACGCTGGGACTTCCGTCCTATTGGCAAGATCTGTGTAGTTCGTAGGATGGTCCCGCGACTTCACAAATCTTCCCGGGGAGACCGGTGTCCACGATCGCCCAGCTGCACCCGCGACCGGCCGACGCGACGCTGACCGTGACGAAGGCCGCCCACGTGCTGGGCGTCCATCCGAACACCATCCGGGCATGGAGCGACGCGGGCCGGCTTCGCTACTACCGGATCAACCCGCGGGGCGATCGGCGCTACCGCCTGGGCGATCTCCAGCGCTTCCTGGCGAACGCGGCCGAGGGCCCGGCCGCCGAGCCGGAGCTTCGCGGCCTCCGGACGAGACGCGGCCGGCTCGACGCGATCCGGCACGGGGCCGCGGCGGGCCCGCTGCCGGTCGCGAGCCGCCGTGCGAGCCTGCCGGTCGCGGAGACGGCCGCCCCGGCGAGACCCGGCGCACACCGGGCGGACATGGACACGCTCACGGCGCTCGGACGGATCGCGGCGACGGTCATCGGCGACGAGGTCGATCCCGAGGCGCTGCTCGGTGCGGCCACGCGAACGATCCGCGAGGGCGCGGGTCTCCAGCTCGTCTCTGTCTGGCGGCTCCGCGGCGAGCGGCTGGCGCCGGTCGGCGTCTCCGGTCCGCCGGCGGCTCGCCTCGTCGAGCTGCCGCGATCCCGCGGCGTCCTCGGGGCGGCGCTCGCGACACCGGATCAGGTCGCCGAGGCGCAGCCGGGATCGACAGTGACCGGGGTCGGCCTCCACGGTCGCGAGCTTGCGATGGCGGTGCCGGGGCCCGGCGGATCCTGGGGCGTGCTGCTCGCCGTCACGAGCGACGCCGGCCCGGCGGCGCCGGAGCTACGCGACCTCCTCGCCGCCGCCGCCACCGCGGTCGCCACGATCGTCGGCGCCGCGACCGCGGCCGCGGACGTGAGCCACCGACTCCATCGCGCCGAGGCGCTCCGTCGGGTCGCCGGCGACATCGGCAGCCGCCTCGATCTCGACCAGATCCTCGCCGGCCTCGTCGAGCACGCGATGGTGCTCCTCGGCGGTGACCGGGCCTCGGTGCTCGTCTTCCAGCCCGACGGGACGCGCCGCGCCGTCGCGGCCCGCAACCTCTCCGCCGCCTACCTTGCGGCGATCACGCCGGCCGCGAGCCTCTCCCTCGTGAACGCCGCGGTCGCGACCGGGGCGCCCGTCTTCTCGGTCGGGTTCCGGGACGACCCTCGGGCCGCCGACATCAGGGCTGCCGTGGTCCAGGAAGGCTTCGACACCCTGTGCGCCGCGCCGCTCTTCGACGGCCCGGACCGGGAGCCGCTCGGCAGCCTGAACGTCTACCACGACGAGCCACACCCCTGGTCGGCCGACGAGCTCGAGACGATGCAGACGCTCGCGACCCAGGCCTCGGTCGCGATCCGGACCGCCCGGAATTACGCCCAGCTCGCGACATGGGCAGCCCAGCTCCAGTCGATCCAGCAGCTCGGTGCCAGCCTCAGCCGCCTGTCGTCGGTCGAGGAGGTCGGCGCCACGATCGCGACCGAGCTCCGCCAGCTGATCGACTACCACAACGTCCGCGTCTACCGGCTCGTCGGCGACGACCTGGTCCCGGTCGCGATGCGAGGGCAGGTCGGCGAGTACTCCGACGAGACGCCGGAGCAGCTCGGGGTGAAGCTCGGGGCCGGGATCACGGGCTGGGTCGCCGAGAACCGGGTGGCCCAGATCCTCCACGATGCCGCCGCCGATCCACGGGCCAACACGATCCCCGGCACCGAGGACGACCTCGACGAGTCGATGCTGCTGGCGCCGATGCTCTTCGAGGACCAGTGCCTCGGGGTGCTCGTCCTCTCGAAGCTCGGGCTGAGCCAGTTCCGGGACGACGACCTCCGCCTCCTCGAGATCTACGCCAGCTTCGCCGCCCAGGCGATGGCAAACGCCGATGCCACCGAGCAGCTGCGCCGGCAGTCGGCGTCGCTCGAGCGGCAGGTCCGGAGCCAGCGCGAGCTCCTCCAGATCACCGAGTCGATCCTGACGACCCTCGACGTCCGATCGATCCTCGAGGCCGTCGCCGACCGGCTCGGGGAGCTCGTGGGCTGGGACAACGTCGCGATCGAGCTCCTCGACCTGGCGCGCGGGACGCTGACCCCGGTCATCGCCAAGGGTTCGGACGCGGCCTACTACATGCAGGCATGGGAGCCCGGCGAGGAGGGCCTCGCGACCTGGGTCGTCGCCCGGAACGAGCCCACCCTCGTCCCCGACCAGTTCGATGACCCGCGGGTCGCGCACATCGATGCGACCCCGAGTCACGGCAGCCTGATCTGCGTGCCCCTGCGAGGCCGCGATCGGGCGATCGGCGTCCTCACCCTCGAGCGGACCGGCGAAGGCCGGGTCTTCACCGAGGAGGAGTTCGAGCTCGTCAAGCTCTTCGCGGCCCAGGTCTCGATCGCGCTCCAGAATGCCCAGGCGCACGGCGCCCTGGCCCAACGGGCCCAGACGGACGACCTGACCGGCCTCCTCAACCACGGCAGCTTCCGCGAGCGACTGGCCCAGGCGGTCGCGGAGGGGATGCCGTTCAGCGTCCTCATGATCGACCTCGACCGGTTCAAGCTCGTGAACGACACGTTCGGCCACGCGGCCGGCAACGACCTGCTCCGGCGGATGGCGGGGGCGATCGTCGGCGCGAGCCGCGACACCGACGCCGCCTTCCGGTACGGCGGCGACGAGTTCACGGTCATCCTCGGCGGCACGGACGCCGCCCATGCCACGCCCGTGGCCGAGCGAATCCGATGTGCGATCGCCGAGCTGGTCGGGCCGGGTTCGGGGCTCCACGCGGCGGGGCTGCGGCTCGACGCCTCGGCCGGCGTCGCGACGTATCCCAGCGACGGGACCACGCCCGACGAGATCCTCCTCGCGGCCGACCGGGCCTGCTTCGTCGCGAAGCGCGAGGGTGGTGGCCGCGTGGCCGCCGCGGCACAAGGCGACGCGCTCGCCGGGGAGTTCACCCTCCAGGTCCCGACGCCGATCGACTTCGCCCCGGCGGAGGAGGCTCCGGCCGCAGGGCCCGCGGGACCCACCGCCGCCGCGGTCCCGGAGGCCGGAGCCGCCGGCCCGCCGTAACGCCGATCCGCGAGGCCACGTCAGACTGGCACCATGGACGATCCGGAGCTCGAGCCCAGCCGCCCCGCCCCGCCACGGAGCGGGACGCCGCTGGCCACCCCGGGCGGCGCGGCGGCTCTCGCGGTCGTCCTCGTGGCCCTCGTCGCGGCGATCCTCCTCGTCCCGGGGATGCTGCCCGGGCCGGTGGCCTCGGCGTCGCCCGGCGCCACCGCCACCCCCGGCGGGACGCCGGCTGGCTCCCCAACCCAGTCCCCGGTCCCGACCTTCGTTCGACCGACCCCGACGCCCCTCCCGACCTTCATGAGCTACGTGGTCCGGGCCGGCGACAGCCTGAACTCGATCGCCGACGACTTCCGGACGACCGCCCGGAGCATCGCCTGGTGGAATCGCGGGACCTACCCGAACCTCGACCCGCAGTCCGCGGACTACGAGCCTGACCACATCGAGCCGGGCTGGGTCCTTGTCCTGATCCCCGGGGTCGAGGTGGACGACGCGAATCCGCCGACGCCGAGCCCCGGGCCGTCCACGCCCAGCCCCACCCTCGGGCCGACGGCGAGCCCGGGCGGCTCGCCGGTTGCCGGTGGGCCCGCGACGGTGGTCAGCCACGGGACCCGCGGGACGGGCCAGATCGCCCTGACGTTCGACATGGGCGGGCGCCTGGACCCCGCGGTCGAGATCGTCCAGTGGCTCATCGATCACGACGTCCACGCCACGCTCTTCCCGACCGGCGCGTCGGGGACCACGACCACGGAGGGTCGGGCGGCGCTCGAGCTCGCGGCGACCCGCCCCGATCTCTTCGCGGTCGGCAACCACAGCTGGGACCACCCCGACTTCACGACGCTGACCGCGGCCCAGATGGCCGACCAGCTGGCCTCGACCGACGACGCGATCCGCGACCTCATCGGGATGCCGACGACGCCGTGGTTCCGGCCGCCGTACGGCGCCTGGACCTACGACGTCCGGGTCGGGGTGGGAGCGGCCGGCTGGTCGCGCCTCGTGATGTGGGACATCGATACGATCGACTGGCGGGCCCCGGCCGACGGCGGGCCAACCGCCGACGACATCGTCACGAAGGTGATCTCGAAGGCCCAGGGCGGCTCGATCGTCCTCATGCATCTCGGCGGCTGGAACACCCTCGAGGCGCTGCCGGACCTGCTGGGGGGCCTCCAGTCCCGGGGGCTCACGCCCGTGACGCTCGCGGAGATGCAGGGAACCTGAGCCGCGGCCGGGTCGCTCAGCCGCCGGCCGCGGCGAGCAGCGGCGGGAAGACCCAGAGCTTCGTGAGGCCGGCGACGGAGAGGACCGTGATCGCCGCGAAGATGCCGAGGGCGATGCCGACGAGCAGGCGGTCGTCGCGGTCGTAGCGGAGCTCCCGCAGCCACGTGCGGCGCCCGGTCCCGAACCCGCGGAGATCCATCGCGTCGATCGTGTCCTCGGCTCCCACGATGGCGTTCATCGTGAGCGGCACGATCAGGGGGACCGTGCGGCGGACTCGCGCAATCGGTCCGCCCTTGCCCTTGTCCCACTCGTAGCCGCGGACGCGCTGGGCGTCGATCGTCTCCTGGAGGTCGGCCGCGAGCGACGGGATGAAGCGATACGTGAGGTCGACCCCGAAGGCGAACTTCTCGGGGATCCGGAGCCGGGCGAGCGCAGGGCCGAGGTCGCTCGGGGCGATCGCGTAGGCAATCGGGAAGCCGATCGTGATGAACGTCAGGAACCGGAGCAGCTGGGTCGCGCCGTAGCTCAGGGACTCGGCCGAGATCGGCGTCCCGATGAGCGGGAGATGGAACAGCACGTGGAGATCCGACCGGTCGTAATCGCCGATCTCGCCGCCCGTCAGGATCGTGTTCACGAGGACGAGGATCGAGACGAACACGATCGCGAAGGCCCACTGCTTCCGGACGAGCCGGAACGGGATCCCGGCCGTCCGGTAGTACAGCTGCCCGAGGATGAAGAGGACCGCGACGATCCGGATGTCCCAGATCTGGATGACCGTCGCCGCGGCGAGGACACCGACGAGCAGGGGGACGCGGGGATCGCGGCGTCCGAGCCACGATCCCCGGCCCAGGTAGCGCGGGGTCGAGATCACCGCGCGCCGGCCTCGGGCGCCGTCAGCGCCCGAGCGATTCCTTCAACGGCTCCCACGCCAGGACGAGGATCGGCACGAGGATCACGCTGGCGATCAGGTTCGGGACGAGCACCCAGAGGTAGCTGCCCGAGAGCGCCGTGTTGAAGTCGTTGCCGAAGACCACCATGTCGGTGAAGACGAAGAGGAAGCCGATCGCGACCGCGAGCGCCGCCACGACGGCGGACCCGATGATCTTGTTGCCGCCGAGGCGGGCGATCGACGTCGCCGCGAAGAGGCCCGCCAGCAGGCCGACGAGGCCGTTCGCGATGTGCCAGTTCCAGGCGGTCAGGAGGCCGTAGCCGCTGAGCTGGTCGACGATGGCATTGCCGACCAGGCCGGTGAAGAGCCCGACGATCGGGCCGAACGCGTAGCCGAAGAACGGCACGATCGCGAACGCCGGCCGGACCGAGACGTTGTTCGAGCCCGGGATGACGACGCTGAAGAGTGCGAGGACCCCATACAGCGCCGCGCCGATCGCCGCGTAGACGATCGTCCGCGAGTCGATGCTCCACATGGAGCGTTCCATGGTCATCGAGGACATCCGATCCCTCCTTGGATCCCTCTCTGGGGGACGACTGAACGGTCAGCCAGCGCCGACGGCCGAACCTCCTTCCATCGTGGTCGCGCCACGGCGAGCGTCGTCGATGACGCGGGCGGCGAGGGTCTCAGCATCGAGGAACCCGCCATGCCGGCTCGCCAATCGGGCGTTGGCGCGCATCAGCGAGGTCGGGCGCAAGTTGCACGCGATCCAGCGATCGACGTCCTCGACGACGCGGGCGGGCGGGCCGTCGGCGACGACCTCTCCGTCCCGGAACAGCAGGATACGGTCTGCGTGCGTCAATGCAAGGTCCACGTCGTGGGTCACGAGGTAGACCGATTCGAGGTCCGGGATCTCGAGGACCTCGCGCATGAACCGCCGGGCGGTGCGATGGTCCTGGCCCGCGGAGGGCTCGTCGAGAATCAAGGTTGGCGGCTCGAGGGCCAGCGCGATGGCGAGCGCCAGGCGCTTCTGCTGCCCGAACGACAGGGTCAGCGGTGGTCGCTCAAGGATGTCCTCGAGCTCGTCGAGCGAGGTCCGGTGGAGGGCGGCGGCCACGATCGCCTCGAACGTCCCGGGGTCGCGGCCCAGGTTCCGCGGACCGAAGACGAGCTCTTCGTGGACCGTGCGCGCGAAGAGCATCTGGCTCGGGCTCTGGAACACGTAGCCGAAGGTCGACGCGAGCTCGGCGACCGTTCGCCCGGTCGCGGGCTGTCCGTCGACCCGGATCTCGCCCGCCGTCACGTGGAGGAGCCGCATCGCCGTCCGGAAGAGGGTCGTCTTCCCGGAGCCGTTCGGTCCGAGCACCGCCACGACCTCACGTCGGCCGAAGCGGGCATCGATCCCGTGGAGGATCTCGCGGTCGCCGAACCCCGCCCGGACGCCCGCGTACTCCAGGCGTGGGGGTTCGGGCTCGGTCGCGGCGGCGGGCGCGCGGCCGATCGCGGCTCGTGCGCCGGGCGCCCCGACCGCGCCTCGGGCGGGCCCGCGGGCGGTTGCGAGCGCGGGTTCGATGAGCGATGGATCGGCGCGGAACCGCTCGAGGACCGCCTCGAACGGCAGCTTCACCGCGTCCGGATCGGCGACCCGGAGGAAGCCGTCCACGTCGCCGAGGTAGCGCGTGGTGCCCTCCTCGAGGTAGAGGACGCGGTCCGGCCGGAGCGCCAGCGCCTCCTCGACGCGGTGCTCGACGATGACGATCGCGTGGCCCTCGTCGGCGAGCGTCCGGAGGATCTCGAGGAGCCGCGCCGCCGTCGCCGGGTCGAGGTTCGCCAGCGGCTCGTCGACGACGTAGACACGCGGACCGAGCATGAGGATGCCGCCCATCGCGAGGAGCTGGCGCTCGCCGCCGGAGAGGGCCGACGTCTCGCGGCCGAGCAGCGGGCGGATCCCGGCGCGATCGGCGACATCGCCGATCCGACGCCGGATCTCGGACCGCTCGATGCCGAGGTTCTCGGGCCCGAACGCGAGCTCCGCCTCCACCGTCGCGCCGACGATCTGCTTCGCCGGGTCCTGGAGCACGGTCCCGACGTGGCGCGAGATGTCGCGGAGGCGCTGCTCGGTCGTCGGCGTGCCCGCGACCCGAACCGTGCCGGCGAGATAGCCCGGGTAGGCGTGGGGGATGAGGCCGTTGATCGCCCGAATGAGCGTGCTCTTGCCGCAGCCCGAGGGCCCCGCGACGAGGAGGACCTCGCCCGGCTCGACCTCGACGTGGATGTCGCGGATCGCCGGCTCGGTCGCCCGCCGGTAGCGGAACGTGAGCCCCTCGACACGGACGATCGGGTCCGCCACGGACGGCCGGGTCCCGTCGCTCGTCAGGCCGGGCGGATGCGGACGGGGCGATCGATGGACAGCCCCAGCCGCTCCGCCGCACTGCCCTGGTTGTCGGCGAACGACAGGTGGCCCTCGGAATCCTCCATGAGCAGCGAGTCGCCGACCGCGACCCGGCCGAAGGTCCGCTCCCAGACGGTCGTCTCGACGGCGGCCGGACGCCGGCCGTGGGCCGGGAACTCGACCGTCACCCGGCGCCCGGGGTGGAGCGGTCCGATCGCGGCCTCGAGGTCGGCGGGGGTGCCGGCGAACGTCACGTTGCCGAAGATGAGGACGTGAGTGATGACGCTCTCGAGCTCGCCGTCACGGATCGTGGGGCGCGGGACCTCCAGCCGGACGAGCTCGGCCGGGTCGAACGCCGGCCCGACGGCCTCGATCGGGGTGCCCATCGCGAGATGGGCCGCGATCGGCGCGAAGACGTCGCGGCCGTGGAAGCTGCTCGTCACGACCGGGAGCATGAGGTCGCGGTTCTCGAGCGCGTGGGCGGCCACGACCCCGCCGAGGAGCTCGGCGGCGGGTGGGAAGAGCCCGTTGTCGGGCCCGACGAGGATGTCACCCCGGGCGACCTTCAGCGCGACGCCCCGCCGGTCCGTCCCGACGCCCGGGTCGACGACGGCGACGTGGACGCCGACCGGCATGTGCGGCAGCGCGAAGACGAGCGTCCCGGCCCCATCGCGAATCGAGTACCGCGGGATCTGGTGGTTGATGTCGATGATCAGGGCATCGGGTGCGATCCCGTACATCACGCCGCGGCAGACGGCCGGCGCCGCCGGCCCGAAGTCGGTGGCGAAGGTGATGACCGGTCGGGGCATCGCGGCGCTCACGCGGCCACGATCCGGACGGGCCGTCCGGCCTCGACGCCGAGGGCCGCCGCCGCGCTCCCCTGGTTGACCGCGATCGCGATGCCGCCGAACGAGTTCTCGTAGACGAGCGGTTCGCCGACCGGCCGCTCGGCGAACGTCCGGGCCCATGGGATCGTGTGTCGGACCGGGCCGGGGCCCGACGGGCCGGAGCCCCTCGCACCCGCGCCGGGCAACGGGGCCGGACCGCCGAACGCCACCTCCAGCGGCCGGCCCGGCGTGAGCGCTCCGATCGCCGCCTCGAGATCTGCCGGAACGCCGGCGAGCCGGACGTTGCCGAACGAATCGACGAAGAGGACGCTCGTCTCGAGGCCTCCGTCCACGGCCATGGGGACCGGGAACGCGAGCGGGACGAGCCCCTCGGGATCGATGACCGGCCCGACCTCCTCGAACCGCCGGCCCGCTGCGAGGTGCGCCGCCACCGGCGCGAAGACATCGCGCCCATGGAACGTAGCGCTGGCTCGCGGCAGCATCAGGTCCGGGTTCGCGAGGAGTCGCGCCTCGGAAAGGCCGCCGAGGGCCTCGGCCCCCGGCATGAGGACCCCGTTGTCCGGTCCGACGAGGACGTCGCCCCGGGCCGTCCGGATGCCGATCGGCCGGCGATCCGTCCCGACCCCCGGGTCCACGACCACGACGTGGACGCCGATCGGCAGCCAGGGGACCGCCGACCAGAGGAGGTACGCGCCGTCCCGGATCGCGAACTTCCGGACGCTGTGGCTGATGTCGATGACCTGGGCATCGCGCGCGATCCCGAGCATGACGCCTCGGCAGATCGCCGGGGCGGATTCCGGCCCGAAATCGGACAGGAAGCTGATGACGGGACGCTCCATGGCCAGCGATGGTACCGAAGCGCCGCGAATCCGAAGCGGTGCCCGGAGGAGGTGGGCACCGCTTCGGTTGCTGCGGCCGGCCGGCGGGAGGAGGACCCGTGGACCGGCGGATGTGGTGAGGCGCGTCAGGCCGTGCTGGCGACCGGGACGGCGCGCGGGATGCCGTCGTCGAGACCAAGCCGGCCCGTGCGACAGAGCTCGCGGAGGAAGAGCAGCCGGTCGATGTCGGCGAGCCGCCATGGCCGGCCTTGACCGACCTCGATCCCGGCGAGGTACGCGGTCAGGTTCGCCGCCTCACCCGGCGTGAACCCGCGGACGAGCAGCGCCCGGTACGTCGCCCGGGTCGTCGTGCCCTGCTCCGCGCCGTCGTGCGTGGCCATGGGGGCCATTCGTCCCTTCGCCGTGAGGCCACCGGGGTCGTCCCGGTCGGTCCAGTGCAGTGAATCTCGGACCATCGTCCGGTCGCGGCGATGACCCGGGAGTCCGGGTGGCCCCGGTACTTGTGGCGGCCAGACGGGCCGGGCACGGTCGGCCGCCGTCACGCGCGGCGCGGCCCGTCGCCTCCGCCCCGGCCGCCCGGGTCGAGGGGTATCCTCCGGCCCGGGAGGCGAGATGGCGGACTTCGACGAGGGCGGCTCCAGCGCCAAGCGCGACCGCGGGGCGCGGCTGCTCCGGGTCGCGAACGTCCTGAAGGCTCATCCCGACGGGATCCGGGTCGAGGACATCGCGCAGCGCGTCGGCACGTCGCGCCGGACCGCCTACCGCGACCTCGTGGCCCTCGAGGGCGAGCTCGGGATGCCGACCTGGTCTGACGGTGGCCGCTGGGGGATCCTCGACGCGGCGTTCCTCCCGCCGCTGAAGCTCACGACCTCCGAGGCGATGGCGGTCGTCATCGCGGCCCGGCTCATGGTCCGCTACGCCGACAAGTACGACCCCGACCTCGCGTCGGCATTCGAGAAGCTCGCCGAAGGCCTGCCCGACCCGCTGACCGAGCACGTCGCCCGGTCGCTCGACGTCCTCCAGCGGGCCCGACGCGACCCGCGGTTCGTGGAGCACGTCCACGCCCTCACCCGGGCGTGGGCAGACCGCCGGGTCGTCGAGATCGAGTACGAGGCGGCCCGTTACGAGGGCCGGACGCGGACGGCCCGGACCGCCGTCGTCCGGCCGTACCTCATCGAGCCCTCGACCCAGACCCACGCGCTCTACCTCATCGGCTTCGACGAGGAGCGACGGGGCCTCCGGACCTTCAAGATCGAGCGGATCCGGTCGGTGACCGTCACGCCCCGGCGGTTCGACCCGCCGGAGCCGGGCACGGTCGAGACGATGCTCCGGGCGGCATGGGACATCATCGCGGACCAGCCGCCGGTCGAGGTTCGGCTGCGATTCGTGCCCGAGGTCGCGCGACGGGTCGCCGAGACGATCTGGCACCCGACCCAGGAGCACGAGCTCGAGGCGGACGGCTCGCTCCTGTGGCGCGCCACCGTGAGCGGCACGATCGAGGTCCGCCTTTGGGTCCTGTCGTGGGGTGACGAGGTCGAGGTCCTCGCCCCGGCGGCGCTTCGCGACGACGTCCGTGAGACGCACCGCCGGGCCCTGGAACGCCATCGAGCCTGAGAACGGGACCTTTGTCAGGGTCGGATCCGGGATCATCGGCCCGGTGCGGCGGGTCACCGGGCTGGGGTACCCTGCCCGCGACATGCGGCGCCCCGACCTCGTCCACGTCGTCCCCGGCCGAGCCGCTGCGGTGGGCCTCGCGCTTGCCCTCATCCTCCTGACCGGACTTGCGCCGATCCGCCCGGCCGCCCCTGTGGCCGCCGGCACGGCCGAGACGATGGAGGCCAAGCTCCTCACCCTCATCAACGCGGATCGCGGCAGGCTCGGGCTCGTACCCCTTCGTCTCCATGCAGGGCTCCTCAAGCTTGCCGGCGACCGAGCCGCGACCCTCGCCAGCACGGGCGTCCTCAGCCATGCCGCCGCCGGGTGCCTGTCCTGCCAGCTCACGAGCCGGAGCATCCAGTGGTATGGCCACGGCGAAGCGATCGGAGGGACGGGCTACGCCTGGGGCGACCCGGCTGTCACGAGCCTGTTCAGTGCCTGGAAGGGCAGCCCGAGCCACTGGGCGCTCTTCATGAGCCCGACGTACAACTACGTCGGCATCGGGGTCGCCTACCGAACCGCGAACGCCAACACCTACGCGTCGATCGTCCTGACCGAATCGGTCGACCAGACCCGGCCTTGGGCGCAGCTGCTCACGAAGACGGCGACCGGAACGACGGCCCGGTGGACCTGGCGAGGCGCAGACACGTCGCTCCAGACGCACATGTCCGGCCTCCGGAACTTCGACGTCCAGTACCGGCGGGACAGCCTGTCGTGGTCGACGATCCGGCCGGGGACCACCGCGACGTCACTGACGCTGACGGGTCGGGCGCGCGGCCACTGGTACGGCGTCCGGATCCGCTCGCGCGACAACCGGGGCTACGTGTCCAACTGGACCGCGGAGTTCCGCGTCTGGATCCCCTAGTCAGAGAGCGGTCGAGCGCCCGCGCCACGCGGGGCAGGATCGCGGAGCGCTGACCGCGTCGGCCCGGGCCGTTCGGCCGGTGCCGTGGCGCACCGACATCGGGTACCCTGCCGCGGAGATGCGGCGTCGACCCAGCGAACCGCGACCTTCCCTGCGTGCCGTCGTGGTCGCCGCGGCACTGGCGGCTGCCCTCTCCTCCGGCCTCGTGCCCCTCCGGGCAGCGGTGCCGGTGGCGGCCGGCACGGCCGAGACGATGGAGTCGAGCCTCCTCGGCTGGATCAACGACGCGAGAGCCGGCCTCGGGCTGGCGGCGCTGCGGCTCGATGCGCCACTCGCCGACCTCGCGGGCGACCGGGCGGCCAAGCTCGCGGCGACGAACACGTTGTCGCACGATGCCGCCGGCTGCCTGAAGTGCCAGTTGGGCGACCGGGGAATCGCGTGGAACCTCTTCGGCGAGGCGCTCGCGTCGAACTCGTGGCCGTGGGGCCCTGAATCGGCCCGGGTGGTGTTCGAGTCGTGGCGCGGCAGCGCGCCGCACTGGGACATCCTCGTCGGCAGCCAGTACGACAGCATCGGCATCGGCGTCGCGCTCGCCGCCGGCGGGACGACGTACGCGAGCGCCGTCCTCATCGACGCCCCCGGCCCGGTCGCTGCGACACCGAAGCCCAAGCCCGCGCCGACCCCCGCCCCCGTACCGCGCGCCACGCCGCGTCCGACGCCGCGTCCGACGCCGGCCCCGACGGCGACACCGACGGCGACACCGGCGCCGACCCCGCCGCCGCTCGTCGTCATCGCTTCGCCGTGCGGGCGAATCCGGAACATCCCCCTCTAGCCGATGGCCCGCCATCCGTTCTCGGCGGTCAACCTCATCAGTGACCCGATCCACGGCTATGTCGAGCTGACGAAGCGGCTCGGCAGCGACGAGGCGGCGGCGGCGGGCCTCCCGCCGGAGGATGTGGCCGAGGATGACCTCCTCGACACGGCCTGGCTCCAGCGACTGCGCCGGATCAGCCAGCTCCAGAGCGCCCGCTGGGTCTTTCCGACGGCTGAGCACTCACGATTCACCCACGGCCTCGGGGTCATGCACGAAGCGGGCCTCTGGGGACGATCGCTCTACCCGTCGCTCCGGACGGCGCTGGGAGCGCTCGCGCCGGGCGAGGCCGTCCCGTCGGAGGGGCTCGTCGTCGAGACGCTCCGAGTGGCGGGGCTCCTCCACGACGTCGGGCACGGGCCGTTCGCCCACTTCTTCGACGACCACGTCCTGGCCGACTTCGAGGCGCCGGCCGATCCGCGCCGGACGCCGGGCAAGCGCCTGTCCCACGAGGACATCAGCCAGCGCATCATCGAGGTCGAGCTCGGACCGCTGCTGCGCAGCCTGCGCCGGGCGCCCGGCGATGTCCCGGAGCGCGACGCCTTCGCCGAGGGGGAATCGATCGATCCCGCCTGGGTCGCGTTCCTCATCGCCAAGCCGGCTCTGGCCGACCCGGCCATGCCGCGCTGGGTGCGCTGGCTGGCCCCGCTCCTGTCGGGCGTGTTCACGGTCGACAACCTGGACTATGTGCGGCGCGACGCGTACCTCACCGGCGTCGCCGCGGGACCGGTGGATGTCGAGCGCCTGCGCCGCTACGTGTACGTCTCCGATCGCGGCCTGACCCTGTACGAGCCGGGCCTCGGGGCGCTCGAGATGTTCCTGACCGCCCGCCGGTTCATGTATCAGCAGGTCTACTTCCACCGGACCGTACGGGCCAT
>DASUMJ010000265.1:0-4250 GCA_036277775.1 Candidatus Limnocylindrales bacterium
AGAGGATGAGCGTCGCGTGCGCCTCGAGAGCCCGCTCGACGCCCTGCTCGCGCACCTCGGCCAGCCGATCATCCTCGGTCGTGACGGCCACGATCGTCCGGATCTCGCGATCTTCCACGTCGACGCCTCCTTCGCTGCCGCCCACGGTCACAGCGTGACGGTGTCAGCGGCCTCGCAGGCCGGCGCTCGAGACGCGTCAACCTCGCGCCAAGCCCCGCCGGCGCGATCCGTCGGTCCGCGTGGGCGCGACGAGCTCGGCGGAGCTCAGCCGGGCAACGGGGCCACGAGCGCCCGGAGCACCTCGGCGCCGTCCGCCGGTCGCACCAGCCGGACCCACCAGCCGCGGTCCGACGGCCAGGTGCGGGCCTCGAGGTCGTCGCCGCCCTCGGCCGAGGCCGCGTACTCGATCGAGACGCGCCGGCCCAGGGCCGTCGTCAGGTCGGACGCCCCGGCCGCCGCGATCGCCTCCTCGACCCAGTCGAGGTAGACGGCGTTGTTGGCATGGCCCATCGGGTCGAGGTCCTGGGGCCGGACCCTGATCGCGTGGCGAGCGGCGTCCGCCGGCGGCTCCGGCGGGACGACGCGGATGATCTCGGCATCGAGCTCGGGGTTCGGGAACGCCTCGCCGAAGTCCTCCGGGATCCGGACGATCCGGCCGCGCCCGTCGATGATCACCCAGTCGGTCACGGCGAGCGCCGCGAGGGTGCCGTCGGCGAGCCGGAACTCGCCGCGGCGACGGGCCCAGATCCGGCGATGGCCCACGACGGCCGTCGCGAGCCGGAGCGTGTGGCCCATCGGCACGGCCCCGAAGAGGTCGAGCTCGACCGACCGAACGACCCACCAGCGGCCTCGCTCCGTGTACCAGGTGCGGTCGAAGCCGAGGTCTTCCGAATGCCGCCACGCGATGTCCTGTGCGTACCGGAGCAGGGCCGACGCGCGGACCCGGCCATCGGCGCCGGCCTCGTCGAACCGGACGCGGTAGCCCGCGACGAAGCCGTTGTCGATGCCGTCGACCGGGCGGTCCTGGCGCCCGGCGAGGCCCGGGTCCAGGTCCGGGGGCTGCCGGACGGCATCCGCGGCGCTCGCGCCGGCCATCCCGGCACCGAGCGCCCTCACGGGGCGGGCTCGGCGCGGCGGCCGGCGAGCCGATCGAGCGACTCGAGGGCGACGAGCCGCGTCCCGGCCCGCGGCGCGGTGTGCCGCGCGAGCCGGACCTCGCACGACCGGCGGGCATCGAAGATGACGAGGACGGTGAGCAGCCGCTCGCCCTCGGCCGCGGCCCGCGTCCGCGCGTCGTCGAGCTGGTGGAGGACGTCGGCGGAGATGCCGCGCGCGCCCCACTTGCAGTCGTACGCCTCGGCGGGTCCGCCCGGTGTCTCGACCGTGACGTCGTACGGATGGATCTCGGCGGACATGCCGTCGAAGAGGATCCGCCGCTCCCGCCGGATCGAGGACGCGGGCACGCGACGGGCCAGGAGCTGCTCGGTGAGGGACTCGACGATCGCGCCCCGGAGCTGGCTCCGGACCTGCTCGCCGCGCCCCGCGACCGCGAGCGAGGCCGCGAGGATCGCCTCGGATCGCTCCCGCTCCGGCGAGCCGGGCGCCGCGGCCGCCGTGCCGAACAGCGTCGGGAACATCGTCCGCCATGCGTCGGGCTCGCTCGACTCGCCGTTCATCGCGGCCCGGGCCAGGACCCGCTGGGCCGCGGTCGCATCCGCGAGCAGCTGCGCCGCACGCGCGACGAGCGGATCTGCCTGGATGCCCGCGTAGACGACCGCGCGCGCGTCCTTCGCGGCATCCTGGAACCTCACCAGGCGGCCTCCCCGAGGGCGACGAGCGTGGCCTGGGGGAGCGTCGAGAGCCAGTCGATCGCACGGTGCGGGTCGGTGACGCGGCCCGCCTCGTCGACCAGCCGGCCGATCGCGGCCTCGAGCTCGGCCGGGGGCACGGCGGGCATGGCCGAGTCCGCCGGGCCGGCCCCCGCAACCGCCCGGAGGCGGGCGGTCCAGACCATCTCGAGGTCATGCACGTACGTCCACTCCGCCTCGATGGTCTCGCCGAGCTCCGTAAGCCGGCCGAGGGCGGCAACGACCTGTTCGACGAGATCAGCGGCCTGGGACATGCCGACAGCCTAGCGCCACCGGCGGACGACGCACGACATGGCGGGGCGGGGGCGCGGGGGCGCGGACCGCGGGAGCGCGGGGACACGGGAGCGCGGGACACGGAGCCGGTGCCGCGGCCGGCGAGGCCGCCTCCGCGTCAGGCCGGGTCAGGCCGCCGGAGGAGCGTGCGATCGGCAGGGTCGGCCGTGGCCCGGGCGCGCTCGTGCCCGTCGAGCACCCGCTCGGCCCGGAGGCGGAGCTGGGTAAGGCGGCGGCGCGCGGCGTCGTCCCATGCGCGCGAGTAGGCCCGGACCGCCTCGCGACGGACCGCCTCGCCTTCCCGACGCTGCCCGATCAGCTCGAGCGACGCGACCCGTTCGAGGACGGTTCGATAGAGCTCGGGAAGCTCGTGGGCAACGGACGTGCCTTCCACGCTGCCCAGCATCGGCCCACGTGCGCGCGAGGGGAATAGCCCGCTCGTCCCATCGGGTGGGCGGCATTCGCCGAGCGCGCCTCGGCGCGACGCCTCCTCGGGGTCGCATCGGACGGCGGACCTCGCGCGGCGGACCTCCGCGACCGACACCGGTCCCGGCCGCGCCGTCGTGGCCCCGGCGGCTGTACGCTCCCACGACCGGGCGATCGGAAACGAGCTGGAGGCGCGGCGTGGACCTTGGGATTCGGGGCCGGCGCGCCCTCGTCGGCGGGGCATCGAGCGGCCTCGGGCGGGCGGTCGCGGAGCGCCTGGCGGCCGAGGGCTGCGACCTCGTCGTCACCGCCCGGCGCGGCGACCTTCTCGAGACCCTCGCGGCGGAGCTGCGGGAGCGGCACGGCATCCGGGCGGTGCCCCTGGCGGCGGACCTCGCCGATGCGGCGACCCCGCGGACGCTCGCCGATGCGGCCGTCGACGCGCTCGGCGGCATCGACATCCTCGTGCTCAATGCCGGCGGTCCCCCACCGGTGGATCCCGCCTCGACCGACGCGGCCGGCTGGGCGGCAGCACTCCGGCTCCTCGTCACCTCCCCGGTCGAGCTCGCGACGGCCCTCCTGCCCGGCATGCGCGAACGTCGCTGGGGCCGGATCGCGGCCATCGTCTCGTACGCGGTCCGCCAGCCGATCGACGACCTCTCGTACTCGAACGCCGGGCGTAGCGCGCTCGTCGCATGGCTGAAGACGGTCTCGCGGGCCGTGGCCGCGGACGGCGTGACGGTGAACGGGGCGCTCCCCGGCCGGCATCGAACGGCCCGGATCGAACAGCTGGACCAGGCCACGGCCGAGCGGACCGGCCGCACCGTGGAGGACGTCCGCGCCGGGCACCTCGCCCAGATCCCCGCCGGGCGCTACGGCGACCCGGACGAGTTCGCGGCCTACGTCGCGTGGCTCTGCTCGGCGCCGGCGAGCTACCAGACCGGGACGTTCACCTCGATCGACGGCGGGATCGTGATCGGGCTCCCGTAGCCGAGGTTCAGTCGCCGGCGTGCCAGCCGGACCGGATCGAGAACGACGTGAACTCTCCGGTCGCCGGCGGCCAGCCGGTCAGCACCGCCTCGACATCGGCCGCCGCGGGCCCGGCACGCAGCCGCTCGACGAACGCCTCCAGTGCCGTGTCCTCGCCCTCCGCGACGCAGCGGACCGCGCCGTCGGGAAGATTCGCGACCCACCCGGTCAGGCCGAGCTCCATCGCCGCACGGACGACGAAGAATCGGTAGCCCACGCCCTGGACGCTGCCGCGAACGACGGCATCGAGGCGGCGCCTCGCCGGCGCCGGCCCGCGTGCGGTGCCCACCGGGTCCGTCATGCGGCGTCGGCCTGCCCGGTCCATCGCAGGGCGAGGACGTCGAGAACGAGCTCCGGGCTGACGTTGCCCTCGAGGCGTTCGCCGGCGACATCGAGATCGCGGAGCAGGCGGCCCGCCGCATCCGTCGGGAGGCGCGTCGCGGCTGTCACGAGGTCGTCGAGAAGCTCCAGGTCCCGGATCGCGCCGGCGGCCCCGCGCCCCGCGAGCGCGAGATCCCGGAGGACCGAGCGCCAGATTCCCACGAGGACGAGCGCGCCGCGACGACGCTCGGCGGCCGGGATGCGCGCCGCCGGGACGTCCGCCACCGGCTCCTCGTCACCGGGCGGCTCGCCGCCCACCGCGGCCGGTGCCGA
>DASUMJ010000266.1:0-2336 GCA_036277775.1 Candidatus Limnocylindrales bacterium
GACCGCGAGATGGCCCGCCGGATCTACGCCGGCGCCGACGGGTTCCTCATGCCGTCGCGGTTCGAGCCGTGCGGCACGGGCCAGATGATCGCCCTCCGGTACGGGACACCGCCGATCGTCCATGCGACCGGCGGGCTGCGCGACACGGTCCGCGACGAGCACGACCATCCGGGCGCGGGGACGGGGTTCGTGTTCCGCCACCCGACGGCCGACGGCCTCGTCTGGGCCTGCCGCGAGCTCGACTCGCGGTTCCGGGCCGGCGGCGGCGCCTGGGAGTCGCTCCTCGAGCGCGGGATGGCCGTTGACTTCGACTGGCGCTCGGGCTCCGCTCCGGCCTATGTCGAGGCGTATGCCCGGGCGGTCGAGCTGCGGCGGGGGCGCGGCCGTGTGACCCCGGCCGTCGCGATCAGGCGACCGGCTGCCGCAGGATCGTCCTGAGCCGGTCCGGCGCGCTGCGCCGGGGATCGCCGAGGTAGATCTCGTGATGGCGGCCCCGAGGCCGGAGCCCCGCGGCCGCGATCGCCCCATGGAGCCGCTCGAGGGTGGCTCGCTCCATGGCGTACGGCCCCAGGTGGAGGACCTGGGCCACCCGGCCCTCGTCGAGGACCCGGGCGCGGAGGCCGGAAGCGAGCTCCGGATCGAGCTTGGCTCGCCCGGCCGCGACCGCCATTTCGACTTCGGCGGGCGCGGCTTCCTCCGGCAGCCCGATCAGCAGCGTCCAGCGCCACAGGTCACGGCCCGGTGCGAAGATCGTATCGAGGTCCGTCGTCCCGTCGGCCGTCCACCAGAGGCCCTCGAGCGGGCCGACCTTCGTGACGATCCCGCGGCGCTTCAGGGCGAACCGGAGCGTCCAGGCGGTCGCGTAGAGCCCCGGCATCCGGGGCGCAAATGTCGCGTCGCCGGGAGGGCCGTTGCCGTCGATCATCACGTACCGTCGCGGCGGCAGCTCCAGGAATCGGACGTCGGCCGACGTCCGGAGGACGGCATCGATCGACGTCGGCCGTTCGAACTCGATCGTCACGTTCGTGGGCGCGTCTGCCGTCATCGGCCACCTCCGATCGGGGAGGATGGGTTGCACCCGGCGCGACGTCGAGGGCCGTCCGGGCCCAAAACGAGGGTCAGGCGAGGGCCTGAAGGACTGCCGCGACCGTCGCCGCGGGATGGGTCCGCTGCGGCGAGTGAGGTGCGCCGTCGATGGTGACCACGCGGCCGCGGCCGATCCGGGCGATGCAGGCCGGGAGGGCCGAGTCGGGGATCATCCCGCCCTGCTCGGGCTCGCCGCGGATGAGCCAGACGGCAATCCCCCTGGCCGCCGGGTCGGCGAGCGCACCAAGGCCGCCGTCCCAGTCGCCGTTCTCGAGGAGGATCGCGAGGACGGCCGTCGGATCGAACTGCGTCAGGCCGAGCGCCTTGGCCCGGACGTCGCCGTCCGACCAGCCCGGGTTGGCGGCGCGGACCACGTCGATCGCCGACTCGAGGGAGTCGTAGGGCCGCTCGAGCGGGTCCCGGGTCATCGCCTCGAGCGCCGCGAGGGGCAGGGCCGGCGGGTCGAGGAGGATGAGCCGTCCCGGTCGGAGGCCCGCGGCGGGGAGCGCCGCGACGACCATCCCGCCCCACGAGTGCCCGAGGACGGCGAGGCCGGCCCGCTCGATGCCGGCCGCGCGGATGAACCCGGCGACGTCCGCCGCGGTCTCGGCGAACCGGTGCCGGCCCCGCCAGGCGCCGGTGCGACCGTGGCCCGGCAGGTCCACCGCCAGCACGTGCCGGCCGGCCGCGGCGACGGCCGGACCGATTCGCCAGAACGTCTCCGCGTTCGAGGTCACGCCGTGCACGAGGAGGAGCGGCGGGTCGGACGGGTCGCCCCATTCGAGCGCTCGCCACGCAACACCGTCCACCGACACCGTGCGCTCACGGCCGGGTGCCGGTGTCGCGAGCGCAACGGCCACCGCGATCGGCAGCTCGGGGTCGCCGTCGGCCAGAGGGCCGGGTGTCCCGGCGTCGGCCGCGGGCGGCGTCTGGGAGCTCATCGGCCGATCGTAGCGAGGTCGGCGCAGAGTCGCGCCGCGGCGGTAGGATGGCGCTTCGGTCGCCGGGTCACGGCGCCGCTCCGCGGAGGGTTCCCGATGGCCAACCAGTTCGTCGTCCAGCTGAAGAACCAGCCCGGCGCGATGGCGATCCTCGCCGAGGAGCTGGCCGCCCGTGGCGTCGACCTCCGGGCGATCGGCGGCGGCGGGATCGGGGACTCGGGGCACGTGATCATGACGACCGCGGACGACGACACGACCCGCCGGGTGCTCGACGACGGCGCGTACGTCTACGTCGAGGGCGAGTCGATC
>DASUMJ010000267.1:0-6303 GCA_036277775.1 Candidatus Limnocylindrales bacterium
CCGTGATTTCGTCATCGACCCCGTCGTACGGCTCTTCGAGGTCGAGGTCGAGCGGCCGACGCTCGAGACCCCCGGCGGCGACCTGGCCCGGCTCCGCGCCGCGCTGGCCCGCGAATGGGGCCTCGACGGCGACGCGCTGGCCGTCGACCTCCACGTCGTCCGGGAGCTCCAGCCGGCGCTCGAGGCGGGCGATCACCGCGTCACCGTCGCGATCCACGACGGCCGCGACGTCACCGCGATCTGGCCGGGCCTCCACGATCGGGCGCTGGGGGTCGCGATCGACATCGGGTCGACGACGATCGCCGGCCACCTCGCCGACCTCGCCGATGGTGCCGTCCTCGCCTCGGACGGCGTGATGAACCCGCAGATCCGGTTCGGCGAGGACCTCATGAGCCGCGTCTCGTACGCGATGCTCCACGAGGGCGGCGCCGCCGAGATGACGCGCACGGTTCGCGACGCGCTCGGGTCGCTCGTGACCGGGCTGGCCGCATCGGCCGGGGTCGATGCGGCCGACATCCTCGAGGTCACGCTCGTGGGCAACCCGATCATGCATCACCTCGCCCTCGGCATCGACCCGACGCCGCTCGGGTCGGCGCCGTTCGCGCTCGCGACGGACGGAGCCGTCCGGACGACGGCCCGCGAGCTGGACCTGCCGCTCCGCGCCGGCGCCCGCGTCTACCTCCTGCCGTGCATCGCCGGCCACGTCGGTGCCGACTCGGCCGGTGCGATCCTCGCCGAGACGCCGTACCTCGGCGACGAGCTGACGCTCCTCGTCGACGTGGGCACGAACGCCGAGATCGTCCTCGGCAACCGGGACCGCCTCCTCGCCGCCTCCTCGCCCACCGGGCCGGCCTTCGAGGGCGCCCAGATCAGCTGTGGCCAGCGGGCGGCGCCCGGGGCCGTGGAGCGGGTCCGGATCGACCGGGCCACGCTCGAGCCGCGGTTCAAGGTCATCGGCTCGAGCCGCTGGTCGGACGAGACCGGGTTCGCGGCCTCGACCCGCCGCTCCGGGATCACGGGCGTCTGCGGGTCGGGGATCGTGGAGGTCATCGCCGAGCTGTTCCTCGCCGGTGTCATCACCGCCGACGGCACGATCGACGGCGCGATGGCCGCCCGATCGCCGCGGATCGTCCCCGACGGTCGGACGTTCGCGTACCTCCTCCACGAGGGCGGACCGGGCATCGACGGCGGCCCTGCCTCGCCGCGCCTCACGATCACCCAGAACGACGTCCGCGCGATCCAGCTCGCGAAGGCGGCGCTCTACGCCGGCGCGCGGCTCCTCATGGACCAGCTCGGGGTGGACGCCGTGGACCGGGTGAAGCTCGCCGGGGCCTTCGGCAGCCAGATCGACCCGCTCCACGCGATGGTCCTCGGCCTCGTGCCGGACGCGCCGCTCGACCGGGTCGGCCCGGCCGGGAACGCCGCCGGGACCGGGGCCCTCATCGCGCTCCTGTCGGGCGAGGCCCGGCGGGAGATCGAGGCCGTCGTCCGCCGGGTCGAGAAGATCGAGACCGCGATCGAGCCGCGGTTCCAGGCCCACTTCGTCGAGGCGATGGCGATTCCGCATCTGACCGCCGCGACGACGCACCTCGCGGCGGCCGTCGACCTGCCGCCTCGACGCACCACCGCGGAGATGCCCGTCCGAGCCGGCCGCTCGGGACCCGCGAACCGGCGGCGCATCGCCACGGTCGCGATGGAGGAACGCTGATGCACGAGGGACCGCGCCACCGGACGGGCGGGCGCGCCGGACGGATGGCCGCGCGCCTCGCGGCCCACGTCGAGGCCGCGCCGTTCCTGACCCGGGCGCTCAAGCCGTTCGAGGTCCTCGATGAGGAGGGCCTGTCGATCATCGAGCAGAACGCCGACACGATCCTCGAGGAGGTCGGGATCGAGTTCCGCGGCGACGCCGACGCGCTCCGACTCCTCCGCGAGGCCGGCGCCGACGTGGCCGGCGAGCTCGTCCGGTTCCCGCGCGGGATGTGCCGCCGGATCGTCCAGGCGACCGCACCCCGGACGTTCACCCAGCACGCCCGGAACCCGGCCCGGACCGTCCAGATCGGCGACCCGCACACGGTCCTCGCCCCGAACTACGGCTCGCCGTTCGTGCGCGACCTGGACAACGGCCGGCGCTACGGGACGATCGAGGACTTCCGGAACTTCGTGAAGCTCACGTATCTCACGCCGTACCTCCACCACTCCGGCGGCACGGTCTGCGAGCCGGTCGACGTCCCGGTGAACAAGCGCCACCTCGACATGGTCTACGCCCACATGCGGTATTCGGACAAGCCGTTCATGGGCTCGGTGACCCACCCGTCCCGGGCGGCGGACACGGTCGAGATGGCCCGGATCCTGTTCGGCGCGGACACCATCCAGTCGAAGACCGTGATCCTCAGCCTCATCAACGCGAACTCGCCGCTCGTCTGGGACTCGACGATGCTCGGCGCGGCCCGGGAGTACGCGCTGAACAACCAGGCGACGCTCATCACGCCGTTCATCCTGGCCGGGGCGATGTCGCCGGTGACGGTCGCCGGCACCGCGGCGCAGACACTCGCCGAGGCGCTCGCGGGGATGACGTTCGTCCAGCTGACCCGGCCCGGCGCGCCGGTCGTCCTCGGCAGCTTCGCGAGCTCGATCTCGATGCAGTCGGGCGCGCCGACGTTCGGGACCCCGGAGCCGGCCCTCGTCCTCTACGTCATGGCCGCGCTCGCCCGGCGGCTCGGCGTCCCGTTCCGGTCCGGCGGCAACCTCTGTGCCTCCAAGGTCGCCGACGCCCAGGCGGCCTACGAGTCGGCCGCGACCTTCCAGCCGACGATCCTCGCCGGGGTGAACTTCGTCCTCCACGCGGCGGGCTGGCTCGAGGGCGGGCTCGCGATCGGCTACGAGAAGTTCATCCTCGACCTGGACCAGTGCGGGATGGCCGGGGTCTTCGTGAACGGCGTCGATCTCTCCGAGAACGGCCAGGCCCTCGACGCGATCCGGGAGAACGGCCCGGGCCTCCACTTCCTCGGCAACAGCCACACCCTCGCGAACTTCGAGACCGCGTTCTACCGCTCCTCCGTCGCCGACAACAATTCCTACGAGCAGTGGCTCGAGGACGGCGGCCAGGACGCCGCCCAGCGGGCGAACGCGATCTGGAAGCGGATGCTCCGGGAGTACGAGGCGCCGCCGCTCGACGACGCGATCGACGAGGCGCTCCTCGAGTTCATCGTGAAGCGCAAGGCCTCGTTCCCGGACTCGGAGGTCTGATGCCGCTCTTCCGGCGCCGATCGCGCCTCGACGACGCGGGTCGCTCGGCGCTCGTCCGCGTCCTCACGGAGCCGACGTTCGAGCTCATCCCGCTGAAGAACGCCGACGATCAGGCCGGCCACCTCCCGGCGGGCGCCACGGTGTCGGTGACGGCCTCGCCGGCGAAGGGCCTCATGGCGACGGCCGAGCTGTCACTCCGCCTCCACGAGCGCGGGCTGCGTGTCGTGCCCCACCTGTCGGCCCGCCTCACCCGCGACCGCCGGGAGCTCCTCGGGTTCCTCGCCCCGCTCCGGGATGCCGGGATCGATCGGCTCTTCGTGGTCGGTGGCGATCCGGAGGAGCCGGGCGACTATCCCGATGCACTGTCCGTGCTCCGGGAGATGGCCGACCTCGACGTGCTCCCGGCCGAGATCGGGATCGGCTGCTACCCGCAGGGCCACCCGTTCATCTCCGACGCGGCGCTCGAGGCGGCCCTCGCGGCAAAGGCCCCGTTCGCGTCGTACATGACCACCCAGCTGTGCTTCGATCCGACGGCCATCGCGACCTGGATCGAGGGCCGCCGGGCGGCCGGGATCACGCTGCCGATCAAGCTCGGGATCCCGGCGGTCGCCCAGATCCCCAAGCTCATCGAGATCTCGGCCCGGATCGGGGTCCGCGACGCGTCGAAGTTCATCATGAAGAACACCGCGTTCGTCGGCCAGCTGATCGCGTCCGGCGGGATGTATCGACCGAACGGCTTCCTCGAGGCGGTCGCGCCGGTCATCGCCGATCCCGCGGCCGGGATCGTCGACCTGCATGTCTACACCTTCAACCAGGTGGCCTCGACCGAAGCCTGGCGGCACGAGTACCTCGCCGCGCTCGGGGTCCCGGCCGGCGCGGGCACGACGGCGTGACCCCCGACCAGCGCTCCCTCCGCGACGCGCTCGCCGCGATGCCGAACCGCGTCGCCGCCACGGCCGAGGGCACCGGCCGGCCGCCCGATGCAGCGCCCTCGCCGGGGGAGTGGTCCGCGCGCGAGGTCGCGCTCCACCTCGCGGCCGTCGAGGAGGAGGTCTGGCACCGGCGCCTCGACGCCCTCGCGAGCGAAAGGTTCCCGCACTGGCCGTGGGTCGAGCCAGGGCTCTGGTCCGGGCCGGGAGCCGACGCGTTCGAGGGCGCGCTCGCGGCGTTCCGGAGCCGGCGGACCGCGACGATCGACCGGCTCGACGCCCTCGACGACGATGGATGGGCGCGGACCGGGAAGCACGACGTCTACGGCATCCTCGACGTCGCCGCGATGCTCCGGATCCTCCTCGCCCACGACGAGGAGCACCTCGCGCAGATCGCCGCCGGCTGAGCCGGGCCGGCCGGCGTCGCCAGGTTTCCCAGCGACGGCCACGGGCCTCCGCCCGGCGCCCGCCACGGGTCTCCGGCCGCCGTGCCGCTCCATCGACACGCCACGCACGCATCGGGCGGGTGAGGGTCGAGGGTTCAGCGAGCCCCGCCAACGACTTCCCGAGTGTGGCAAACGTCAGGAAACCGCCGGATGCTGCCCGCCGCGCCGACCGTCACCCGCCCCGCGGGTACGCGGCGACGTCAGGGGATGGCGACGACCAGGACGACCAAGCGGATCGGGCGCGAGGCACCGCCGGGCAGGAGCGCCGTGCCGGCGGATCAGGTGCTCCGGCTGGATCGCCGTGCCGCCAGCACCATCGCCGCGGCGCCGGCGATCGAGGCTCCGTACGGGAGCAGCCAGCCGCGCCCGCCGGGGTCGAACGGGCCGGATGCGACGGCGGCCTCGCCCGCGACGGGCGCGATCCGGACGACCGGCAGGCTCCGGTGCCGCTCGAGGAGCGTCGCGTCGTCGATGGCCGTCACGTCGCCGACGATCGCGCGTCCGACGAGGCCGAAGCTCGCGATCAAGGCCCGGTATGTCGCCAGCCACTCGTCGGCGTCGACCACCGGCTCGGCGGTGCCGCCGAAGCGCCGCGTCGGCAGGACGACCTCCACCGACGGATCATCGACGAGGTTTCGGAACCACGGTGTCGACTCGCCGTAGCCGGCGACGCAGTAGACCGCCCCGTCCCGGATCACGTAGCCGAGCGGTGCCTCGCGGAGCAGGCCCGACCGTCGGCCACGCGTCCGGAGCAGCATCAGGTGGCCGGTGAGGGGATTGCCGACGAGCCACCCGAACCCGTGCCGGATCAGCGGCGCCATGAATCCGCGGTTGAGGAGCAGGAAGCCGCGCTGCAGCGGCCGCAGGATGCGCGTCATCACCGGCCCGTACGGGAGCGGGCGGGCGGCGGTGGGCTCGATGGTGGCCGTCATGTCCGGATCGTGGCTCGTTGCCCGGCACGCCGCCAGAGTCGAAGGTCCCGAGCACCGGGCGATCGAACGACCGACGGCGCTTCGTGGCCGATGCGGCCGTCGCGGCCGTCGTCGCCGGCGGGGCCGACGCGAGCCGGCTCGGCTACGCTGGCGGCGACGCCCCGCGATCGACCCGCCGGAGGATCCCATGCCGACCGTGACCGAGATCTCGAGCCGCTACATCGACGAGGTCGCCGACCTCGACCCGGTCCGCGGCGAGCGCTGGGGCGTGGCGTCCGACCCGACGCGCCTGACGGACTACTCGCCCGCCGGCTACGAGGGGCTGCGCGAGCTGCTCGGGCGGACGCTCGAGGTCCTCGCGACGGCCGACCCGCCGGCCGACGAGGCGGAGCGGCTCGGCGCCGGGTTCCTCGAGGACTGGATCGGGGGCGAGGCCGGGGTCATCGATGCCGGCGAGCGCGAGCGAGGCCTGTCGATCATCGTGGGTCCGCCGGCGAGCACCCGCTCGGTCTTCGACCTCATGGACCAGTCGACCCGCGGGGGCTGGGAGAACATCGCCGCGCGCCTCAGGGCCGTTCCGGGCTGCATGGACGGCTACCGAGCGACCCTCCAGGCGGGCCTGGACCACGGCCGCCCGGCCGCGCGGCGACAGGCGCTCGCGGTCGCGGAGCAGTGCGCCACGTGGGCCGGGAACGGCGACGGGGGCTGGTTCGGCGGCTTCGTGGCCGGCGCCGCGAAGGCCGGTGCGGA
>DASUMJ010000268.1:0-8945 GCA_036277775.1 Candidatus Limnocylindrales bacterium
CGTCGTCACCCGGAACCTGAAGACGACGAACAGGACGAATCGGGCCAGCAGGGCGAGTGCCCGGACGAGCCGCCCGGCCCGGGCCTCGGGCGGGCGGCCGAGCCACTCGAGACCCTCGCGAACGCCGCCACGCGACGCCGCGAGCGCCTCCGGGGAGAGCCGCGCGGCCTGCGGCCGGGCGCGCCGCGGCGGCGGATTCGCCGGCTCGAGGTTGCCGGCCATCGCTGGGATCAGCCCCGGGATCGAGCCGCGGCGTCCGCGTCCTCGAGGTCGTCCTCGTCGTGGACGTCGTCGAGGTCGTCCTCGTCGTCGAGGGCGTCATCCTCGTCATCGACGGTTCCGTCGCCGGTCCCGTCGAGGCCGTCCGGAGCACCGCCCGGCGCCCTGCCGCCGGCGCGACCACGGTGCCGGTAGACGAGGATGAGGAACGCCGCGAGGGCGAACAGGATCGACATGATCTGCGCCGTCGGCACGCCGCCGATCACCCAGTTACCGGTCCGGAGCGATTCGAGGGCAAACCGCACGACGGCGTACCAGATGAAGAAGATCAGGACCTGGTCGCCCGGGCGGAGCGGGTACGGCCGCCGCCGCGACAGCCAGATCAGGAACACTGCGCCGACGACGCCGGAGATCGACTCGTAGAGGAAGAGCGGGTGGAAGCCGGTCGTCGCCTCGGGGAACGTGGTGCACGGCCACTCCGCGACGCGATGGGCGCAGTCGATCGCGATGCCCCACGGCAGGCTGGTGGGCGGCCCGTAGAGCTCCTGGTTGAAGAAGTTGCCCCAGCGCCCGATGGCCTGCATCGTGAAGAGCGCCGGCGCGACGATGTCCGCCCAGGTCCAGGGGTTCACCCGGTGATACCGGGTGAGCACGATGAAGGCGAGGATCCCCGTGAGTAGCCCGCCGTAGACGCCGAGGCCCGAGTACGGCGGCAGGACGACCTTCGCGAGGTCGTCGCGGTAGAGCTGCCACTGGTCGATGACGTGGTAGAGCCGGCCGCCGATGAGGGCCGCGATCGCGATGACGATGAGGCCGTTGCCGATGATCTCCGGGTCCTGGCCGAAGCGCCGCGCCTGCCGGACCAGGACGACGTAGGCAGCAGCGAGGCCGACGGCGTAGGCGATCCCGTACCAGTAGACGGGCAGTGGCCCGATCTGGATCGCGATCGGGTCGGGCGTGAAGGCGATCATGTCGGCGGAGTGTACGCGGGGACCCGCGCCGGGTGCCGCGGCACGCGGCGGGCGGGCACGGGGCGTGCGGTGCGGCTGGCTCGGGGCGCTCGCTTCCCGGAGCGGGCCGGGGTCCGGCGCGGCGCCCGCGATGCCCGTAGACTCGCGCCGATGGCTCCGGTGCGGCCCTGATGGCCGAGTTCCAGTGGTGGCTGCTGCTCGTCGGCCTCGTGGCCGGCGGCGGGCTCGTCGCGGTCGTCTTCCTCGACGGGGCGCGCCGCGAGCAGGACGTCGACGAGGCCGAGCTCCCGGCCGAGGCGCGCTGGATCGCGGATCGACTGGCGATGCGGGGTTACGGCGTGGATCCCGACACCGCCGAGGCGGTGCTTCGGGAGCACCGCGAGTACCGGCAGCTCCCTCCGCCCGATCGCTTCGAGCCGGTCGACGACGGCGCCACGGAAACGCCGACGACCGCCTGGGAGCGCTAGCTCCGCTCGGCCGGCCGGATCGGGCGACGCTCGAAGGCCGTCGAGAACACCACGTCCGACTCGGTCGAGAACACGTGGCGCGTCGCCTGGACCGCCCGGATGACGCGCTCGAGGTCCCGCGTGTCGCGGGCGCGGATCTTCAGCAGGTAGTCCGCCTCGCCGGTGATGTGATGGCACTCCTCGATCTCGGGAATCGCCCCGAAATCGCCGGTCAGGTCCGTTGCCACCGTCCCCGGCGCCTGGGTCACCCAGGTGAAGGCGAGGACGCCGAGCCCCATGGCCTCCGCCGAGACGCGGGCGCCGTAGCCGGTGATGACGCCCCGGGCCTCGAGCTTCTTCACCCGCTCGTGGGCCGCCGGGCCGCTGATCCCGACCTCGGCGCCGAGCTCCGAATAGGGGCGGCGGCCGTCCGCCTGGAGCAGCTCGAGGAGCCGTCCGTCGATGCGATCCACGCCGTGCTTCTCTGCCATCTGGCCTCTGTTTCGTAGGCTAATCGGCTTGCACACCTAACGTGATTAGGCTATCATCGCGGTGCAAGGTCCAGTTTGGATGCCGGGACCCGTCGCGTTGCGACGGGATCGGCGCCGCGAGGCGCTCGATCCGACGGCATTCGGCACGCGACAGGTACCCAATCATGATCGCCTCCTCCGGCTTCGGGCTCCTGGCGCTGTTCTCGCTGCTCAGCATCCTGCTTGGCGAGGATCGGCGTCGGCACACCGACCCCTCCGAGTCCTACGACTACGGCGCCCGCTGGATCCGCTGACCCTCCAATAGCTCCTCAGCCCCCAACGACCCCCGGGCCCTCCCCGGGGGTCGTTGCTATGCCCGCCGCCAGGCCCCGGCAGGGTGAAGCTCGACCCCGGCGAGCCGGCCGGCCGGGAGATGCGCCTCGAGGCAGGTGACCCCGAGTTCGCCGACCACGGCGTCGTGCCGGGTGCCGGCCGGCAGGTTCAGGCGATCCCCCGGTCCGAGGTCCACGACGCGATCCAGGTCGGGCAGCCCGAACCGGATCGATCCGGCGACGCAGACGAGGACCTTGTCGTAGCCGTGCTCGTGCGCGGCGTAGCGATCGTGTGGGCCGTTCGACCACGACCCTGGCGCCAGCCCCTCGGCGCGGAGCGCCGTCGCGGGATCAGTCACCCGAGGGGAGGTCGTGGCTCCTGGACGGCACCACCGGGACGGCCGGACCGGTCGCGGCACGCGGCAGGACATCGGGCGGCGGACCGGCCGGGGGGTCCTGGAGGTCGGGGGCGGCCGCCACCCAGGCCTCGTCGGCCGCGGCGCCCTCCGTCCCCGGCGCGCTGGCACCGGTCAGCGCGAGACCGCCGAGGAGGATCCCGGCACCGGCCCCGAGCGGGATCGGCCAGTGCCACCACAGGATCGTGTAGCCGGCGACCCCGAGCCCGACCCCGACGGCGATGACGACCGCGCGGAGGTCGGGCAACCCTCAGCCCACCACCGAGACGCCGATGAGGTTGCCGACGAGGAACGTCACGGCAGCCGCCGCTGCGCCGATCCCGACCTGCCGGCCGCCCGAGAAGAGCAGGCCGCGACCGGTCAGCAGGCTGACGCCCGCGCCGACGAGGAAGAGGGCGATGAGCGAACCGACGATCGACGCCCAGAACGCCACGCCGCCCGAGGCGAACACGTAGGGCAGCACCGGGACGAGCGCCCCGACCGCGAACGCCGCGAACGATCCGAAGGCGGCGCCCCACGCCGAGCCGAGCTCGTCGGGATCGAGCCCGAGCTCCTCGCGGACCAGGGTGTCGAGCGCGTGCTGCGGGTCGGCGAACATCCTGGCCGCGATCGTCCGCGCTTCGTCGGGCGTGAACCCCTTCGACACGTACACCGCGGCGAGCTCCGCCTCCTCCTCCTCGGGCATCGCCTCGAGCTCGGCCCGTTCGAGCTCGATCTGGCGCTCGAACAGCTCGCGCTGGGACTGCATCGAGACGTACTCGCCGGCGGCCATCGAGAAGGCACCCGCGAGCAGGCCGGCGATCCCGGCGAGCAGCACGAACCGGCCCTCACCCATCGCCGCGCCGGCGCCCGCGACGCCCATCACGAGGGCGAGATTCGAGACGAGACCGTCCGAGACGCCGAAGATGACCGCCCGGAGGGTCCCCGAGCGGCCCGAGCGATGCCACCCCTCGCGGGACGCGATGTCGGCCGGGTCGGCCACGTCCCGCGACGCGGCGCCGTGCCCGGCGGCGCCGGCCCTGACGGCAGCCGTGGCGCGAGCGGCCCTCGCCGCGCCGTCCGCGGACCGGGCGCCGAGGGCTCCCGATCCGGTCCCCCGGTCGGCGGAGAGCCGCTTCCAGATCTCGGCATGCTCGCGCTCGTCGGCGGCGATCGCCTCCACCTCGGGCGCAGCCTGGGCCGTGTAGATCTCCTCCTCGTCGCCCTCGAGGGCCAGCACCAGGTCGCGGACGGCGTGCGTACCGAACAGTCGCGCCAGCGCCACGATCACCCGGACCCGGATCCCGGGCCCGCCGGCCGGCGGGACGGTCGCTCCGAGCTGGGTCAGCCGCGTCGCCCAGACGTCGGCATGGCGCCGCTCGTTGCCGGCGATCCTCCGGAACGCCTCTGCCCGGCTCGGGTCCTTCTCGATCCCGGCGAGCGCGTCGTAGAGGTGGATCGCGTCGCGCTCGAGCTTCAGGTTCTTCAGGCTCTGGTCGAGGTCGATCGGCATGGCCGAATGCTATCCGGTCGAGGCCCGGACTGGTCCGTCTCCGGCGGTACACTCGCGACCATGTCGAATGGACCGGTCCTGCCGCCACTGCGATGGCTCGCCGCCGCCGACGTGGAGGCCGCGATGCCCGGGATCGCGGAGCGACTCGCGCTCGCCGAGCGGACCCTCGTCGCGCTCGCGACGCCCGACGGCGCGGAGCTGCCGCCGAAGCTGGCGATCCACCCGCGGCCGGCCGCCTCGTTCGTCCATGCCATGCCGGCGATCTACCGCGGTGCGACCCTCGCCGACGACCTCGTCGGGATGAAGTGGGTCGCGGGCTACGCCACGAACACGGCCCTCGGGCTGCCGGGCATCAGCGCCACGGTGATCCTCAATGACGCCGAGACCGGCGTCCCGCTCGCGATCCTGGACGGCGGGCCCATCACGGCCCAGCGGACCGCCGCGGTCTCCGGCGTCGCGATCCGGCGATTCGGGCCGTCCGTCGCCGGCCGGCCACCAAGGGCGGCGATCATCGGGGCGGGCGTCCAGGGTCACTCCCACCTCCCGGTGTTCGGGCACGTCCTGCCGGGCGTGGAGCTCCACCTCTTCGATCGCGATCGAGCGCGGGCGGATCGCCTCGCCGAGGTGGCCCGGGCCACCGAGGGGATCGGCACGGTCGCCGTCCACGACGGCCCGCGGAGCGCGGTCGAGGTCGCCGACGTCGTGCTCACCGCGGCCTCCTTCGGACCGCCCGAGGAGCGCCAGTCGATGACGAACGAGTGGCTCACCGACGGCGCGACGGTCGTCCCGATCGACTACGCCACCTACTGCGCGGCCGAGGTCGCGCGCGACGCCGCGCTCTTCCTCGTCGACCATCGGGACCAGTACCTCGCGAACCGCGACGCGGGCAACTTCGACGGCTACCCGGACCCCGATGCGATGCTCGGCGAGGCGATCATCGCCGGCACGGCACGGCCCCCGGGGCGCGTCGTGGTCACCCATCTCGGCGTGGGGCTCGCCGACGTCGTCTTCGCCGATGCGATCGTCCGAAGCGCCGCGGCCCGCGGCCTCGGGGTGGAGCTGGCGCGCTGACGTCGCGCGGAGCCCACGGCCGCGGGGCAGACTAGCCCCGACGACGCGGAGGAGCTCGGGGACGCCGGGGCGGAGCGTCGACGGGAGGCATGGGTGCGGTTCGTCCGGTGGGGCCTGCGGGCCGTCGCGATCGTGGCCCTCGTGCTCGTCGTCGCGATCGTCGGGTTGCTCGCGCTCGTCACCGCCCGGGGCCTGGCGCAGACGTCCGGATCCATCCGGATCGAAGGCCTGCACGCCCCCGTGACCGTCGTCCGCGACGACGCCGGGATCATCCAGATCCGGGCCGACGACCCGCATGACCTCTTCCTTGCCCAGGGCTACGTCCACGCCCAGGATCGGATGTGGCAGATGGAAGTCTGGCGACACATCAGCGCCGGACGCCTGTCCGAGCTCTTCGGCGAGGGCCGGGTCGACACCGACCGGTTCATCCGGACGCTCGGCTGGCGCGAGGCCGCGCAACGGGACGTCGACGCGATGCCCGAGGACGTCCGGGCTGCCCTCCTGGCCTACGCCGACGGCGTCAACGCCTGGCTCGCCGACCACGAGGGCGCGTTCGGGCCGCCGTTCGTCATCGCCGGGCTCCTCGCCGGCACCGGCGGGCTTGGCGGCTACACGCCGGAGCCGTGGACGCCCCTGGATTCCGCGGCCTGGCAGAAGGTCCAGGCCTGGAACCTCGGCGGGAACATGGACCAGGAGATCTTCCGGCTCCTCGCCGACGCGCACCTCGGAACGCCCGAGCGGACGGACGAGCTCTTCCCGGCCTACGACCCCGGGGCGCCGGTCATCACGCCGACCGGCCTCGAGGGCTCCGGCGGCGCGGGGGCGGGTTCGACGGCGCTCGTTCGCGGCGACGACCACGCGGCCGCCACGCCTGACAGCACGCCCGCCGAGGCGGCATCCGTCACCGTGACGGCCGAGACGGCGGCCGCCTGGCGGGACGTGGCCGGGCTCGGCGCCGAGGTGCTCGCCCTTGCCGGACTCGACAATGCGGCCGGCCTTGCGGGCAGCCACGGGATCGGCTCGAACAACTGGGTCATCGCCGGGTCAAGGACCGCGACGGGCGGCGCGCTCCTCGCGAACGACCCACACCTCGGCTTCAACATGCCGAGCGTCTGGATCATGAACGGCCTCCACTGCCGGATCGTGTCCGAGGCCTGCCCGTTCGACGTGACCGGCGTCTCCTTCCCCGGCGTGCCCGCGGTCGTCCTCGGGCACAACGCCCGGATCGCCTGGGGTGCCACGAACGTCGGTCCTGATGTCCAGGACCTGTTTCGCGAGACCGTCGATCCGGACGACCCGACGCGGTACCTGTTCGAGGGCGAGTCCCGGCCGTTCGAGACGCGAACCGAGACGATCCGGGTCGCCGGCGGCGACGACGTCGTCGTGGAGATCCGCTCGACCCACCACGGCCCGATCCTCAACGACGTGGACGATCGCCTCGAGGCCGAGGCACCGATCGCCCTCCAGTGGACGTCGATCCGCGAGCCGGACGGCGCGTTCACCTCGATCTTCCGGCTCAACACGGCCGCCGACTTCGAGGCCTTCCGGGCGGCGCTCACCGGGTACGGCTCGCCGAGCCAGAACTTCGTCTACGCCGACGTCGACGGCCACGTCGGCTACCAGCTGCCGGGCCTCATCCCGTTGCGCGACGGCGACCCGGCAGGCGACCGGATCCGGGACGGCGCGTCCGGCGAGGCCGAGTGGACCGGCTACGTCCCGTTCGACGATCTGCCGTGGCAGTACGACCCGCCGAGCGGCGTGATCGTCACGGCGAACAACGCCGCCGTCGACGCGACCTATCCGTTCTTCATCTCGAACGACTGGGACCCCGGGTACCGGGCGCAGCGAGTCCTGGACCGGCTCGCAGCGATCCCGGACGGCGCCGCGACGGCGGCAGACCTCCGGGCGATCCAGATGGACGCGTACCTCCTCCGTGCCGACGAGATCGTTCCTGGCCTGCTCGCCGGGGCGACGCCGGCGACCGCCGACGGCCGGCTGCTCCTCGATCGGATCCGGAGCTGGGACCGGGCCTGCGACGTCGATTCGACCGGCTGCGCGGCGTACGTCGCGACCGAGCTCACGCTGACGCGGGCGATCTTCGAGGACGAGCTCGGGCCGCTCGCCGGCGATTGGATCGGCTCGACCTTCTCGTGGCAGGCCCTCATCGCCGCCCTCGCCGATCCGGCGAGCGCCTGGTGGGATGACTCCTCGACGCCAACGCCGGAGCGCGACCGCGAGGTCATCGCCGCGGCCATCGACCGGACCGCCGCCGAGCTCCGCGACTCGCTCGGCCAGCCCGGGCGCTGGACGTGGGGCCGGATCCATGCCGTCGACTTCCGGGAGCAGAGCCTGGGTCTCTCGGGGATCGGCCCGCTCGAGTGGTACTTCAACAGCGGCGCCCGCCCGGTCGGCGGCGCCGACGGCGCGGTCCAGAACAACTACTACCAGACGTGGCGGGCGTTCCCCGACGCCGACGATCCCGGGTACGTCCCATGGGGCCTCGACCGGGTCTTCGGCGTCTCGAACGGCCCGTCCTACCGCCTGACGATCGACATGTCCGCCCAGGATGCCGCGCGGATCGTCATCACGACCGGCAACAGCGGCAACCCCTTCGACCGCCACGCCAATGACCTCATCGACGACTGGGCCGCCGGCGGGACCGTCCCGCTCCCCTTCTCCTGGGACGCGATCGAGGCGAGCGCCGCGTCGACGCTCAGGCTTGAGCCGTGAGTGACTATTCGTTGACGGGCAGAGGCCCGTCGGGGACCTCGATGAGGACCCGGCCGTCCTCGATGACGACGTCGTAGCGGGCGAGCGGCAGCTCGGCGGGCGGGTCGAGGGCCTCGCCGTCGGCGAGGTCGAAGCGCGACAGGTGGAGGGCGCAGGTCAGCGTGCCGGCCGGGACGCCGTTCGGGCCGGGCGAGCCGCCCGCGGTCAGGAAGCCCTTGTCGAGCTCGAAGTACTCGTGGGTGCAGATGCCCTGGTAGGCACGGACGACGCCGCCGGTGTGGACCACGATGACCGGGTCGGCACCGTCGGCCCAGGCCATCTGCATCGTGCCCTCGGGCACGTCGTCGAGGGCGAGGAGATCGATCCGCCGCACGGGGCCGCCCGCCGTCAGGCGGCGGCGCCGGAGGAGCCGGCCGACCCGGCCGCGTGACCCTCGGCCCACTTCTCCTCGAGGAGCTCGCGGAGGCGCTCCTGGGCCGAGTCGAGCGGGACGCGGGCGACGACCGGCTCGAGGAAGCCGAGGACGATGAACTTGCGAGCCTCGTCCGGCGCGATGCCCCGCGACTCGAGGTAGAAGAGCTGGTTCGGGTCGATCGGGCCGACCGAGGACGAGTGCGCGGCGCGTCGGCAATCCGGCTGGTCGATCTCGAGCGACGGGATCGCGACGGCCCGGGCGGCACGGGAGAGGTTCATCCCGAACTCGCCGAGGAAGCTGTCCGTGCCGACCGCCGAGCGCTCGATCGTGATGAGCCCCTTCATGTACGACCGACCCTGGTCGAGGAGCGCGCCCTTCGAGAG
>DASUMJ010000269.1:0-17919 GCA_036277775.1 Candidatus Limnocylindrales bacterium
CAGCGCCAGGATCTGGTCCTCGAGGAGGCCCTCCCGCTCCAGCACCTCGACGGAGCATTCGAGCAGCGCGATCGCGGCCGCGTCGTCTCCCCGAGCGTGGGCGAGGGCCGCCCGGGCGCGATCGCCGAGGAGCTGGTTCGCGAGGGAGCCGGACGGAGGCGTCGCCTCCCACGATGCGAGCGCCTCCGCCGCGTCGTCCAGGTCCCCGATCCGCGCCAGCAACTCGGCGGTGGTCACAAGGAGCTCGCTGCCGCAGCGGGGACACCCGGCGACGGCAGCCGAGGCCTTCGCCGCCGCGAGCTCGGCCCGCACGCTCGCGGCCGCCCTGGGCCCGTGGAGCCAGGCCTGCCACGTGGCGACCAGCTGGTGCACCGTCAGGCGGTAGTGCGGGTCCGGCTCGGCCAGGGCGTCCTCGTGCAGGGCACGAATCCGTGAAGCGTCCCCGAGGGCCACCTCGATGTGGTGGAGGATCGATGGCGCATTCCCCCAGCGGCGCGGCGGATGGCCCACGCGGCGTTCGAGCGCCACGGTCTCCGCGGCGATCAGTCGCGCCGCCTCGAGCTCGCCCAGGCGCCGGAGCGCGCGCGACAGCCCGTTGCCGGCCTCGGCCATCGCCGAGGGCAGGACCGCCTCCCCTGCCAGTACCCAGGCCTCGCGGTACTTCGTGGCGGCCTCCCGGGCATGGCCGAGCGTCCGGAGGCCGAATGCCGGCCGCATGAGCGAGCTCAGGTAGGCCTCGGTGTCCAGGCCCTCCGCCACCCGGACGCTTGCCTCGCTCAGCTGCACGACGTCGTCGGCCCGGTCCTCCTGGAGCGCCCCGTCGATCGCCGCCTCGTAGGCGGCCAGGGTTGCCCGCCGAGCGTCCGGCGAGAGAGCCACCAGGCCCCCGGCCGCCTCGGCCATCGAGGTGGCCGCGGCCAGGGTCCGGTCGGCAGTCCTCGCCCCGTTCGCGGTCTGATGGTCGAGCCACAGCTCGATCTCTGCCTGGAGCGCACCCAACGCGACCGGAGCCTCAGGCCGGCCCGACGGCAGCGCCCTGGCCCGGTCGAGGTGCTCATGGGCCTCGCCGGACCGCCGCAGCCGATAGGCGGACCGGGCCGCCTCGAGGCTCGCCTGGTGGCGCTCGTCGGGATCGGCGGTGAGCGAGCCCACCCGTTTCCAGCGGTCGAGCGCCAGTTCCTGCTCGCCGAGCAGGCCGGCCAGCTCGGCGAGGCTCCGATCGATGCGCAGGCGGCGCGCGTCGCCCCGATCCAGCGCGTCGCTGATCGACGCCAGGAGCCGAAGGCCGTCGGCGTCGAGCAGCCGATGCCGGGGCGAGGACAGGATGCGTAGCGCCAGGTCGGCCGCCGGCAGCCCGGCCGCCACGCGATGCGTCAGCGCCTCGCGGAGGAGGGGCAGGTCGTCGCCGGCGGATTCGCCGATCCACTCGGCCAGCCGGCCGTGGAGCTGCCGCTGCATCGGCGATGGCAGCCCGGCGGTCGTGGCTTCCCGGATGAGGTCGTGGGTCGGGCGGATCGCGCCGGACGCCTCGATCGCCAGCCCGGTGGCCCCGAGCTCTCGGACGGCGACCCGCACCCGCGCCGCGTCCCAGCCCTGGATCTCGGCGACGTCGTCACCGGTCAACGGCCGTGCGCCCACCGCCAGCGTGGCGAGAATCGCCCCGGCGTCGGGCCCCAGGTGGCGGAGCCGGTCGCGGATGAGGCCGGCCATGTCGTCGGCCCCGCGACCGCGCACGAGCGCCTCGAGCCAGAATGGCGATCCCGCAGCCCGCCGCCAGAGGTCGGCGGCGGCCACGTCGTCGAGGTGGCCGTCGATGGCACGGGCGAGGGCACGCCCGTCCTCGAGCGGCAGCGGGCCCAGTTCGATGTGCGCCCGGCGCTCGGTCTCGAGGTCCGAGGCGATGCTGGCGCTGAAGGCGGCGGCGACCGGCGACGGGCGGGCGACGGCGACGACCACGAGCGGCTGGCGCGACGCGGACGCCGACCGCAGCAGGTAGTGGATGAGCGCCACCGAACGCTCGTCGACCCATTGCAGGTCGTCGATCCCGACCCGGAGCGGACCGGTCGAGGCCATCGCCCGGTGTGCCGCCTCGAAGATCCGAAGCGGATCGGGGGCGGCAGACACGTCACCGAACACGAGGCGGTCGAGCGCGGCGCCGTCACGCGGCGCCCGGGCGAGGACCCGCAACAATTCGGCAGCTGCCGCGAGCGGGACCTGGACCATCGGCTCGAAGCCCACGAGCCGGATGGTCCGCCGGACCTCCGACCCGCGCAGGGCCTCGCCGAGCAGCCGGCTCTTGCCGCTTCCGGGGTCGCCCGTGATGAGCGCCACCGCCGGCGCCCGTCCACGGAGCGCGCGGGCAGTGACCTCATGGATCCGGCCGAGCTCCCACCGCCGCCCGACAAACGGGACGCTCATGGCACAGAGGGTACCGGGTGGGGACCACACGGATGGCGCCGACGGTCGCAGCGCCGGCCGGCTCTAGCGGCGGCGCTTCCTCAGGTCGGCGGCGATCTCGCGGGCGGCGTTCTGGCCGGGGCCGCCGGTGATGCCGCCGCCGGGGTGGGCACCCGAGCCGCAGAGGTAGAGGCCCTCGATCCCGACGCGGTACCGGGCGTGGCCGAAGAGGGGGCGCCAGGCGAAGAACTGGTCCAGCCCCGGCTCGGCATGGAGTGGGTGGCCGCCGGTCAGCCCGTAGTCGCGCTCGAGGTCGACCGGGGAGAGGACCTGGCGGTGGGTGATGAGCTTCCGGATCCCGGGCGCCACGCCCTCCAGGGTCTCGACGACAGCGTCACCGAACGCGTCCGCCGAGCCGGCCCACTCCCCGTCGCGGAGCTGATACGGCGCGTACTGGGCGATGACGCTCATCACGTGGGTCCCGGCCTTTGCTCCGTCGACGAGGAGCGGGTCGACGAGCGACGGGATCGTCGCTTCGATGACCGGCGTCTCGCTGAACCGGCCGTACTTCGAGGCGTCGAAGGCCCGCTCCATCGCGTCGATGCCGGGCGCCACGAGGATCCGGCCCCGGAGGAGGCGCTCCTGGTCGGTGCCGGCGGCGGGGAAGACCGGCAGCTTCTTGAGGGCGAGGTTGACCTTCGCCACCACGCCCGGCGTCCGGATGTTGCCGGCTCGCCAGCCGAGGCTCGGGCCGAGCGTCACCGGGTCGAGGAGGTCGACGAGCGTCCGCTTCGGATCGAGGCCGGAGACGACGGCGCGGGCCGCGATCTCCTCGCCCGAGGCGAGGACGACGCCGGTCGCCCGGCCGTCGCGGGACGTGACCCGTGCGACCTCCGCACCGACGCGGATCTCGGCACCGGCGGCCCGGGCCGCCGACGCGAGCGCCGCGGACAGCGCCCCGGGTCCGCCCCGCGCGAAGACGGAATCCCCGCTCGCCCCACCGTCGTTGCCGGCCGCGTCGAGGAGGAGGATCGCGGCCGAGCCCGCGGACCACGGCCCCACGGCGCAGTACCGGACGCCGCGCCACGCGACGGCGGCGCGGACGGCATCGGTCTCGAAGGCCTCGGCGACGAAGTCCGCGACCGCCATCGGCAGGACCCGCAGGATCGTCCGCCCGTCGCTCTTCCCGAGGCCGCGGAACGTCCGGCCCAGCTTCAGGCCGGTGAGCGCGTCGCCGATCCCCGGCGACTTCACGTCCGGCGGGGTGGCGCGCCCGAGCTCGTCGAGGAACCGCCCGAGCGACCGGACGAGCCGGTCGAACGCCGGGAAGGCCTCGGCATCGCGCTCGGAGATCGAGCGCAGACCCTCGGCGGTGCGCGCGGTGTCGTCCCAGAGGGTCACCGACCCGCCGTCGGCGCGTGGCGAGAAGACCCGGACGTCGGGGGCCATGAGCGCGAGGCCGTGGCCCTTCAGATCGAGGTCGCGGTGGACGGACGGCCGGAGCCGCCCGACGGTGTGGGCGAGCGCCGGGACCCGGACGTTCGGGGCGAGCTCGATCGTGTCGGCCGCCCCGCCCACCCGCTCTCGCCGCTCGAGGACGAGCGTCCGGAGCCCGCCCTTCGCGAGATACGCCGCCGTGATCAGCGCGTTGTGGCCGGCGCCGAGGACGACGGCGTCCCAGGGCCCGGTCGAGGTCGTCGTCATCACGCCACCCGCTTCCCGCGGGCGCGGAGCAGCTCCATCGCCGCGATCCGCCCGTTCGCGCCCATGATCCCGCCGCCCGGGTGGGTGGCGGAGCCGCACAGCCAGAGGTCGCGGACGGGAGTCCGGAACCGGGCCCAGCCCGGCACCGGCCGGCTGAAGAAGAGCTGCTCGAGCGACAGCTCCCCCTGGAAGATGTTGCCCTCGCTGAGCCCCGTCGTCCGCTCGATGTCGAGCGGCGTCTGGACGTTCCGATGGAGGATCTTCGACTTCAGGTCCGGGGCGAACTCGGAGATCCGGTCAACCACCGCGTCCCCGAACGCCTCGCGGTTGTGGTCCCACGTCCCGAGCGCCGGGTCGAGGTGGTACGGCGCGTACTGGACGAAGCAGCTCATGACGTGCTTGCCGGGCGGCGCCATCCCGGGATCGACGAGCGTCGGGATGATGATGTCGATGTACGGCCGGCGGCTCCAGCGGCCGTACTTCGCGTCGTCGTAGGCCTGCTCCATCTCATCGGTCGAGGGGGAGATCGAGATCGCGCCGCGGAGGTGCTCGCCGGGACCGGGCAGGGCCGTGAACGACGGCAACCCGTCGAGGGCCATGTTCACCTTGCCGGACGAGCCCCGGAACTTGAACCGCCGGACCTCGGCCTCGAAGTCGGCCTCGAGGGTGCCGGGCTCCAGGAGGTTCAGGAACGTCTGCCGGCTGTCGAGCGACGAGAGGACCGTGTCTGCGAGGAGCTCCTCGCCGTCCTCGAGCGCGACGCCGACCGCCCGGCCGTCGCGGACGAGGATCCGCCCGACGCGGGCATCCATCCGGATCTCGGCACCCTGGGCCCGCGCGGCGCTGCCGATGGCATTCGAGATGCCGCCCGTGCCGCCCTTCGGGATGCCCCACGCCCGGAACGCGCCGTCGATCTCGCCCATGTAGTGGTGGAGGAGGACGTACGCCGTGCCGGGGCTCTTGATGCCCTGGTACGTCCCGATGATTCCCGACGCCGACATCGTGGCCTTCAGCGGGTCGGTTTCGAACCACTGCGACAGGAAGTCGAACGCGGACATCGTCATGAGCTGGACGAAGACCGCCTGCTGGCGCTCGGTCAGCTTCTGGAAGCTCCGGAGCAACCCGGTCAGGGGGAGGAACGGCCGGGGATCGTTCGAAGCGGGATCCGGCGGCACCATCGACAGGATCGGCTTGATGAACCGGGCCATGTCGACCATGAGCTGGCCGTATTCCTCGTAGGCCTCGGCGTCGTTCTTCGACCAGCGGCGGAGCTCGCGGATGGTGCGGCCGTGGTCGTTGACCCGCCACAGGTAGTCGCCGGTCGAGGAGCCGTCGGCACCCTTCGGGCCCTCGCCCGGGCGGAGCGGCGTGAACGTCCCGTCGAGCGGCAGGATGTCGAGCCCGTGGGCCGGCAGGTTCAACTCCCGGATGATCTCGGGCCGCAGGAGCGACACCACGTAGCTGAAGACGGAGAACCGGAAGCCCGGGAAGATCTCCTCGGTGACGGCAGCGCCGCCGAGCACGTGGCGCTGCTCGAGCACGACGGTCCGGAGCCCGGCCCGGGCGAGGTAGGCGGCCGAGATGAGGCCGTTGTGCCCACCGCCGATGATCACCGCGTCGTAGCGCTGCGCCACGCGTCTCCCTCGCTCCGGCGCCTGGGGCCCGCGCCGCCTATCCAGCCTGCATCGACTTCATGCAGTCTAGCCGCCGTCCCGCCAGGCGCGTCGGACGTTCCGACGGGGTGTGGGGCCCGGGCGGTCGGGCGATCAGGGCTCCTCTGCCCGCCAGACCGTCGCGCCGAGCTCGGCAGTGGTGCCGAGGATGAGCGTCTGGCCGCCGCCGACGAGCACCGGTCCGAGCGCGAGGTTGAAGGCGTTGGATTCGCCAAGGGTGAAGACAGGGTCGTCGGCTTGCCGAGTCCAGGATGTGCCGTCCGGCGAGCGCCACAAGGCGCCGCGCCACGTCATCGGACCCTGGCCGCCTGACGACGGCGGCCGGGACGGGTCGATCCCCCACTCGACCCCAACCGCCACGAGCCCGCTGTCCGTCGCAGCGAGTCCGTCGATCATTGTTCCCTGGATCGCGCCGGCGACGAGGTCCGGCGAGCGGCCCGATCCGGACCACCAGTCCAGGTCCCCGCTCGACGGTAGTGCCGCCCACACCGCCGGGTCGGTGGACGTCCAGATTGCTGGTGCCATGACGCCTGCCGGAAGCACCCGCAGCCCCGCAACCACAAGGGTGTCCCCCAGCGCGGCGGTCGTCCTCGGCTCCGTGTTGCCGTTCGAGGGATCATCCCCGACGCGACTCCAGCTCTGCCCGTCCTCGGACCACCAGAACGCCGCCCGAGTGACTTCGCCGGTTCGGGCGACGTCAGCGCCGGCGAGCAGGAAGCCCTCGGCCGTGGCGAGCACTGATCGCGCGCCATTGCCGTCGAACGCCGGCTCCGCCCGGACCCACGTTTCCCCCTCCGAAGCGTAGAGCACCGTCGGTCGCTGGCCGCCACTGCCCCACTCCGTACCGGCAGCAAGGATGCCGTCGGGCCCGGCGGCAACATCGACGATCGTCGAGGACTCATGCCCGGCGGTCGGCTCACCCGCCCGGCCGAGGTCGACGCGCGTCCATGCAGCGGCGTCGTCCGAGCGCCAGATCGCCAGGCTCTGACCGACCGAGCCTCCGGCGAAGAACCGCGTGCCGGTATGGACGATCGCGTTCAGGTCCGCGCCCGATTCCACCGGCTGCTGGGTCCAGGCGTTGCCGTCGGTCGAGGTCCAGGCCATGTCGCCGCCGACGCCGACCCAGGCCCCGTCGACGTGCACGAGGTCAACCGGCCCCTTGGTACCGGATGGGTCCGGATCGACACGCTGCCACGCCACGGTCACCGACGCGTCCTGGCCGCCCGCGCAGGCAGCCGCGCTCACGACAAGGCTCAGGACGCAGAGGGCAGCGGAGATGGCAGGGCGTGGGCGAGGCGGCATCGACTCTGTCGCGAAGCATCGGCGACCGTCCCGGCATCGGCCAGAGTCGAACCGCCCGGTTCCGCGGGCCGGGCGGACGGGCCAGCCGGCGCGGCTCCATACTGATCCAGCGCCCAGTATCAGGAGGCTCACGTGAGCGTCGGCACCGCGTTCCACGACCGGACCGCGTCCCTCAACCGGAAGCTGCAGTGGCGGGAGTGGTCCGGCTACTGGGCGTCGTCCGTCTACGCCGATGCCCACGACATCGAGTACAACGCGATCCGCGAGGCCGCGGCGCTCATCGACGTCTCGCCGCTCTACAAGTACCGGGTCAGCGGGCCGGACGCGCCGCGGCTCGTCGATCGCGTGATCACCCGCGACGCCACGAAGCTGAAGGTCGGCCAGGTCTTCTACACGCCGTGGTGCGACGAGCACGGGAAGGTCATCGACGACGGCACGGTCCATCGCCTCGGCGAGACCGAGTACCGCTGGACCGCCGCCGACCCGCAGTACCGGTGGCTGTCGATGAACGCGCGCGGGCTCGACGTCTCGATCGAGGACGAGAGCGAGGCGATCGCCGCGGTCGCGCTCCAGGGCCCGTTCTCGCGGGCGGTCCTCGAGGCCGCCACCGGGGAATCGTTTGCCGGTCTCCGCTACTTCCGGCGGCGTTCCTCGAAGCTCGCCGGCATCGAGGTCGACGTCTCGCGGACCGGCTACACCGGCGACCTCGGCTACGAGGTCTGGATCCCGGCCGGCCGGGCGGTCGAGGCCTGGGACGCGCTCATGGCCGCCGGTGCCGACTACGGGATCCGGCCGGCCGGGATGCTCGCGCTTGACGTCGTCCGACTGGAAGCCGGGCTCATCCTCCTCGAGGTCGACTACACCTCCGCGCGGCACGCCCTCAACCCGGAGCAGAACTACTCGCCGGCCGAGATCGGGCTCGGGCGGCTCGTCGACCTCGACAAGGCCGACTTCGTCGGCAAGCTCGCGCTGACGCGCGAAGCGGCGAAGGACGGGCCGGACCGGCGGCTCGTCGGCGTGACCCTGGACTGGTACGGGATCGAGGGCCTCTATGCCGCGCAGGACCTGCCGCCTTCGATCTCGCCGAACGTCGACCGCTCGCCCGTCCCGGTCTACGCGCCGCGCGGCGGCCAGGTCGGCAAGCTGACGAGCCACGGTTGGAGCCCGATCCTCAAGCAGGCGATCGGGCTCGCCTCCGTGCGGGCGGCCTACGCGTCGCTCGGGACGAAGCTCCAGGCGGAGTGGACCGTCGAGGGCCGCCGCGGCCGCGTCGACGCCACGGTCGTGCCGCTGCCGTTCTTGGACCTCGAACGCAAGCGCGCTTGATCAACGACGCCGTCAGGTGACGGCGCGCCAAGCGACCGCGGCGTTTGCCTTTGACAGTGTGGCTGGGGTCATGGGACGCTTCGACCGGGATCGCGGCGGGTTCTACCAGAGCTTCAACGGTGTCTGGCCTTGTCGTCCCACAAGCGAGAGGCCGACCCCATGGCTCGAATGCGCCCCACCCTGTCATTGACCCTCATCGCGGTTCTGGCCGTGGCGGGCTGTACGACACCAGCGGCTTCGGCCACGCTGATGCCCGGGGCCACGGCGATTCCGGCGACGACCGCGCCTGGAGCCTCGCCGAGTCTCACGATCGACCTGGCAGGACTGGACCTCTGCTCGCTCCTGGACGATCAGACCGTCCGGGGGCTCGCCGGGTGGCCGGCGGACGTTCGGGTCGCGAGCCAGCCCAGCGGACCGAACCCGGTCAAGTGCTTCTGGGGCGCCGCCCAGGCGGGTGTCCCTGGGTACGTGGAGATCAGCGTCGGCCGGGCGACAGGTCTCCTCCCACGCAGTGATTGCACGATCGTCCCCGTGACCGGGATCGGGGCCGAGGCCCAGAAGGCAACCTGTCCCGGCGACAACGTCTTTCTCGAGGCATTCGACGGCGGCTTTCTCTTCTCGCTCCAAGTCCAGTCGAAGACACCGGGCGACCCGGCCCCGGCTCTCACGAGCGTCCTGGAAGCGGCGACATCGAGATAGGCTCCGACACCGGCGAGCCGGGGCCGCGACTCGATGGGCACAGGCAACGCCCGATGGATCACGCGGGCGGTCGGCGCCGGATGGGACTCGTGTCAGGTCCCGGCGAGGCGCTCCACGATCGGGTCGAGCAGACCCATCTCCCCGACCATGATCGAGCTGATCCCGAGCTCGTCGCGAAGGCGGATGAGCTTCGCCTCGAGTGCGGCGAGCGAGCCGATGAAGATGTGGGGCGCCTCGAGGAGGTCCTGGGCGCCGACGTCGACCGCCGTCCGTCCGGCGAGGCGCGCGGCGAGGTCATTCGCCTCGGCCAGCGCGTGGTCCGTCACGGAGACGGCCGCCGTCGAGGGATAGATGTTCAGCTCCAGCCCGGCGAATCGATCGCCGGCCGCGGCCCGGACCCAGTCGATCTTCTCGGCCGTCGCCGCCCAGGTGAGGGAGTTCGGGTCGGAGCGCTGGCCGGCGAGGATCCGCGGAGCGAGGCCGACGATCTGCGCCTCGCGGGCGGCGAGCTCGAGGGTCCGGCGTCCGCCGCCGCCGATGAGGAACGGCGGGTGCGGCTGCTGGACCGGCTTCGGCCGGCCGTCGAGCTCGGTGATCGTGTAGTGCTCGCCGGCGAATGAGAACGGGCCCGGGCCGAACGCGCCCTTCAGGACCGCGATGGCCTCGATGAGCCGGGCCTGGCGGACGGGCGTGGCGTCGAACCGCAGGCCGATCGCGTCGTACTCGGGCCGGTTCCAGCCGGCGCCGATCGCGACGTCGAGCCGCCCGCCCGACAGGACGTCGATCGAGGCGAGGTCCTGGGCGAGCACCGCGGGGTGGCGGAGGTCGTTGTTGAGCACGAAGGCGGCGACCCTGAGGCGGTCCGTTGCCGAGGCGATCCAGGCCATCGCGGGCACCGGCCCCAGCTGATCGATAAGGTGGTCGGGGACCACGAGCGCGTGGTACCCGATCTGCTCGGCGCGGCGGGCGCGCTCAGCGAGCTCCCGGCCGTCGACGGCCTCGCGGGCGTCGGCGAGGAAGTGGAAGGGCTTCGGCATCGGTTCAGGGTACCGGCGTGGCCGGTATCGGGTTCAGCGGCCGGCGACCCTCGCCAGGTGGCGCTCCAGGCCCGCGACCGCCTCGGGCAGGTCGGCCCGGCCGAAGCCGATCCGGAAGTGGTTGCCGCCGTGCCCGAACCTCGTGCCCGGGAGGAGCAACACGCCTTCGGCCTCGACGAGCTCCTCGGCGAAGCGGTCGATGTCGTGGTCGGGGTGCAGCCGCGGGAAGCCGATCGAGCCACCCCGCGGCCGGACCCACGACAGGAGCTGCGGCCAGCGGAGGAAGAGCTCGTCGAGCACGGCGAGGTTGTCGAGGACGATCGCCCGCGACCGCGCGAGAACCGTGTCGCGGGCCCGGAGCCCGATCAGCGCGAGGATCTCCGATGGCGCCGAGCTGCAGATCGTCGTGTAGTCCTTCATCCGGGCGACGCGATCGAGGATCGAGCGGTCGCGCGACGCGAGCCAGCCGATCCGAAGGCCGGGCATCGCGTACGACTTCGACATGACCCCGAGGGAGACGATGTGACGGGCGACGTCGACCCCGGCCGGGAGCCGATCGGCCTCGTCGACCTCGAGGTGGCGATAGACCTCGTCGGACAGGAGCGTCGCACCGGCCTCCGCGGCGATCTCGACGATGGCATCGAACGTCGCCCGGTCGGGCAGCATGCCGGTCGGGTTGTGGGGCGCGTTGATCACGATGAGCCGAGTCCGCGGCGTGACCTGCCCCCGCAGCGAGTCGACGTCGATCGCCCAGCCGTCGGCCTCGCGGAGCTCGTGGAGGGTCACGTCCGCGCCGGCCGCGCGCGCCACCTCGTAGAGGCTCTGGTAGCCGGGCCAGGTGACGATCGCGTGGTCACCGGCCCCGAGGAGGACGCTGATGAGGGCGAAGATCCCTTCCTCCGCGCCGGCCGTGACGAGGATGTCGTCCGGGTCCGAGGTCTCGTACAGCGACGCGATCTCGCGGCGCAGGAGCGGGTGGCCCGTGGATTCCGTGTAGCCCAGCCGGAGGTCGCGCCAGAGCGCCGTGGTCTCGTCGTCGGCAAGGGCCAGGAGGTCGGCCATGGGCCAGGCCTCGACGTCGCTGGCGCAGAGGAGGTGCCGGACGGCGAACTCCCAACGGGCGAAGAAGCGCTCGAGCTCGAAGTCGGCGATCCGCACCTGCGCATGATGCCGTGCGGGCGCGGTTCCGTTCGATGCTCCTGCAAGGCTCCCGGTCGTATCCTCCGGCCATGAGCGGACCGATCGTGATCGCGGGCTCGCCGACTTCGCTCGGCGGCCACTTCGACGGCATGGAGCGGACGCCGGCCGAGCTCCGGGCGCTCGGCATCGTGGACCGGCTCCGGGAGCGACCCGGTTTCGCGGCGGCGACGTTCACCGATATCGGGGACGCCCCGAACGATCCCGGCTGGGCTCGTGACGACGACCGCAGGGCCAAGAACCGGTCGCGGATCTGCACGTACCTGCCCCGGCTCGCCGGCCACGTCCGCGACGGGCTCGTGGCAGCCGGCGAGGATGCTCGCCTGCTCGTCCTCGGGGGCGACTGCACGTCGCACGCCGGGGCGATGGCGGGGCTGCGGCGGGCCCGCCCGGGGGCGCGGTTCGGGATCGCGTGGTTCGACGCCCACGGCGACTTCAACACCCCCGACACGACACCGTCCGGAAACGTCTGGGGGATGCCGTTCGCGATGATCGTCGGGCACGGGTCCGAGGACCTGCTCGCGGCCGCGGACGCCCCGACCGCCGATGCCGGCGACGCGGCGCTCCTCGGTGGCCAGGTCCTCGACGAGACGGAGTCGCGGATGCTCGCCGCGAGCCGGGTCGCGCACTTCGGCGCAGGGATGCTCGGGACGGATGCGGGCATGGCCGCGCTCCAGGGCTGGGCGCGGGTGGTCGCGGAGCGGGTCGACGGCTTCTACGTCGCCTTTGACATGGACGCGCTCGACGCCGCGGGCGACTGGGCCCTCGCGATGCCGGAACCGAACGGGCTGTCGCTCGAGACCGCCGTGACGGCCGTGGAGACGATCGCCGCGGCGGGCCCGGTCGTCGGGTTCGGGGCGACCGCGATCCTCATCGGCCGAGGCGGCGATCCCGAGCGGACTGCGGCCGCGGTGGCCACGCTCGCGGAGGCCGCGCTCGGCGAGGGGGCGTAGAGCGCCGGGGGCATAGGGCGTCGGGGGCGTAGGCGCCGGCGCGGCGGCGGCGCGAGCAGGCGGCGGCGGCCGACCGGCTCAGTCGCGGACGAGCACGAGCGCCTCGCCGATCCCGCGAAACGCCTCCTCCGTCAGGCCGAGACCGGTGGCCCGCCACGACGGGTTTGCGCCGCGGTCGACATCGAGGACCAGGCCGGTGGCGAGCTGTCCGAGCTCGCCCTGGCGATCGCCGAAGGCCGCCGGCCCGATCACGGCATCGCGCGGTGCGCACTCGTCGACCTCGGAGCCCTCGCAGAGATTGCCCTCGGCGAGCGAGAGGTGGGCACCGCCCGGGCCCCTGTACGTGATGTCGAGGCGTCCGCCGGAGGCGAGGCGGTACGTGCCGTTCTCGACGAACCAGCCATCAGGCAGAACCGCGCAGTAGACGCTCCAGTGCATCGAGGCTGCCGCCTGGGCGAAGAACTCGCGATTGGCGTCGCTGCCGCTGCAGGCGCCCGCGGGGGTGGGCGGCGGGGTGGCCGGGTCCGTGGCAGGGGGCGTCGCCGTCTCGGTCGGGGTTCCGCCGGGGTCGGGGGTGAGGGTGGCGACACCGGTCGGGTCGGCTGAGGCGGTGGCGGTCCCGGAGCTCGTCGGCGAGCTGCCGGGCGCCGAGGTCGCCGGACCGTTGGACGGACCGGAAACGCACGCTGCGACGACCGCCGCGACGGCGACGAACGAGATCAGGGACCTGGCCCGGGACGTCGACGTCCGGGCCGCACGCGCTCGGAACACCGGTCGAGGGTAGCACCTGCGGGTCCGGCACTCGCGAGGGGGACCGGCTCGCGTCGGTCTGGGGGCGGCGGCGGTATGACCGGAATCCGGGCCCGCGCGAAAGGGTGTCTTCCGCTGATGACCGTCGGCGTCATGAGTCGCGGATCGGCGAGGGCGGGCGGCCCAGCCGGCGCCACCGCCTCGTATGACGCCGACGGTCATGCCAAGAAGGAAGGCGTACCAAACGGCGATTTCCGGTCATATCCAGCAGCAGCGGTCCGGGAGCACCGGTCCAGGCGCACCGCTCGGCGACACCCTGCGCCCGGCGACACCCTGCGCCCGGCGTTCCGACGCTCAGGCCCCCAGGCGCACCAGCGCCGGATCCACGCCGAAGACCTCCCGGATGCGATCCGGCGCCAGGACCTCGCTCGGTGGGCCGTCGGCGACCACGCGCCCTCGGTCCAGCAACACGAGGCGCGGGAAGAAGTGGGCCGCGAGCCCGACGTCGTGGAGGACGGCGAGGATCGTCGTCCCGTCACGGGCGTTGAGATCGGCGATGAGCTCCATGACCTCGACCTGGTGGCGGAGGTCGAGGTGGACCGTCGGCTCGTCGAGGATCAGGACCGGCGCGGCCTGGGCGACGGCCATCGCGACGAGCACCAGCTGCCGCTCGCCGAGCGACAGCTCCCGGGCGTCGCGCCCGAGCAAGTGGCCCAGGCCCACGCGATCGACCGCCGCAGCGACCGCGGCCCGGTCCACCGGCCGCATGCCTCGGACCGGATGCTCGTGCGGCAGCCGCCCCAGGGCGACGACCTCCTCGACGGTCGTGGCGAACGGCAGCGTCGGGAGCTGCGGCACGACCGCGAGTCGACGGGCGACGGCCTGCCGATCGAGCCGGTCGATCCGCTGTCCGCCAAGCTCCACCGTCCCGGCTGCGGGCCGGAGGAGTCCCGCGACCGCCCGCAGGAGCGTCGACTTCCCCGCCCCGTTCGGCCCGATGACGGCGACGCGCTCACCCGGGTCGATGCGGAGGGCGACGTCGCGAAGTGCCGCGCGATCGCGGTACAGGACCGTGACGCCGTCGACGGCGATCACAGCTCGTACCCGGTCCGCGCGCGGCGCAGGAGGGCGAGGAAGAACGGCGCCCCGATCACGGCGGTCACGACGCCGACGGGGATCTCGCCGAGGAGCCGCGCCGCGAGGTCGGCCCCGACCATCAGGCTCGCCCCGAGGATCGCCGCGAGCGGCAGGACGACCCGTGCGTTCGGGCCGACCATGAGCCGGACGACGTGCGGCGCGACGAGCCCGACGAACCCGATGAGCCCCGAGACCGCGACGGCGGCCGCCGTCGCCAGGGACGCCAGGGCGAGGAGGATCGCCCGCTCCCGTCGAACGTCGACGCCGAGGTGCGAGGCGGCCTCCTCGCCGAGGAGCATCCCGTTGAGGGCCCGAGCTCGCAGGATGATTCCGAGCGAGGCCAGCGCGATGAGCGGAGCCGCGACGGCGAGGCGCCCCCACGACGAGGCGTCGAAGCCGCCGAGGAGGTAGCTGAAGATCTGGCGCAGCCCGGCGCCGGACAGGTACATCGCCATCGCCAGGCCCGCGGCGAGGAGCGAGCTCACGGCGTAACCGGTGAGGAGGAGGCTCGTCATCGGGGAGCTGGCGCCGACGCGTGAGAGCCGGTAGACGACGAACACGGCGCCGAGCGCCCCGAGGAACGCGAGCCCGTGGAGCAACCCGAACTCCAGGACGAGCGCCCGGACGGGGATGAGCACCGCCACGGCGGCCCCGAGCGCGGCCCCGGACGCGGTGCCGAGCACGTACGGGTCCGCGAGCGGGTTCCGGAGGATGCCCTGGAACGCGGCCCCGGCGACGGCCAACCCCCCACCGACGACCATCGCGGTGAGGACCCGCGGCAGCCGCAGGTCGATGACGATCGTCTCCGAGGTCGCCGCCCAGGTCGGTGCGATGTCGAGGCCCAGGAGCCGGCGGCCGAGGATCCCGAGCGTGTCCCCGGGCGGGATCGTCACGCTGCCGGCGGCGATGCCGGCCACGAGCGCGACGGCGAGCAGCGCCAGCCCGGCGACCGCGACCGCGACCGGTCGCCTGGCCAGGCCGGACCGGCCCGCCGAGCCGGCCCGCGTCGCGAGGATCGCCGATCCCGGGGACATCGTCAGTCGAGCGCTTCGGGGTGGAGCGCCTCGACGAGGGCCCGGAGGCCGTCGGCGAGCCGCGGGCCCGGACGGGTCACGAGGACATAGTCCTCGACCGGGATGACGTTGCCCTCCCGGACGGCCGTGATGTCGCCCCAGCCGGGGCGGGCCGCGACGTCGGCCGCGGTCGTGTAATCCGCGTCGTCGCCGAGGAGGATGACCTCGGGATCGGCCGCGAGGAGCTCCTCGAGCGAGATCTCGTAGCTGTCGTCCGTGGTCACCGGATCGGCGCCAGCGAGCTCGAGCATCTCGGCGTAGAGCGAGCCCGCCGGCACGGTGTAGATCTTCGAGGTGGCATCGAGCTCGTAGAACGTCACCGGCCGGTCGAGGCCGGCCGTCGCCGCTGCGATGGCATCGAAGTCCGCCCGCATCGACGCGACGAGCGTGGCCGCGGCCTCGGACGCGCCGGCCGCATCGCCGATCGCCTGGATCCCGGCGAGCGCCTGTTCGACGCTCTCGGCATACAGGACGATGACGGGAATGCCGAGCCCCCGAAGCTGGGTGATCGCGTCGGGCGGCGTGAAGAACAGGCCGCCCGCCACGACGAGGTCGGCCTCGAGCGCGACGATCTGCTCGACGTCGACGCCCTCGAACGTCGCGACGACCGGCAGGTCGCCCGCCTCGGGCGGGTAGGCGGCGATGTCCTCGACCTTCGCCACGACCCGATCCCCGGCGCCGATGGCGAAGAGGGTCTCGGTGGCGGCCGGGGTGAGCGACACGATCCGCTGCGGCTTGGACGGGACGGCGACGGCCGTGCCCTCGTCGTCGGTGAGCGTCAGCGGGAATGTCGGGGCCGGGGTGGACGTCGCCGCGGCGGGGGTCGCGGTCGTGGCCGGACCGGTCGACGAGGTCGCGTCCGGCGGCGGCGTCGGGACGACCGACGACGGCCCGCACGCGGCGAGGACCAGGAGCAGCGGGACCAGGAGCGCGGCGAGGATCGGGGCGAGGCGGGGCTCGCGGCGCGCGCGTGGCGCGCGCGAGCGGAGAGGCGCAGCCATGGGTGGGTCTCCGACCGGGATGGACCGCTGGGGTCCGGGACGACGGGAACGGGGAACCGGACTGCGGTCAGTCGGAGGGGGTCATCGCGGTGCCTGCCTTTCTCTCGAAGGTCGTGCATCCACCGCGGGTCGGCGACCGGACTTCCGTCGCTGGCGACGGTTCACCGTAGCGGGACTGTGCCGGAATTGCACCGGGCTTCGCGACTGCGCGGGGTGTTCGAAGCGAACGCCCGAAGGGTAGCACCTCGCTGGCCGCCGGTGCGCGTCCGGGGTGCGCCCGGGGCCGCGTCCCGGGGGCCCGCATGGCCCCGAACGCGAGGCGACCCGCCCATGCCGGGCGGGTCGCGGGACGCTCGGTTCGGGAGCCCGGCCCCGTCTGGCCGGCTCCCCGGATCAGGCGGTCTGGACCGGCGCTGTCTGGGCGAAGATCGACACTTGGGCGTCTTCGGGCAGCATGACGCCAAAGACCTTCTGGAGGGTCAGGAGGTGGACGCAGGCGCCCCAGCTCTCGAAGTAATGGCAGGTGCAGTGCCACTGGCCGGCGTCGAGACTGACGTGGTGCGTGTCGTTGTCGCCGCGGATCGTGAGCGAGACGCGATCGATCGTGATTCGATCGAGCTCACGGGCGTAGCGATTTGCCTTCTCGACCTTGCCGATCAGGGAGCTGTGCATCTGGCCAGACCCTCCGACCCCCGCAGGGGCAGATCGCGAGCCGCCGTCCGATCCTGCACCACCGACCGGGCGAGGCGGTCGCACCCGAAGCCTACACCAGTGGCCAGCCATCCGGCTCGAAACCGCATCGGCGGCCCTGGGAGATCTCGCCTCACCGGCGACCTACGGTGCCGAGGTGCCCTCACGGCCGAAGTCGTCGCTCAGGCGGACGACATCGTCGAGCTCCGGGGTCGAGACCTCGACGAGGGTCGCCGTCTCGATCGCCGCGTAGCGATGTTGCCGGCCCGTCGCGACATGGGCCCCGTCGCCCGGGCCCAGCTCGCGTTCGACGAGCGCCCCGTCGTCGTCCTCGATCGTGAGCCGGAGGCGGCCCGAGAGGACGTGGATCCACTCGTCCTTGACCTCGTGGTACTGGAGCGAGAGGCGCCGGCCCGTCTCGATGACGAGGATCTTCCCGACGTAGCGATCGGTGTGGGCCCAGATGAGCTCGTGGCCCCAGGGCTTATCGACCCGCCGGGGCAGCTCGGCGGCCGGCGGGGGCGGTACGGAACCCCGCGTCATCCGCCGCGGACCAGCTGCTCGCCGGAGCCGATGATCGCCTCGCGGACATCGGGCGAGGTGGCCTCCGTGTAGACGCGCATGAGCGGCTCCGTGCCGGAGGCGCGGACGAGGAGCCAGCTGCCGTCGGCGATGAAGAACTTGAAGCCGTCGTTCGTGGTCAGCGGTTGCGTCCGCGTCACGGCCTGGCCGGCCAATTCGGTCGGCGGGTTGTCGAGGAGGTCCACGAGGACGTGGTGCTTCACGCCGTCGTACTCGGCCCGCGAGAAGTGGATGTCGACGCGCCGGTAGAACGACGGGCCGGCGATCTCGTGGAACCGCTCCATGATCTTCGAGACCGGCCAGACGCCCCGCTCCCGCTCCCGGAGGAACAGGTCGAGGAGCATGAGGTCGGCGTAGATCCCGTCGCGCTCCGGGAGGTGCATCCCGAAGCCGAAGCC
>DASUMJ010000270.1:0-3827 GCA_036277775.1 Candidatus Limnocylindrales bacterium
CTCCAGTCGCCTCGGCGCGGCTCGCGAGAAGGTTGTGAGCCCCAGGGTGCCGCCTGCACCGCGCCCGACGCGCCCCACTCGGCATCCTCTGGACCCATCGCCCGAGCGCGGTGGCCGGCAGCCTCGTCGTTGACGACGCGCCTGCCGAGTCATCGCTTCCCGCTCGGGCCACGAACGAGGTCCACATCCGATGCACGACACGAAGACCACCGCGACCGCCCTCACGGGGGCGGTCCATCGCGGCCCCCGGGCCGCCCTGGCCGCCCTTGCCATCGCCGCCGCCTTCGCGCTCGGTGCCTGCGGTGCCGGGGCCAGCGCCCTGCCGAGCGTCGACCTGCCGACCCAGGACCCGAACGCGACGCCGGTCACTGCGTGCGTCGACGCCGCGACGAAGACGGTCCTCGACCAGTTGACCGCCAGCGGCGCCGACGTGCCCGCGATCCTGAGCTCGAACGAGGCCGTCCTCATCGCCGGGCTCCAGACCTTCCAGCCGGCGGACGAGGCCACGGAGACGTGGCGCGACGACTTCGTCGCGGCACTCGAGGACGGCGACATGACCGCCGCCGAGGCCCAGGTCCAGGAGCTCGTCAGCGGCGGGGTCGCGATCACCGCCTGCTGACCGTTCCGGGCGCGCCGGTGCGCCGGCGCGCCTCCGACTTCCCGCCCGGGGACCCCGTTCGGGAATCGGGCTAGAGTGCGCCCATGGGCATCGGGGGAACCGGCCGTGGGCGCCTCGCCGCGCTCGTCGCGCTGACGCTGGCCGCCTGCTCGGTGGCCCCGGCCCCCAGCTCGCCCGCGCCGTCCCGGGCGGCGCTCGCCTCCGCCTCGCCCGGGCCCGGCGCGACGGCCGGCAGCCCGTCGCCCGGCGGCACCGCCACGCCCGGTGCGACCGCGGCGGGATCGGCGGACCCGAGCGCGTCGAGCGGTCCCGGAGCGTCGGCATCCGCCGCCGCCTCGCCGTCCCCGACCGCCGCCTCGACGAGCAGCCCGACGAAGGCCCCGACACCAAGGCCCACGGTCGCGCCGACGAAGGCGCCGACACCCGCGCCGACCCCGGCGATCACCCCGGCCCCGACCCCGACCGGCTGGAACCCGGCCGCGGTCAGCGTGTCGTTCAGCACGGTCGCCACGGTCCCGGGCCGGCCGCTCGCGATCGCGAACGCCGGCGACGGGAGCGGCCGGCTGTTCGTCGCCGAGCAGGGCGGCAGGATCTACGTCCTGCAGGGCGGCGCGGTGATCTCGACCCCGTTCCTCGACATCGCGACCCAGGTCTCGGGCGGCAGCGAGCAGGGCCTCCTGGGGCTCGCGTTCCATCCCGACTTCCCGACCGACAACCGGATCTTCGTCCACTACACGGACACGGCCGGCGACACGGTCATCAGCTCGTTCCGCGTCGATGGCGGATCGCCGAACGTCGTCGTTCCCGGCAGCGAGGACCCGATCCTCACGGTCGACCAGCCGTATACGAATCACAACGGCGGTTCGATCGCGTTCGGGCCTGACGGCTACCTCTACATCGCGCTCGGCGACGGCGGCTCGGGCGGCGACCCTGAGAACCGGGCCCAGAACCTGAACAGCCTGCTCGGCAAGGTCCTCCGGATCGACGTCGACAACCCAACGGGTGGGCTCGGCTACGGGATCCCCGGATCGAACCCGTTTGCCGGGCAGGCGAACCGGCGGGGCGAGATCTGGCTCTACGGCCTCCGGAACCCGTTCCGCTTCTCGTTCGACCGGTCGACCGGCGACCTGTGGCTCGGCGACGTCGGCCAGCAGAAGTGGGAGGAGGTCGACGTCGCGCGGGCCGGTGTCGGTGGCCTGAACTTCGGCTGGAAGGTCATGGAGGGGGCGCACTGTTACTCGCCGAGCAGCGGCTGCTCCACGGCCGGCCTGACGCTTCCCGCCGTCGAGTACCCGCACGACTTCGGCTGCGCGGTGATCGGCGGGCACGTCTACCGCGGGTCGGCGTACCCGGTGCTCCGAGGCGGCTACGTCTTCACCGACGAGTGCACGGGGATCACCTGGGCCGTGGCTGCGGCGGCCACCGGTCCGCAGCCCCTCGTCCAGGTCGGGACCGGCTCGGGCGGGATCGCCGGGTTCGGCGAGAGCGAGGCCGGCGAGCTCTACGCGGCCGACCTCAACGGACAGGTCTACCGGGTGACGGGCGCCGCCCGCTGACCAGCGGTCGCGCCCCGCTGTGCGCCCGCCCCGGCTGACTCCGGATCGGTCGCGCCCCGCCGGACGGCGTCGACGAACCAGGCCCAGAGGAGCCACGTGCCGGCAAGGCGCGGGTACCAGAGGACGTCGAGCCAGCCGCCGGGCGGCGCGAGCTCGCGGTACGGCAGCGGCGCGGCGACCAGCACGACTGCCAGGCCCAGCCAGGCGGCGCGGATCCAGCCATCGTTTCCGGCGACGCGCTCGTCGTCGAGCCACCTCGCGATGGCGACGGCCACCGGTGCCACGAGCATCGCGCCGTGGTACTCCTGCGCGAGCGGCTGGACGAGGACGCCGGCGGTGAGCCCCAGCGCGACGGCCGGGACGGCGGGGCCGCGCCGCGCCACGGTGAGGGTCGCGCCGAGGATCGCGGCGGTGAGCCCGAGCCCGAGGATTCGGGCCATCACCGGCGCGTCCGCGACAGCCCACGGGTTCCAGGTCCTGTCGGGCACGAGCAGGTGGGTGAGGAGCCCGGCGTTCGACTGGATGACCGGCGTCGCGTACATCGGGTCCTGCCGGGCCACGTCCTCGGCGAGCACCGCGACAAAGCGGAGCCAGCCGTCGACGCCGGCGAACGGCACCGTCGCGAGGGCCAGGACCGCCGCACCGGCCAGGGCCCAGGCGAGCGGGCGGAAGGCGCCGCGGACCGCCAGGACGAGCGCCACCGGGATCGCGGCGAGCTTCGCGGCGACGGCCGCACCGACGGCCAGCCCCGCCACCGCGTCCCTCGATCCGGGGCGCGCGGACCCGGGACCGCGGGCGACCGCGAGCATGACCGTCGCACCGAGCAGTCCGACGGCCGTGTAGGCCTGGCCGAGCCGGACGTCGTCGCGGACACCGGCAAAGGCCAGCACGAGGGCCGCGAGACCGAGGGCGACGGGCAGCTCGCGCAGCCGCGGCATCGCGCCGAGCAGGACGCCGACCGTCAGCCCGATGAGCGCGACCTGGATCCCGAGCCAGGCGAGGCGGGCCGTCCCGTAGTCCAGGCCGGCGATGGGCAGGGCCAGGAGCGACATGACGGGCGTGTTCGGGCGGTAGATCTCGAGGCTTCCGCCACTCGCCGCGGCGCTCGCCGCGTGGAACCACGCGTTGTCGTACACATCGACCGTCCAGTCGCCGTCGAGGACGAGGCGGCTGGACGTGAAGTACGCGGGGAAGCCGTAGGTCCGGACGGTGGCCGCGTCGAGGACCGGCCCGGCGACGAACCAGGCGCCGGCGGCGAGGACGAGACCGGCGGCGAGGAGCGCCCGGCGGTCCACGCGGGCGCGATCGCGGGAGGCGCGGCGTCCCTGCGGCGGTCAGCCCTTCTTCTCGAGGATCGGCCGGGCGACGTCCGGCTTGTCGACGACGAACGCGAACATCGCCCGATCGCCCCAGCGGCCGAGGAAGAGGTGGCCGTAGATGTTCACGCCCGCGTCGGCCAGGGCGCGCGAGAGGCGGGCCATGCCACCGGGCCGGTCGTCCACCTCGGCGAGGATCGACTCGCCCTCGACGTAGACGTACGCGCCGTCGTCGAGCACCCGGCGGGTCGTGTCGTCGTCCGCGGTCGTCATGATCACGTGCCCCGAGTCCCCGATCCCGCCGCCGCCGATCGCCCGGAGGTCGACGCCACGGGC
>DASUMJ010000271.1:0-2071 GCA_036277775.1 Candidatus Limnocylindrales bacterium
CGCACCGACCTCGCCGTCGGTGGCCTTCCGGTTCGGGGCGAAGATGTCGGATCCGGTGTCGATGTACCTGTCCGACGCCTGCACGCTGCCGGTGAACATGGCCGGGCTGCCCGGCGTCTCGATCCCGTGCGGCCTGTCCGAAGGCCTGCCGGTGGGGCTCCAGCTCATCGGGCCGGCTTGGAGCGAGCTCATGCTCTTCCGGGCCGCGCGGGCCTTCGAGGGGTTGACCGCCGGGGCGGCGTGGCGAACCCTGGAGCCCGCCCAGCTCGGTGATGCCGACGATGCTGCCGGCCCCACCCCGGCCGAGCGGGCCGCAACCCTCGCCGGGTCCGCCGCGCGCTGAGGCGCCTGCAGCAGCCTCAGCCTCGCACGGCCGCCAGCGCGCGGCGGGCCTGTGCGAGGTGGATCCGATCGTGACCGGCGGCGAGTCGGAACGTCAGCTCGAGGCTCTCAGCGCCGCGCTCGCGGTGGACCCCGACACGGGCCCGGTCGGCCGGCGAGAGCCGCGCCCAGAGGTCGAGGTTCGCGGCCCGGAGCGCCTCGAACAGCGTGAGCAGGCGCTCGACGTCGTCCTCGCGATGGCGGAGCCGGTCGACCCACAGCGCCTGGTCGTAGCCGACGATGTCGGGCTCGTCCTCGGCCAGGATCCAGCGGTACCGGCCGGCCACGACGAGCTCGCCGTCGGTGAGGTGGCCGAGGCACTCCAGGACGGACCACTCGCCCGGCTCGGGGGCGGTCCGGAGCGCGTCGCCCGCCTCGGTGACGAGCGCCCGGATCCGCGCCGGCGTCTCGACCTGGGCTTCCGCCGGATCGTCGTCGCCGAGCGCGGCGAGCAGCAACTGGCGATACGCCTCGGCGGCGCCGACAGGATCGGGGCTGATCCTCACGCAGATCCTCCGTCCGGCGTGGCCGGGAGCGTGCCGGCGAGGAGCGCGCGGAAGCCGTCGGTGTCGAGGACCGGGATGCCCAGCTCCTCTGCTTTGGCGAGCTTCGAGCCGGCGCCCGGGCCGGCGACGACGTAGTCCGTCTTCTTCGACACGGATCCGGCGGGCTTCCCCCCGGCGGCCCGCACCGCGGCCTCCGCCTCCTCGCGGCTGAAACCCTCGATCGTCCCCGTCACGACGACCGCCTTGCCCGCCAGCGGGCCCTCCGCCGCTCCCCCAACCCCGGCCGGCCTCGGTGTTGGCAGCTCGACCTCGACACCCGCATCGGCGAGGTCCTCGAGGACCTCCCGACCGGGGCCGCCCTCCGCGAACCACGTCCCGAGCGCGGCCGAGACGGTCGGCCCGACCCCCTCGATCTCCTCAAAGCGGGTGGCCTCCGTGGAGGCCACCCGCTCCAGGTGCGCGGCGGCGCGTCGGAGCCAGTCGTCGCCCGCCGGGACCTCCGCGGCGAGCCAGTGGGCGAGCTCGATCGCGGTCGTCCATCCGACCTGGGGGATGCCGAGCGCGGCGATGAGCCGCTCCAGCGGCCGGCGGCGGGCCTTCTGGATCGCGGCGTGGAGGTTCTCGGCGCTCTTGCGGCCGAACCGCTCCAGGCCCTCGAGGTCCTCGACCGACAGCCGGAAGAAGTCGCCGCGACGCTTCACGAGGCCCGTCTGGAGAAGCTGCTCCATGGTCTTCCAGCCGCTGCCCTCGATGTCCATCCCGCCGCGCCCGGCGAAGTGGCCGAACTCCTGGGAGACCCGCGCCGGACAGGCGGGGTTCGGGCAGTAGTGGCGGACCGCGCCCTCGTCGCGGACGACGGCCGTCCCACAGACGGGGCAGGCGTCGGGCATGTCGAACTCGCGCTCGGCGCCGGTCCGGCGCTCGGGGATCGACCGCACGACCTCGGGGATCACGTCGCCGGCCTTCTGGAGGACGACCCAGTCCCCGATCCGGACGTCCTTCCGGCGCACCTCGTCGAGGTTGTGGAGCGTCGACCGCGCGACCGTGGACCCGGCCACCTTCACCGGCCGCAGCCACGCGACCGGGGTGAGCGTCCCAGTCCGGCCGACGTACGGGACGATGTCCTCGAGGACGGTCTCGACCTGCTCGGCCGGGAACTTGTAGGCGATCGCCCAGCGAGGTGC
>DASUMJ010000272.1:0-2899 GCA_036277775.1 Candidatus Limnocylindrales bacterium
GCGCGGCGACGGCTTCCGGACGTTCCTGAAGATCCTCGACGGCGGGCGGATCAGCATCGGGGCGATGGCCCTCGGGATCGCCCAGGGCGCCCTCGACGCCGCGATCCCGTATGCCCAGACGCGCGAGCAGTTCGGCCGGCCCATCGGCTCGTTCCAGGGCGTCGGGTTCATGGTCGCCGACATGGCGACCGAGATCGAGGCCGCCCGATCGATGGTCTACCGCGCGGCCTGGCTCAAGGACCAGGGCCGGGACTACGGTCTCGCGGCAGCCCAGGCGAAGCTCTTCGCGTCCGAGGTCTCGAGCCGGGCGACGAACGCCGCGATCCAGATCCATGGCGGCTACGGCTACGTCACCGACTACCCGGTGGAGCGCTTCCTTCGGGACGCGAAGCTGACCGAGATCGGGGAGGGGACGAGCCAGGTCCAGCGGCTCGTCATCGCGCGGAAGATCCTCGGGCTCCGGATCGCATAGCTCGCGGCGACGTCAGCCGGAAACGAGCCGGACGAGGAGCCGCTTCTCGCTGTTCTTCCCGACGCAGGTCTGGAGCGTCATGCTCGGCCGGGACTGCGCGGCGATCGCCCAGTCCACCTGGTCCGGCGTGACGACCCGGATCTCCGTGACCCGGTAGGTCCGGACCCGGCCCTTCCCATCGGCGTAGACGACGGCCATGCCGGCCTTGAGCCGCCCCGAGACGTACGCGTCGTGGAGCGGCTTCATGACGCCCCAGGCGTGGCCGAACAGGTAGACGTTGTTCGTGCCGGCGCAGCCCCAGCGGTAGACGACGTTGCCCGGCGGCGTGCTCCGCGAGCAGGAGAAGCCCTCGACCGAACGCGACACGCCGAGCGACGGCATCCAGACGTGGTTCGTCCCCCGGTAGACGGGCTTCGCGGCCGCATCCGCCGCGGCCTTGGCCGCGGCCGCCTTCGCCGCAGCGGCTTTCTGGGCCGCGGCCTGCTCGGCGGCGATCCGCGCGGCTTCCGCCGCGGCCTCGGACTCGGCGATGGCGAGCAGCGCGGCCACGCGAGCCTGGAACCGCCAGACCGGCATCCCGGCGCGGGAGACGAGCGGCCAATCGGCGACGTGCTCGTCGGCCCGGCTGCTCAACGTCCACCGATGGACCGGGGACCCCGCTTCGGTCAGGGCTGCCCGCGGGGCTGCGGCCAGGGCGGGCAGCGGCATCGCCACCGCCAGTCCGACCAGGAGGGCGAGCAGGAGCGGCGTCGCGGGTCGTCGCCCACGCGAGGTGGTGGAAGCCATGCCCGGAGGCTCCCCCAGGCGGTGCCCGGAGGCACCCACCCGGTGGTCCCGAGCGCGATGGGACGGAGGAGCGGTCCGGGGTCAGGTCCGGGCGGGGGGACGGGACGATCGTCCCGCCGCGTCAGCCCCCGGCGGCCCCCACCAGCAGCGAGTCGCGGACGGCGGACTCGAAGCCCGCCGGCCAGGGACCCTGCCCCGCGAGCACGAATGGCCGCGCGTCGATGAGCTCGAAGGCGGCCGGGTCTGTCGCCCACTCCGCAACGCAGGTGTCGACGTCGGGTCGGCGGCGGTCGTACGTCTCGCCGTTCCGGAAGATGTAGATGCGGAGCCGGACGGGCGCGTCCCGCTCGATGCCGAGGCCCGAGGCATCGAAGCCGATCGCGGTCGGAGCGAGCGTCGGATCGTCGCAACCGTCGTCGCCCGAGGTGATCCGATCGAGGATGAGCCCACGCTGGGCGAGCTCTCCGGCGAGAGCCGGAAAGTCCATCGGCGTCGGCTTGGGCGGCGACTCGAGAATCGCGTCGCAGCCGACGACGGCCAGGAGGGCAGCCGCGGCGAGAGCCGCGAGGCCGAGGCGACGGGTCACCGGAGACGCGCCCGTTCGGCCGCGAGGGCCTCGAACGGCTCGAGGGAGCGAGGATCGGCGAGCGCGTCCTTCGATGCCGCCGCGTCCGGCGGGGCGCCCTGGAGGATCCGCTTCACGGGCACCTCGAGCTTCTTGCCCGACAGCGTCCGCGGCACGGCCGGCACCGCGACGATCTCGTCGGGCACGTGCCGCGGCGAGAGCTCGGCGCGAAGCTCCGCGGCGATCCGCCGCCGCATCGCCTCGTCGAGCTCCGCACCGTCGCGCGCGACCACGAACAGCAGCAGCTCGCCGGCGCCGCCGCCCGGGTCCTCGAGGTGGACGACGAGCGAATCGGCGACCTCGGGCATCGATTCCACGACCCCGTAGAACTCGGCCGTCCCGATCCGGACGCCGCCGCGGTTCAGGGTGGCGTCGCTGCGGCCGCTGATGACGCACGAGCCACGCTCGGTGATCGTGATCCAGTCACCGTGCCGCCAGACGCCCGGGTAGGCGTCGAAGTAGGCGGCCCGGAGGCGCGAGCCGTCGGCATCGCGCCACAGCCCCACCGGCATCGAGGGCATCGGCGCGGTGATGACGAGCTCGCCCTCCCGCCCGACCACGGAGCGCCCCGCCTCGTCGAACGCCTCGACCTTCGCCCCGAGCATCCGGCAGCTGATCTCGCCGGCCCAGACCGGGACGAGCGGGCTGGGCCCGAGGAAGCCGGTGCAGAGGTCCGTGCCGCCGCTGAGGGAGCCCAGCGGGATGGCATCCGAGACCGCCTCGGCGACCCATCGGAATCCGGCGGCAGGCAGCGGCGCCCCGGTCGAGCCGACGCCGCGGAGCGCCGACAGGTCGAGCTCCCGGCCCGGTGCGATCCCGGCCGAGCGGCAGGCCATGAGATACGCCGCGCCCGTGCCGAGGTACGTCGTCCGCGTCTCGGCCGCGAGCCGCCACAGGCCCGAGACGTCGGGGAAGGCCGGGTTGCCGTCGAACGTCACGACGGTCGACCCCACGGCCAGCCCCGAGACGAGGTAGTTCCACATCATCCAGCCGGTCGTCGTGAACCAGCAGAACCG
>DASUMJ010000273.1:0-4412 GCA_036277775.1 Candidatus Limnocylindrales bacterium
GCCCTCGTCGGTGGGGATCCGGCCGGCCGATGTATGCGGGTGGGTCAGGAGGCCGCCGAGCTCGAGCTCGGCGAGGATGTTCCGGACGGTCGCGCTCGACACGCCGAGGCCGTACCGCTCGACGAGCGCCTGGCTCCCGACCGGGGTCGCCGTGGTGACGTATTCCTCGATGACGGCCCGGAGGATCGCCTGTGCGCGGAGGTCCAGGGGGCCGATGGAGCGCCGGATTCGTCGCGCCAAGGCCTGGGTTCTCCCGTTTCCGTGGAGTGGTTAGCACTCTCGATGCCAGAGTGCTAACGATTGACTCGGATGGTAGCAGCGGACCGCGGGAGCGTCAACGGGCGGCGGTGTCCCCCGGTCCTCGCGGCCGGCGCGGATGACCTCCATCGGCGACCCGGAGCCGCCGATCCCCGGCGCGGGCCCGACGGCGCAGCGACGACCCGGGTGTCAGACAAGCCGCGCGAAGAGCTCGTTCGAGAGGAGCCGGCCCCTCGTCGTCAGGACGATCCGATCGTCAGGGGTGACGTCGATGAGCTCCGCCGCGAGGGCCCAGCCGAAGTGGTCCGCGAGCGGCGGCTCCAGGCACGCGGCGGCGGGGATGCCGCGGGCCGTGCGGAGCCCGAGGATGACCCGTTCCGCGACCGCGGCGGCGGGATCGAGCACCTCCTCGCCGCCGGGCGGGAGGCGGCCGGTCCTGCCATCGGGCGGGACGAGCGCCCCGACGTAGCCGTCGAGGCGGGCGGCGTTCCAGCGCCGCGTCGCGCCGTCGAACGCGTGGGCCCCGGGGCCGACCGCCTCGTAGGGGCGGCGCTCCCAGTACGCGAGGTTGTGCCGGCTCTCGTGGCCCGGGCGGGCCCAGTTGCTGATCTCGTAGCCGTCGTACCCGGCGGCCGCGAGGCGATGGACCGCGTGGTGATACAGCGCGGCGGCGCGGTCCTCGTCCTGGCCGGCCCGGGCCGCGTCGCGCCAGCGGCGGGCTCCCCGGGTCGTCGGGAGGTGGTCGCCGAGCGGTCCCGTCAGGCCCTCGGCGTCGGGGTCGTCGAGGGTCAGGGCGTAGAGCGACAGGTGGTCCGGCCCGAGGCCGAGCGCCCACTCGAGCGTCGTCATCCAGCCGTCGAGCGTCCCGCCCGGGATGTCGTAGAGGAGGTCGAGGTTCACCGACCCGATGCCCGCCGCGCGGGCGCCGTCGACCGCGTCCGCGACGTCGGCCGCCCGGTGGCGCCGGCCGAGGTCCCGGAGCGTGGCGTCGTCGAGGGCCTGGGCGCCGTATGAGACCCGGGTGACGCCGGCCGTGGCCTGGGCCGCCGGATCGCCCCGCTCGTCCGGTCCCGGGTTGGCCTCGAGGCTGACCTCGGCGTCGTCGGTCAGGCCGTACCGGTCGCGGACGAGCCCCACGATCGACACGAGGTCGCCGGGCGACAGGAGCGACGGCGTCCCGCCGCCGAGGTAGAGCGTCCGGAGCGGGGGCCGACGCCCGGTCCCGGCGCCCGGCGGTCCCCAGCGCGCATCGAGTCCATCGGCGCGGAGCTCGAGCTCGCGATGCACGGCCGCGACGAACGCCCCGACCCGGCTCGACGGTCCCCGTGCCGCGGACCCGGCGACCACGACGAAATCGCAGTATGGGCAGAGCGAGACGCAGAACGGGACGTGGACGTAGAGGGCCTCGGGCGGTGCCGCGCGCGGTGCCTCCGCGCCGGTCGCCCCGCGATCGTCAGCGCTCGCGGCTGGGGTCACGACCGGCGACGACTCGCCAGCCCTCGGGAGTCCGCCGCCGCCGCTCGACCTCCTCGAGCTCGGTGCCGCGTGGTGCCGGCTGGCCGGCATGGCCGGTGGTCAGGAAGATCGCGACCCTGGTCACGCCGTGGCCCAGGAACGACGCCGCGATCCCGCCGGTCAGGAGGGTCGCCCAGCCGGCGACGAGGCCGATGATCAGCGAGAGGAGGAACATGGCGCGGTTGCGACCCGGCGCCCCGAGGCGCGTCGCGAGCGTGTACGTGAACGCCTGCGCCACGAGCGCGAGGTTCGGGTCGACGCCCCCGACGATGAGGAAGCCGAGCAGGGCGCCCCGGAAGACGGCCTCGTCGATGAACGCCGTCGAGACCTCGTTCAGGAGGGCACCCGGGTACGACTCGACGTCGGGCAGGCGGATGTGCCGATACCGCCACCAGGCGATCCCGACTGCGCAGGCCGCCCCGATCCCGGCGAGCGCAAAGCCGAGGGGGATGCCGCCGTCGCCGTCGGTGAGGAACAGGTCGTCGCCCGGGTGCGGGTGGACCCACAGGATCGCGGCCACGCCACCGACCCCGACGATGTACCAGGCGAGGCGGCGCCAGATTGACGGCGACCGGCCGCCGACCGGCTCGTCGTACTCGGCCGTCCCGAAGCGCTGGGCCTCCAGGCGGAGCATGACGAGGAGGAGCGCCAGCCCGAAGGCGACGAATGTCCGGAGCTGGGACAGGAGCTCCTCGTCCACGCCGACCTAGCCCTCGTCCGTCCGGAGCATGGCGAGGAAGGCGTCCTGCGGGATCTCGACCGAGCCGACCCGCTTCATCCGGCGCTTCCCCTCCTTCTGCTTCTCGAGGAGCTTTCGCTTCCGCGTGATGTCGCCACCGTAGCACTTGGCCAGCACGTTCTTGCGCATCGCGCGGACCGTTTCCCTCGCGACGACATTCGATCCGATCGAGGCCTGGATCGGCACCTCGAACATCTGGCGTGGGATCAGCTGCTTCAGGCGCTCGGCGAGCGTCCGCCCGATCGCGACCGACTTCTCGCGGTGGACGATCATCGACAGGGCGTCGACCGGCTCACCGGCCACGAGGACGTCGAGCTTCACGAGCTGTGCCGCCCGGTAGCCGAGCTCCTCGTAGTCCATCGACGCGTAGCCGGCCGTCCGCGTCTTCAGCTGGTCGTAGTAGTCGACGATGAGCTCGGCCAGCGGCAGCTCGAACCGCATGAGGACCCGGACCGGGTCGATGTACTCGAGGTCCACGAAGCTCCCTCGTCGGTTCGTCGAGAGCTCCATGAGCGGTCCGATGTACGTCGACGGCGTCACGACCGAGAGCCGGACCCACGGCTCCCGGATCTCCTCGATGTCGGAGACCGCGGGCAGGTGGGCAGGGTTGTCGACGGCCACCGTCCCGCGGCCGTTCGTGAGCACGACCTGGTACTCGACGGACGGGGCCGACGCGATGAGGTCGAGATCGAACTCGCGCTCCAGGCGCTCCTGGACGATCTCCATGTGGAGGAGCCCCAGGAACCCGCACCGGAACCCGAACCCGAGCGCCACCGAGCTCTCGGGCTCGTAGGTGAACGAGGCGTCGTTGAGGTGGAGCTTCTCGATCGCGTCCCGGAGGAGCGGGTAGTCCTCGCCCGAGACCGGGTAGATCCCGGCGAAGACGAGGCTCTTCGCCTCCTGGTAGCCGGGCACGGGCTCCGATGCCGGCGCGGCGACCGTGGTCACCGTGTCGCCGACCTGGGCTTCGCGGACGTTCTTGAGGCCCGTGGCGACGTAGCCGACCTCGCCCGCCACCATCGTCGAGACGGGGACGAGCGCCGGTCGGAAGTAGCCCAGCTCCAGCAGGTCGGCCTCGGCGCCCGAGGCCATGAGCCGGATCCGGTCGTGGGCGTGGAGCGTGCCCTGCTCGAGCCGGACGTAGACGATCACGCCCTTGTACTGGTCGTAATGCGAGTCGAAGACGAGGCCCTTCAGGGGCGCCGCCGGGTCGCCCTTCGGCGGCGGGATCCGCGCCACGATCGCCTCGAGGATGTCGGTGATCCCGATCCCCTCCTTCGCCGACGCGAGGATCACCTCCTCGTGCGGGATCGCCAGGACGCTCTCGAGCTCCTCCATGACGACCTCGGGCTGAGCCGAGGGCAGGTCGATCTTGTTGAGGACCGGGATGATCGTGAGGCCCTCGCGGAGGGCCAGGTGGACGTTGGCGAGCGTCTGGGCTTCGATGCCCTGGGCTGCATCGACGACGAGGATCGCGCCCTCGCAGGCCTGGAGGCTCCGGCTCACCTCGTAGCTGAAGTCGACGTGGCCGGGCGTGTCGATGAGGTTGAGCCCGTAGTGGAGCCCGTCGTTCGCGGTGTACTCCAGGCGAACGGCCCGGGCCTTGATCGTGATCCCCTTCTCGCGCTCGAGGTCCATCGAATCGAGGACCTGGCTCGTCATCTGCCGGGGATCGATGGCGTGGGTCGCCTCGAGCAGCCGATCGGCGAGCGTCGACTTCCCGTGATCGATGTGGGCGATGATCGAGAAGTTGCGCAGGCGGGCCTGGGGGATCACGCGCCCTCGCGGCCGGGCGGCCATGTGCCCATCGTCTGGCGGAGGATCGCGAACTCGCCCAGGTGGTACGCGTTGTGCGCGCCCACGACCCGGATCTCGCGCAGGATCGTGTGACCGGGCGTGC
>DASUMJ010000274.1:0-12668 GCA_036277775.1 Candidatus Limnocylindrales bacterium
CGGCCCGCGCGACGTCCGCGACCCGCTCGACCGCGACCCCGAGCTTCTCGAAGATCGTGCCGGCCGGAGCCGACGCCCCGAAGTGGTCGATCCCGACGATCGCGCCGCCGTCCCCGGCGTAGCGCTCCCAGCCGAAGGACACCCCGGCCTCGACCGTGACGCGGGCGGTCACGCCTCGCGGCAGGACGGCTTCGCGGTAGGTGGCGTCCTGGGCCTCGAACCGCTCCCAGCAGGGGAGCGAGACGACCCGCGCCGGTGTCCCGTCCGCCTCGAGGGCCTCGGCCGCGCCCGTCGCGAGCTGGAGCTCGGATCCGGTCGCGACCAGGATGACCGCCGGGTCGCCGCCGCCCGCCTCGGACGACGCCCGGCGGAGCACGTAGCCGCCGCGGCCGACGCCGTCCCGTGCCAGCTCGGCCGTGCCGTCGAGGGTCGGCAGCTTCTGGCGGGTGAGGGCCAGGGCCACCGGACCGTCGCGCCGCGCCACGGCCAGGGCCCACGCGGCGGCAGTCTCGTTCGCGTCGCCGGGCCGGACGAACCAGAGGTTCGGGATCGCCCGGAGCGCGGCGTAGTGCTCGACGGGCTGGTGGGTGGGGCCATCCTCCCCGAGCCCCACCGAGTCGTGGGTCCAGACGTAGATGACGTGGAGCCCGGTGATCGCCGCGAGCCGGACTGAGCCGCGCATGTAGTCGCTGAACGTCAGGAACGTGCCCGCGTACGGGATGAAGCCGCCGTGGAGGGCGATCCCGTTCGCGACCCCGCCCATGGCGTGCTCCCGGACGCCGAACCGGAGGTTCCGGCCCGCCGCCTCGGGCGCGAAGTCGCCGGCACCCTTGATGTCGGTGAGGTTCGACTCCGAGAGGTCCGCCGCGCCGCCGAACAGCTCCGGCACCGTCTCGGCCAGGGCCGCAATCGCCGCCTGGCTCGCCTGGCGCGTCGCGAAGTCCTCGCCGATCGCGTACGTCTTCAGCCCGGCGTCCCAGCCGTCGCGCAGCTCCCCGGCGAGCCGGCGCCGGAGCTCCGCGGCCGCTTCGGGGTGGGCGTCGGCGTAGCGGGCCATCCGGGCCTCCCAGTCGGCGACGCGCGCCTCGCCCTCGGGGATCGCGGCCCGGAAGACGTCGAGCGCCTCGTCGGGAACGAGGAACTGGGCGTCCGGGTCCCAGCCGTAGGCCTGCTTCGTGAGCCGGACCTCATCGTCGCCGAGCGGCGCGCCGTGGGCCTTCTGGGTGTCCTGCTTGTTCGGGCTCCCGAAGCCGATGTGGGTCCGGACGGCGATGAGCGACGGCCGCGCGTCGCGATGGGCCGCCGCGATCGCGGCTGAGATCGCGCCGACGTCGTTCCCGTCCTCGACCCGCTGCGTCTGCCAGCGGTAGGCCTCGAACCGGGCGAGCACGTCCTCCGACCAGGCCATGTCCGTCGGGCCGTCGAGCTGGATGTGGTTGTCGTCGTAGAGGACGACGAGCTTGCGCAGCATGAGGTGGCCGGCGAGGCTCGCGGCCTCGGACGCGATGCCCTCCTGGAGGTCGCCGTCGCTCGCGATGACGTACGTCCAGTGGTCGACGACCTCGTGGTCCGGGCGGTTGAACTCGTGGGCCAGCCGGCGCTCGGCGATCGCCATCCCGACGGCGTTCGTGAATCCCTGCCCGAGCGGCCCGGTGGTGGCCTCGACGCCGGGCGTGAGCCCGTGCTCGGGGTGGCCCGGCGTTCGCGAGCCCCACTGCCGGAAGGACCTGAGGTCGTCGAGCGTGAGGTCGTAGCCGGTGAGGTGGAGGAGCGAGTAGAGGAGCATGGACGCGTGCCCCGCCGACAGGACGAACCGGTCGCGGTCCGGCCACTCCGGGTTCGTCGGCGCGTGCCGCAGGAAGCGCGTCCAGATTGCGTACGCCATCGGTGCGGCGCCCATCGGCGCGCCGGGGTGCCCCGAGTTGGCCTTCTGGACGCCGTCGATGGCGAGCGTCCGGATCGTATTGATCGCGAGCCGCTCGAGGTCTGGGGTCACGTCGGTCATCGAAGGGATCGTAGTCCGCCGCTGCCGACGGCGCGCGGCGGGCGACCCGATACCATCAGCGACGTGGCACCCTCGAGCAAGCCCCGCGTGCTCGTCCTCGGGGATCTCGTCCTCGACGTCGTCCTCACGCCGGAGCGCCCGATCGAGGCCGGCACGGACGTCCCCGGCACCGTCGGCATCCGGCAGGGCGGCTCGGCCGCGAACACCGCGAGGTGGCTGGCGCGGCTCGGGGTCGACACCCAGCTCGTCTGCGCCGTCGGGCGCGACGGGGCCGGTCGATCGCTCGTGGCGCAGGTCGAGAACGACGGCGTCCGCGTCCGCCCCGTCCGGGTCGCCGGACAGCGCACCGGCCGGATCGGGGTGATCGTCGCGCCGTCCGGCGAGCGCTCGTTCGTTGCCGACCGGCGGGCCGCGCTGGCCCTCGCCCCGGAGCACCTCCACCAGGACTGGTTCAACGGCCTGGACCTCATCCACGTCCCGGGCTACTCGCTCATGGGCGAGCCGATCGGGTCCGCGGCGCGCGCGGCGGTGGGGTTCGCGCGCCGGGCCGGCGCGGCCGTGTCGAGTGACCTCTCCTCGATCGGGCCGCTGCTCGCGCAGGGCCGCCGGGCCGCCCGCGAGCTCGTCGACTCGGTCGCCCCGGACATCCTCTTCGCGACCGAGACCGAGGCCCACGCGTTCCTCGGCCGGTTCGCCGCCGACGGCATGGTCGAGCACGCGTCCGTGGCGGTGATCAAGCGCGGCTCACGCGGCGCGCGCGTCGTGGCCCGGGAGCCGGACGGCAGCACCCTCAGCTTCGAGGTCGCGACGCCGAAGGTCGTGGCGGCCGACACGACCGGCGCCGGCGATGCGTTCAGCGCGGGCTTCCTCACCGGGTGGCTGACCTCGCGATCGGCGGGCCGGACGCTGCCCGACGCGCTCCACCGGGCGACGATGGCCGGCCACCGCGCGGCCGCGCGCCAGCTCACCGCCGCCAAACAGGAGCTGCCGCCCGGATGACCGTCCCCGAGTCGCTCCGCGCACGGATCTCGACGGGCCCGGAGGTCGCCGATGCCCTCGCCCGCGGCCTCCCGGTGGTCGCCCTCGAGTCGACGCTCATCAGCCACGGCCTGCCGTACCCGCAGAACGTCGAGGTCGCGCGGGCGTCGGAGGCCGCGGTCCGCGATTCCGGCGCCGTCCCGGCGACGATCGCGATCCGCGACGGCCGGCTGCTCGTCGGGCTCGACGACGCGGCGCTCGAGGCGCTCGCCACGGCGCCCGAGGGGAGCGTCCTCAAGGCCGCTCGCCCGAGCCTCTCGGCCGCGCTGACGCGCGACGGCTGGTCGGCGACGACGGTCTCGGCCACGATGATCGCCGCGCACGCCGCCGGGATCGCCGTCTTCGCCACGGGCGGGATCGGCGGCGTCCACCGCGGGGCGCTCGGCGGTCCCGGCGCGACCGCCGCACCGACGTTCGACATCTCGTCCGACCTCGAGGAGCTCGCGAAGACCCCGATGGTCGTGGTCTGCGCCGGCCCGAAGTCGATCCTCGACGTCCCGGCGACCCTCGAGGTCCTCGAGACGCGAGGCGTGCCGGTCGTGGCAGTCGGGCAGGAGGAGCTTCCCGGGTTCACCGCCCGGTCGTCGGGGATCCGCGCCCCGTGGAGCGTCCCGGACACCGATGCCGCAGCCGAGCTCGCGGCCGCGCACCTCGCCCTCGGGCTCGGCAGCGCGATCGTGGTCTGCGTCCCGGTGCCCGCGGACGCGGCCCTCCCCGACGTGGTGGCCCGGAGCGCCGCCGCGCAGGCCGCCAGCGAGGCGGACGCGGCCGGCATCCACGGCCCGGCGCTCACGCCGTGGCTCCTCGCCCGGATCGCGACCATTACGAACGGCGCCTCCGTTCGGGCCAACACCGCGCTCATCGTCAACGACGCCCGCGTTGCCGGAGCCATCGCGGTGCGGCTCGCCGCCGGTCGCCCGTGACCGAGTTCCTCGCCGAGCAGCTCGCGTCCGCGGGCCACATGTTGGAGTTGTCGGGCCTGGCGACGCTCGTCCTCAGCGTCGCCTTCATGACCGTCCTGTGGCTGATCTCCCTGGCCGTCCGGGACGCCTCGATCGTGGACCCGTTCTGGGGCCTCACCTTCGTGCTCATCGCGTGGCTTGCCTACGTCGCTGCGTACCTCATGCAGGGCCCGGCCTGCGCCCCCGAGCAGTGCGAGGCACCATGGCCGCCGCCGCTCGCGCCCCTCGTCCCGGCCCTCGTGACCGTCTGGGGCCTGCGGCTGTCGATCTATCTCGCCTGGCGGAATCTCGGCAAGGGCGAGGACTACCGCTACGTCCGGATGCGGGAGCGGTTCGGCCCGTCGTTCCCGGTCGCCAGCCTCGTCGTGGTGTTCCTGTTCCAGGCCGTCCTCGCCTGGCTGGTGTCCTGGCCGGTCCAGTTCACCCGGGCGATCGACCTCGAGCCGTCGACGCCGCTGTTCCTCGCCGGTATCGGCCTGTGGCTGCTCGGCCTGGCCTTCGAGACGATCGGTGATCTCCAGCTCGCGGCGTTCCGGCGGGATCCGGCGAACAGGGGCCGGGTCCTGGACACGGGCCTGTGGCGTTACACCCGCCATCCGAACTACTTCGGCGACGCCTGCGTCTGGTGGGGCTTCTTCCTCATCGCCGCGAGCGTCGGGCAGTGGTGGACGATCGTCGGCCCGATCCTCATGACCGTGCTCCTCGTCCGTGTCTCGGGCGCCGGCCTGCTCGAGTCGACGATCGTCGAGCGTCGTCCCGGCTACGCGGAGTACATCCGCCGGACATCGGGTTTCCTGCCGCTCCCCCCGCGTCGCTGACCGGCGCTCACGAACCCCTCCCGGGGCGGCCGCGGACCTTCGCGCGGCGGGCCCGCGATGTTTGATATCCGTCTTCCGGACATTCGATTTCGTTCTTCCCAATCCGACCCCCGAGTGCTAGACTTCGCGACCCTCCAGATTGCCTCCATCCGTGGGGTGCCATGTCCAGCTCCATGCCGCCGCTCGCCATCGAGACCCGTGCGCTGCGCCGCGTCTACGCGGCCAAGCCGGAGCCCGTCGTCGCCCTCGACGGGGTCGATCTCGAGGTGCCGCCCGGCGAGCTGTTCGGCCTCCTCGGCCCGAACGGGGCCGGCAAGACGACGCTCATCAAGATCCTCACGACGCTGCTCCTGCCGTCGTCGGGCGAGGCCCGCGTGTTCGGCTTCGACGTCGAGCGGGAGACGAAGCAGATCCGCCGGATCATGAACATGGTTGCCGGCGGCGAGCAGTCGGGCTACGGGATCCTGACGGTCCGCGAGCAGCTCTGGATGTTCACCCAGTTCTACGGCCTCGCCGGCGCGGAGGGCTGGCGTCGCGTCGACGAGCTCATCGAGGCCGTCGGCCTCGCGGAGCAGCGCCTCCAGCGGGTGAGCACGCTGTCCACCGGCCAGCGCCAGAAGATGAACCTGGCCCGCGGCCTCCTGAACGACCCCTGGATCTTCTTCCTCGACGAGCCGACGCTCGGCCTCGACGTCGCGGCGGCCCGGTCGCTCCGCGAGCTCATCGTCGAGTGGCAGCGGGCGGTGCCGGGCCGGCCCATCCTCCTCACCACCCACTACATGGCCGAGGCCGACGAGCTGTGCGACCGGATCGCGATCGTCGACCGCGGCCGGATCCTCGCGATCGGGTCGCCGGACGAGCTGAAGAAGCGGGTCCAGCGGGAGTCGATCTTCCGGATCGAGCTCGACCGGCTCGAGGGCGGCGCCGCGGCCCTCGGTCGCCTGCCGGGCGTGGTCAGCGCGAGCGCCGCCGCCGACGCAACCGCCGCGGAGCGGCAGGTCGTCGTCATGAACCTCGTCCTCGAGGACGACGGAGCGCTCGGCCAGGTCGTCGGGGCGCTCGCCGAGCATGGCTCGCAGATCCTGGGCCTCCGGAAGTCAGAGCCGACGCTCGAGGACGTCTTCGTCGAGTTGGTCGGGCGCGGCTTCGAGGAATCCGAGGCCGCGGCCGGGATCCCCGCCGAGGCCGTCGCCTGATGGCTGCCACGATCGGGCTCATCGGCCGGCCGGGCGACGGTCCCCGCGAGGCTGCCGCCTGGAGCCGGCGACAGGTCCTCCTCACGGACCTCCGCGCGGTGCGGGGGCGGGCGTATCCGCGCGTCATCGGCCTGATGCGCGAGCCGTCCTGGGTCCTCTTCGAGATCCTGCTGCCGTTCCTCGCGACCTCGGCCTTCGTCTTCGTCTACCGAGCCCTCGACGCGCCCCAGGAGTACGTCGGATTCGTGGTCCTCGGGGGCGCGCTGACGGCCTTCTGGCTGAACGTCATCTGGATGATGGCGAACCAGCTCTACTGGGAGAAGAGCCAGGGCAACCTCGAGCTCTACTTCGCCGCCCCGATGCACTTCATGTCGATCCTCTTCGGGATGGCCATCGGCGGGATGGTCATGAGCTCGACCCGGGCCGCGACGGTGCTCGTCATCGCCGGCTTCGTCTACGGCGTCGTCTTCACCGTCGAGCAGTGGGCGCTCCTCCTGGGCGTCTTTGCGCTGACCCTCGGTGCGCTCTACGGGCTCGGGATGGTCCTCGCGAGCCTCTTCCTCGTCTGGGGTCGCGAGGCCTGGCACATGGGCCAGATGCTCACCGAGCCCGTCTACTTCGTGTCGGGGCTGAACTTCCCGGTCGCCCGGCTCGGGATGCTCGGCGCGCTGTCCGTCGCATTCATCCCGCTGGCGACCGGCCTCGACGCGATGCGCCAGCTGGCCTTCGCCGACGCGGCATTCCCGGCCGGGACCCCGTCGCCGCTCGTCGAGGTCGGGATCCTCGCGGCGATGACCGTGGTCTCGATCGTCGCCGCCCGGGGGATGCTCATCGCGATGGAACGCCGGGCCCGGCGCGACGGCCGGCTCTCGGTGCGCTGGCAGTGAGCGCGGTGACGCGGCCGGCCGCCGCCGCCGGCCCCCGCGCGGCCGGCGCTGCGGGCGGCGCCGCGGCCCCGACCTTCGACCTCGGCCGGACCCGCGGACGCGGCCTCTCCGACACGCTCCGGACCTTCCGGGTCGCCGTGCGCCTCGGCTGGCAGCTGGAGGCGAACTGGACCGACCCGCTGCTCTTCTTCATCTACTCCGTCGCCAAGCCGGTCAGCTCGGCCCTCATCCTCGTGGTGATGCTCGAGGTCATCGGCGGGCCGGCGGGTCGGGCGTTCCGCCCGTTCGTCGTGGTCGGCAGCGCCCTCTGGGCGTTCGTCATCAGCGGCATCGCCGGGCTCGCCTGGGCGATCCTCGAGGACCGCGAGCGGTACCGGGTCCTGAAGTACGTCTACGTGAGCCCGAGCGACTTCCTCACCGTCCTCGTCGGGCGGGGCGTCGCGCGGATCGCGGTCGGGCTCGCCGGGGTTGCCATCACCCTCGTCGTCGGCGTCGTCGCCCTCGGCGTGCCGTTCGACGTCGGGCTCGTCAACTGGCCCCTGCTCGTGGCCTCGTTCGTCCTCGGCGTGGCCGCGATCATCGCCCTCGGCCTCCTCATGGCCGGCGTCTGCATCCAGACGCGGCAGGAGTCGTGGAGCTACCCGGAGGCGTTCGCCGGCGCGCTCTTCCTGGTGACCGGCGCGGTCTTCCCCCTCACCGTCCTGCCGTCGCCGGTCCAGTTGCTCGGGCTCGTCACGCCGCTCACCTGGTGGATCGCCGGGATCCGGGAAGCGCTCTTCCCGGGCGGTCCGGACTCGATCGGCGGCGCCGGATCGCTCTTCGAGACCCTGTTCGGGCACCCGAATCCCACCGGCGGCGAGATCGTCCTCGCCTTGCTGGCCACCGGGGCCGTCGCTACACTCGCCGCACTGGCCGTCTTCCGGCTCAGCGATCGACGGGCGAAGCGAGCCGGCCTGTACGACCGGACCACCGGCTCCTGATGCTCCGACCGGGCGGCGGGCCCGGCTCGATGGAGACGCGATGCGGATCTACGACGGCAGCCCTCGCCAGGACTTCGAGGAGGTCCTCCGGTCGATCGGGGCGTACCTCGACCAGCGCGGCATGAAGGAGGTCCTCGTCCTCGAGGTGCCGGACGGCTTCATCGTCCAGGGCCTCGCGTCCGTCGGCGGCTCGTCCAGCGCGTGGTCCGAGTCGCTCGGGCAGGTCGAGAAGGAGACGATGACCTTCGCCGACGAGGACGTCGCGAAGTTCATGGACGAGGCGATCGCCCGTCGCGGCAAGGTGCCCGGCGTCGATCCGCCACCGCCGCCGGCCGGCAGCTACGAGCTCGCCTTCCGGGTCATCGGCCGCTACATCGACGAGCAGCGCCCGAAGGACATCTTCTTCTTCGAGCAGCAGGGCGCGTTCGTCCTGCGGCTCCATCACGCGACGCAGTCGGGCGACCGCCACAGCCTGGCCGAGTTCACCCGCGACGATATCGCCGCCCTCGTCTCGCAGGGTCCGGGCCTGCGCACCCCCGTCACCGAAACCGGGTCGCCGGGGGCGGCCCGGACCTGAGCCACCGAACCAAGGAGGCGCCTCGATGCGTGCACTGAAGACCGTTGCCGTCGCCCTGGGGATCACCCTCGGCGCCCTCATCGTCATCCCGCTCATCGTGCTCGCCGGACTCTTCGTCTGGCTGAAGCTCACCGAGGAGGCCGACGAGGAGAGCCTCGAGCTCGACGAGGAGAACGCCTGACCGCCCGTCAGGAGCCGACCGCGAGCGAGACGCCCGCCGGAGATCCGGCGGGCGTTGACGTTGCCGGCCGCCGGTCCGGGTGGGCCACGAGCACGAGGATCGCCGAGCTCGGCGTCCTCTTCGTCGTCGCCGCCTGGGCGGCGAACTTCATCGTCGTCAAGGCCGCAAACCAGCAGATCCCGCCGATCGCCTTCGCGTTCCTCCGGTTCGGGTCCGCGGCGGCGCTGCTCCTCGTGCTCCTCCGGTGGCGCGAGGGCACGGTCCGGATGCGCCGGCACGACGTGATTCCGATCCTGGCGCTGGGCGCCGTCGGATTCGGCGGCTACCAGATCCTCTGGGCGACGGCCCTCCAGTCGATCCCGGCCGGCGACTCGGCCTTCCTCATCGCCGCCACGCCGGTCATGACGGCGCTCCTTGCCGGGTGGATCGGGTCGGACACGCTGACCGGGCGGAAGCTCGCCGGCGCGATCATCTCGTTCGTCGGGGTCGGGATCGTGATGGCCGGCGGCCCGGGCCTCGGGCTCGCCGCCTCGCTCGTCGGCGACGCCGTGACGCTCGCCGCGGCCGTCTGCTGGGCCGTCTACTCGTCGTTCGGGGCACCGATCCTCGCGACGCATTCACCGCTCCGGACAACCGCCTGGGCGATGGTCGGCGGCACGGCCGTCCTCGCCCCGCTCGGTCTCGTCCAGGCGGCCGGAACGGACTGGGGCCTGGTGTCAGCTGGTGCCTGGGCCGGCCTCGCCTACTCGGCCCTCATCCCGGCCGGGGTCGCGAACGTCCTGGTCTTCCACGGAATCCGCTTGCTCGGCCCGACCCGGATCACGGCGCTCCAGTTCCTCGTGCCGTTCATCGCCGTGCTCATGGGCGCCGTGTTCCTGGCCGAGGCGATCCAGCCCGCCCAGCTCGCCGGCGGCGCCGTGATCATCCTCGGCGTCGCGATCACCCGGTCGTTTGCGGTCGGCGGGCTGGCCGGCCGGATCCGCGCCTGGTGGCTGGCGTGACGGACGACGCCGCAGGGCGCGCGATTCCGACGCCCCCCGGACGCCCGGCCGCAGTGGCCGCGCCCGCCCCGCCACCTCCGCCCCTCGAGCCCGGCCGGCCCCCGATCGCGATCCTCGTCGACTACGACGGGACGATCGCCCAGACGGACGTCTCCGACGCGCTCATGGCGGAGTTCGTGACCGCGGAGTGGGAAGCGAAGGCCGCTGAGTACGACGCCGGGCTGTCCGGCTCCCGCCGCCTCATGGTGTGGGAGGTGGGCCTGATCACGGCACCGCAGGCCGCGCTCGAGGCGCTCGCGGCCGGCCAGCCGCATGACGGCGGCTTCGCGCCGTTCGTCCGGCGGGCGCAGGCGGCCGGGATCCCGGTCGAGGTCGTGAGCGACGGCTTCGGGTTCTTCATTGCCCCGGCGCTCGAGGCGCTCGGCGTCCGGGACGTGGCGGTCGTGACCGCCTCGACGACGTTCCCGCCGGGGGAGCGGCCGCGGATCGAGTTCCCGAACGGCCATCCTCGCTGCTTCGTCTGTGGCACGTGCAAGCGGGCTCGGGTCCGGGCCCACCAGGCGGCCGGGCGGGCCGTCGTCTTCGTCGGCGACGGGGAGTCGGACCGCTACGCCGCCGGCTATGCCGACATCGTCTTCGCGAAGCATGCCCTCCTGAAGCTCTGCCTCGAGAACGGCTGGCCGTTCCGCCGCTGGACGGAGTTCACGGAGATCGACGGCTGGCTGGCCGGGGTCATCGAGGCCTGGCGCGCGGACCCGGACGCACCGGAGGTGCCGCGCCCGGCCTCGAAGCCGATCTACTGCGGTCCCGAGACCTGGGGCGAGGGCCGCTGGGACCCGCCCGCGCCGGCTGGCCGGCCCTGACCCGCCCGAGGCGGCCCCCCGGAGCGGCATCGAGGGTGGGACACTTCGCCATCGTCGTGGCATCTGTGGGGTATGGCGGAGGACGTCACGGTCGCGAAGCCGGGTAGATCGACGACGGTTGCCGACGCCGCGGCCGGCGACGTCGATGCGCTCGCCCGGATCGTTGCCGTCCACCACGACGACATGGCCCGGATCGCCTTCGTCATCTGCGGTGACCGGGACCTCGCCCAGGACGCCGTCCAGGTGGCCTGGCAGCGAGCGTGGCAGAAGCTCGGAGGCCTGCGCGACGAGTCGCGACTGCGGCCGTGGTTGCTGTCGATCGCCGCGAACGAGGCCCGCCAGCTCGTGCGCCGCCAGCGCCGGCACAGCATCGTCTCGATCGACGTGGCCGAGGTCGGCAGCGACCGCTTCGATCCCGCCGCCCGTCCGGCCGGCCACGATCTCGGCGCGGCCCTGGCCCGACTCTCGCCGGACGACCGCCGGCTCCTCGCCCTCCGCCATGTGGCGGGCTTCGACGCGACGGAGATCGGCCGCCTCCTCGGCATGTCGGCCTCCGGCGTCCGGACCCGACTCGCCCGGCTCCTCGCTCGCCTCCGAACGGAGCTCATCGATGCTTGACCAGACGTTCGAGTCGATCCTCGGCGCGCAGCTCCGCGAGTACGCCGAGCGCGGCGTTGCTCCGAGCGATCCGCGGGCCATCGCCACCGAGCTCATCGAGCGCCGGGGCGCGTCGGGCTCGGGGACCGGCCGCCTGCGCGGCGTGCCTCCGGCCGTCCGGTGGCTGGGGATCGCCGCGCTCCTCCTGCTCGGCCTGCTCGCGGGGCTGGTCCTCAGTCAGCTCGGCGACGACCCATCCCTCCTCGTCGATGCGACGCCCTCACCGACCGCCGTTGCGGTCCTCACCCCCACGCCCGAGGGCACCGAACCCGCCACCGCGACCGGCCCGTACGAGGTGATCTGGATTCGCGACGCAGCCGCCGGTCCGCCGGCCCAGGAGGTCGTCGCCACGACCCTCGACGGCCGGGAGCGAGTCATTCGCCGGATCGAGGGCGAGTTCGTCCCCTGGCCGGTCCTCTCGGCCGACGGCTGGCTTGCCCTGTCGGCCCGGCCGACGGAGGGCGAGGATCGGGGAACCTGGCATCTGCTGGACCTGGGAGATCCGTCCCGGCCGGCGTGGATCGTCCCCGCGAATCCCGAGCTCAGCGCGGCGGCCTGGGGACCCGACGGCCGCTTCGCGACGCTCGCGCCCGACGAGCTCTCCGTCGTGGTCGTCGACGCCACGGACGGCTCGATGGTGGAGATCGGCCCCGAGGGGCTGACCGGGGCCGGCCCCGGGATCGAGTGGGCCGCCGACGGCAGCGGCATCGTGATCGAGGCGGGCTCCGGCCGATCGGTCAGGCACCTGGACGGGTCGACCACCGGTGGCTACCCGACGCCTGGCCTCCGGGTCGACTTCTGCCGTGACCTGCCCGACGAGTGCGACGGCGCCTATCCCTTCGGGCATGCGATCGTCCGCCCGATCGACGGGACCGGGGAGACCTGGTACGACGGCGAGCTCCGGCCCGCCAAGCTCCAGCACCCGGTGCTCTCGGACGACGGCACGCACCTGTGGCTGCTGCTCCACCGGGTCGACGGCGATCAGCACTTCGCCGACATCGCTCGCCTCGACGCGCCGCACGCGGCCGTCGTCGTGGCCACGGTTGAGGTCCGGCCCGATGTGGTCGGGATGGCCTTCGCGGGTTGGAGCGCGGACGAGTCGACGTTCATCGTCGAGATCCTGGCCGGTCCGTCGATCGAGCCGACCGGCGGCGGCTACGCCATCGTCGATACCGCCGGTCACGCCGCCCATCTGGGCGTGGTCTACGTCCTGGGGCTCACCCCGGCCGCCGTGGCCGATGCCTGGCCGGGCGGGTCATTCGCCCCGATCCAGACGACGGACTGAACGGCGGTCACGGCGCGCGCATCGCGCCGGACCTACCAGCGATCCCAGTGGGCGAACTCGTCGAACGGGACCCAGCCGCGCTTCAGGGATGGTGAGCGGACGTCAGGCAGGGGCCGTCCGACCGGGATGACCCCGATCGGGTGGAACTCGTCAGGCAGGCCGAGGAGGGCCTTCAGCGCCGGGATGTCCTGCGGCCCGGCGAACCCCGCGGCAAGGCC
>DASUMJ010000275.1:0-4938 GCA_036277775.1 Candidatus Limnocylindrales bacterium
CGCCTCGCCGTTCGGGTGGACCTCGTGACGGTGGTCGCCGGCCTCCTGCGAGTAGAGCTGGATTCCCGGGTGACCCGCGGCGACTTCAGCGGTGTCGCCCTGGTCTGGGTCGCCGGGGCGCCGGCCTTCGAGTACGCGGGCGGACTTGCGCACCGCGGGTTCGCCATCCCGAACACGATCGAGACGCGCTTCGCGGTCGCCTCGATCACGAAGCTCCCGACGGCGATCGCGTGCCTGCGCCTCGTCGAGCGCGGCCGCCTGCGCCTCGACCAGCCGCTCACGGCGCTCCTCCCCCGGGAGCAGCAGCCGGCGGCACTGACGCCGGAGATCACGCTCCACCACGTCCTGTCGCATACGAGCGGCCTCGCGAACTACCACGACGACACCGACCCGACGTGGGCCTCGTTCACCGCGACCTGGGACCGGATCCCGAGCTACCACGTCCGCCGCCCGGCCGACATGCTCCCGGCCTTCGCGGACCTGCCGGCGCGCTTCCGGCCGGGCGAGCGCTACGAGTACAACGACGCCGGGTTCATCCTCGCCGGCCTGGTCCTGGAGGCCGTCACCGGCCGTCCCTACCCCGAGATCGTGACGGAGGAGGTCTTCACCCCGGCCGGGATGGCGGACACGTCGTTCGAGGCCCTCGACCACGAGCCGGCGAGGCTCGCGACCGGGTACGTGACCGACGCGACCGCACCCCGGGGCTGGAAGACGAACATCTTCAGCGTGACGGCCATGGGCATGCCGGACGGGGGCATGATCACGACGGCCCACGACCTCGCCCGCCTTGTCGATGCCCTCCTGGGCGGCCGGCTGCTGTCGCCGGCGCTCGTCGCGGCGATGACGGCACCGCAGGGCCCGCCCGATGCCGAGGATGCCTACGGGTACGGCTGCCTGCTGACGGTCGAGGACGGCCGCGTGACGACGATCGGGCACGGCGGTTCCGACCCGGGCGTCGCGGCGCTGCTCGTGCACCACCTCGAGGCCGGGACGACGATCGTCACGATCTGCAACCAGGATCGCGGCGCCTGGGCGACGGCGGAGGCCCTGGCGACCGCTCTCGGGCTCGGGCGGGCACCGGACGCCTGACCCGGAGTGACGGCGAATCGCCCGCGGGCCTTGCGCCTGGTGCGATGATGCGGCCCATGGTCGAGTACGGCGGTGGGATCGAGCAGGGCCCGGCGGGCCAGGTGTCGGGCGGTGGCGGCGGCGGGAGCATCGTCGGCGGCGGTCAGACGGACCTGATGGCGCCCGTCGGACGATTCGTCGATGACGCCGTGCAGACGCTCTCGACGCTCAGTCCGATGGAGCTCGTGATCGTCGTCGCCGCCGTGTTCTTTGGGTTGCTCCTGCTTCGCCGGGCGTTCTGAGCGCGATCGGGCCTGCCTCGACCGTCTCAGCCGACGACTTCCTCGATGGGGCGGGCGTGGGAGTTCATGGCGAGCTGCACGAGCCAGGTCCCGTCGCTCGGGTCGCACCGGAGGAACTGGACGAGGCGCCCCACGACGAGCCGACTCCGTTCGACCCCCGCCCGATGGACGAGCGTCTCCGTGTAGGTGCTGAGCGCGTAGGCGCGGTCACCGTGCACCTCCACGACGACGCGCTCCGGGCGCCAGGCACTGGTGTCCCACGTTCCGAAGACGCGGACCCAGTGATCCCGGATCGCGTCGCGCCCCTCGAGCGGCGCGACGTAGAGCAGCAGGAGCGTGGCGTCTTCGGCAAAGGACGCCGCGAGACCCGCGGCATCGCCGGCGGCAAAGGCGCGGTCGAAGTCCCGAAGCGCTTCGTGGACCGCGGCGTCGGCATCCATCGCGCGGATTGTGCGCCACCCTCGTACCCTGTCCCACGATGACGTCCCCGGGCCCAGACCGCTGGGCGAGCGGCACCTCCTACGACGCCTTCATGGGCCGCTGGAGCCGGCTCGTCGCGCCGATCTTCCTCGACTGGCTCGCCGTGCCGCCCGGCCGGCGGTGGCTGGACATCGGGTCGGGAACGGGGGCGCTCACCCAGTCGATCATCGACCGGTGCGCACCGGCCTCCGTCGTCGGCGTCGAGCCGTCGGCGGGATTCGTTGCCCATGCCACGGCGAACGTCGACGATGACCGCGCGACCTTCCGGGTCGGGACGGCGGATGCCACGGGTCTGCCCGACGCCTCGGTCGATGCGGCCGCCGCCGGCCTCGTGCTGAACTTCGTTCCCGACGTCGGCGCGGCGCTCGCCGAGACCCACCGGGTCACGGCGCCGGGCGGCACGGCTGCGGCCTACGTCTGGGACTATGCGGACGGGATGCAGCTCCTGCGCCGCTTCTGGGACGCGGTGGGCGTCCTGGACCCCGACTCCGGAGCGGCGGACGAGGGTGGCCGGTTCCCGATCGCCGCGCCGGATCCACTCCGCTCGGCGTTCCGCGCCGCCGGGTTCGAGGCCGTCGAGACCCGCGGCATCGTCATCCCGATGGTCTTCGCGAGCTTCGATGACTACTGGGGGCCCCTCCTGGGTGGGGCGGGCCCGGCGGGCTCGTACGCAGTGTCCCGGACCGAGGCCGAGCGCGCCCGCCTGCGCGAGCACCTCCGGGGCTCCCTGCCGATCGCCGCCGACGGCTCGATCCAGCTGACGGCCCGCGCCTGGGCCGTCCGCGGCCGCCGGCCGGAGTAGGGCCGCCGCCCGACCTCCCGGAGCGCCGCCGTCATGCGGGTCGGGCGAACCGCTCCCGGAGCTCCGGCAGCCGCCGCCCGACCTCGGCGATCGCCTCGGGCGCGTTCGGCATCGCCATGTTGTAGAGGAACGTGTCCACGCCGGCCGGGGCATACCGCTCGACGTGCGCGACCTGGGTCTCGAGGGTGGCGAGCGGCTCATGGCCGGTGCAGATGCTGCGCCGGATCCGGCGTGGATCGCGCCCCGCCGCCGCGGCCGCGGCGTCGACGACGGCGCCGTTCGCGGCGATCCGCTCGGGGCCGCCCCAGGTGTCCCACTGGTCGGCGTACCGGGCGACGTGGCGAAGCATCCGCGGCCCGATGGCGGCCACGCACACGGGCAGGTGACCGTGGACCGGCTTCGGGCCGAACGGCGCAGCCTCGAGGCGGTAGTGGCGCCCCTCGAACGTGGCCCGCTCCTCGGACTCGAGGCGGCGGATGAGCTCGAGGGCCTCCCCCACCCGCTCCACCCGGATCCCCGGCGGCGGCAGCTCGATCCCGTAGGCCCGGTGCTCCGGCTCGCGCCACGCCGCGCCGAGCCCCAGGATCAGCCGGCCGCCCGACACGTGGTCCACGGTCGCCGCCTGCTTCGCGAGGATCGAGGGGTGCCGGTAGGTGACGCCGGAGACGAGCACGCCGATCGCGATCCGTCGTGTTTGCGTCGCGAGCGCCGCGAGGAGGGTCCAGCTCTCGAAGCACGGCCCGGTGTCGTCGCCCTCCTCCGGGAAGAAGTGGTCGAAGAGCCACGCCTGATCGAAGCCGGCCTCGTCGGCGGCCTGCCAGGTCTCGACCAGCTCCGCCCAGCTCCGCCACTCCTGCTGGGTGTAGATGCCGAACCTGATCGGGTTGCGGAGCGTGACGCGGTCCAATGGCTGCCTCCGTCGAGCATTCGAACGAAGGCGACCCTAGAACCTCGACCGCGCTCGAAGTCAAGACCCTCCGTGTCGAGGCGCGAAGCGCCCCGCCGCGACCGGCGCAGGGTCAGCCGATCGTGGTATGGATTTGCCGATGGCATCGACGTATTCGATCGGCGAGGCAGCCCGCGCGACCGGCCTGTCCGTCCACACCCTTCGCTACTACGAGCGGATCGGCCTCATCGAGCCGGTCGGGCGGCTCCCGAACGGCCGGCGCGCCTACTCGGAGGACGACCTGTGGTGGCTCGGGTTCGTCGGTCTCCTGGCGACCACCGGGATGCCGATCCGGGATCTCCTGGCGTTCGTCCGGCTCGAGCGAGCCGGCGACGTGACCCTCGACGATCGCCGGGCGATGCTCCTCCGGCAGCAGCGCTCGCTCCAGCGCGGCATCGAGCGGCTGACGCAATACCTCGAGGCCGTCGAGCAGAAGCTGGCGCATTACGGCGGGCCGGCCCGACGCTGAGGCCGTCCGAGGCCGTCCAAGGCCGGTGCCCGCGTGGCGCACCTCCCCGCGGCGGCTCAGGAAGGCGGGTCGGCGGCCTGCGTGCCATCATCCCGGCCATGCCACTGACCGGCGAGTACGCCCCGAGCAGGTCTGCCTGGGCCCGCAACCAGGCGGAGCGCTTCGAGGCATCCGCCGGCGCCGAGGAGAACACGCTGCGTGGCCGGCCGATCGTCGTCCTGACGTCCGTGGGAGCGAGGACCGGCAAGCTCCGGAAGACCGCGCTGATGCGGGTGGAGCACGACGGGGTGTACGCGGTCGTCGCGTCGAGGGGCGGCGCCGCGACGAACCCGGCCTGGTATCACAATCTCGTCGCCCACCCGCATGTCGAGCTCCAGGACGGCGCGGTGAAGCGCGACTACCTCGCGCGGGAGGTCGGCGGCGACGAGAAGGCGACGTGGTGGGAGCGGTCGCTGGAGGTCTGGCCCGACTACGCCGGCTACCAGAAGAAGACGACCCGCCCGATCCCGGTCTTCGTCCTCGAGCCGCTGGTTCCCGCGGAGGGGTGATCCCACCTGGTCCGGTCCCGGGAACCGGATCGACGAACCCGTGCATCCGGACGGGTGCTTCGGGCCGACCGGCAGGTTCGCAGCCGGGGACGATCCGCGACGATCCCGTCGTGCTCAGAAGGCTGGCCGACGAGGCCGACTGGTGGCGGATCCGCGACCTCCTCATCGACACGTTCGACGCGACGCCTCGCGGCTGGAACTGGGACATCCGACGCTGGGACGGATCCCGGTTCCACAACGCGATCGTGACGCCGGTTGAAACCCTCGCCACCACCGTGGCCCTGGCCGAGGACTCGACGGGCCGCCTGCTCGGCGCCGTCCAC
>DASUMJ010000276.1:0-5529 GCA_036277775.1 Candidatus Limnocylindrales bacterium
GTCGGCGACGCGAGCGCTCCGTGCGCGCCCGTCGCCGCCCGCCGTGGGTGATCACCGATGTTCGAGCGCCTGGGCCGAGCCGTCTGCCGCCTCCGCTACCTCGTCGTCGTGGCATGGGTCGTGGGATCCGTCGCCGCCGTCGCCGGGGCGCCGCCGCTCGGCGAGGTCGGATCCGCGGACCCGGCCTCGTTCCTGCCGAAGGAGGCCGACTCGCTGCAGGCGCAGGCCGCGCTCGAGAACGCGTTCCCGGACCAGGTCGCCGCGGGGACCGCGACGCTCGCGTTCTGGCGGGATGGCTGCCTCCGCGAGGCCGACCACGCCACGATCGATCAGGTCGCCGCGTGGCTGGCCGATCCCTCCGCCCCGGCGCCGGTCAGTGACGTCGTCGTGGGCGTCGTCGGGACGGCGACGCATCCGGAGCTGGCCTCGATGCTCCAGAGCGCAGACGGCGAGCTGGAGCTCCTCCAGGTGCAGCTCGATGCGACCGCGTTCCAGCCGGCGGCCAACGCGGCGGTCGCCGCGATCCGAGAGCACCTCGAGACGGCAGTCCCGCCGGGCCTCGGCGCGTCGGTGACCGGGAGCGCCGGCATCGGCGCCGATTACATCGCCGCGATCGCGACGGCCACGGATCGGACCACGCTCGTGACCGTCGGGCTCGTGGTGCTCGTCCTGCTCCTGATCTACCGCGCCCCGCTCGCCGCACTCGTCCCGCTCCTGACCATCGGGGCGTCCTACCTCGTGGCCACCGGGCTCCTCGCGCAGCTCGGGCAGGCCGGCTGGCAGATCTCCTCGCTGCTCGAGACCTTCGTCGTCGTGATCGTGTTCGGCGTCGGGACCGACTACACGATCTTCCTCATCTCCAGGTTCCGCGAGGAGGCCGCCGGGACGTCCCGTGACGCGGCGGTGGCCGCGACCGTCTCCCGGATCGGCGCCGTCCTCGCCGCGAGCGCCGCGACGGTGATCATCGGGCTCGGCTCGATGATCGTCGGCAGGTTCGGGCTCTTCCAGACGACGGGGCCGGCACTCGCGATCGCCATCGCCGTGACGCTCGTCGCGGGCCTCACCCTTGCACCGGCCCTGCTCGCGATCTTCGGCCGCCGCCTCTTCTGGCCGCGCCACGACGAAGCCGGCGCGGCCGACCGCGGCCTCTTCGGTGGGCTCGCGTCGCTGATCGCCCGGCGCCCGCTCGTCGTCACGATCCTGGTCCTCGTCGCCCTGGCCGTGCCGGCGATCGGCATCGGCGGCCTCCGGCAGAGCTTCGACGTCCTCGCCGATCTCCCCGCCGACTCGGACGCGAAGGTCGGGTTCGACGTCGTCGCCGAGCACTTCGACCGTGGCCGGATGATGCCGATGACGGTCGTCATCGACGGCGGGAGCGGCTCGGACCTCTCGACCCCGGCCTCGCTCGCCAGGGTTCGCGCCACGACCGATCGCCTGCTGGCGACCGACGGCGTGAGCCGGGTCGAGAGCCTGGTCGCCCCGACCGGCGACGGCGCCACCCCCGATGCCTTCCGGCCGTCGGTGCAGCTGGTGACGATGGCCGACGCGTTCGCGATCCCGGCGGACCCGGTCGCCGGACTGCAGAAGCTCCTCGACCCGGAGACGGCGACGGGGCTCCGATCCGCTTCCGCGTACCTCGAGCTCCTTGCCCCGGCGTACCCCGACCTCGGCGCGGACGACGCACTTGCGGCGGCGCGCGCCGATCTCGCCCGGATGCCGGGCGCGATCGATGAGCTGCGGGCGGCTGCCCGTGTGGACAATCAGCTCGAGGGGATGGCACGACTCCTGTCGCTCGCCGCGGCTGCCGGTCGGCCGCTCGACGACGCCACGCTCGGCCTCGTCGGGTCGTACTTCGCGGACCTCGTCCGGGCGTACCCGGACGTCGCGTCGCATCCCGCATACCGCGACCTCGCGGAGGCGCTCCTCGGCGCCGACGGGCCGGCGGAGCCGGCCCGCCTTGCCGCCGACGTCGGTGCCCTGGCCGACGTCTTCGCCGCCCGCCCGGATGCGCTCCTGTTCCCCACGGCCGTCTCGCCGTCGAACGCGACGGCGGCGCTGCGAGCGGAGATCGGTGCGATCGCCGCCCGCCTCCCGGGCGAGCTGCGCGGGCTGGCGGCGACCCTCGACGCGCGGGCCGACGACCTGTTCATCCCGGCCGGCCTGGAGGGGGAGGCGGGGGAGGCCGTGGCCCAGGCCCTCGCCGCGTTCCTGTCCGAGGACCTGACGCTCACCCGCGTCAACGTCGTCACGACCGAGGGGCCGTACTCCGCGGCTGCGTTCGAGACGTTCCGACGGGTGCGGGCGGTCGTCGAGGAGGACGCCGCGACGTTCGGGGCCGACGCGCGGGTGCGCGTCGGTGGGCAGACGGCCATCCAGGCCGACCTCCAGGCGACGATCAACGACGACTTCCTGCGGGTCGCCTCGCTGACCGTGCTCGGGGTGCTGCTCGTCCTCGTCGTGCTGCTCCGGAGCATCGTGGCACCGGTCTACCTCGTCGGGACCGTGCTCCTGTCGTACCTCTGCACGCTCGGGCTGATGACGACGTTCTTCGAGCGGGTCCTCGGCCACGAGGGCCTGAACAACTTCCTCCCGCTCATCGTCTTCGTGCTCCTGGTCGCGCTCGGCTCGGACTACAACATCTTCCTGATGAGCCGGATCCGAGAGGAGGCCGAGCGTCGCGGGACGTCGGCGGGGATCCTCGCGGCCTCGGCCCGGACCGGCGCGGTCATCACGTCCGCCGGGATCATCCTCGCCGGGACCTTCCTCGCCATGGTGGCGTCGCCGCTCACCGTCCTCTTCCAGGCCGGTGCGATGGTCGCCGCCGGCGTCCTCATCGACACGTTCATCGTCCGGACGCTGCTCGTGCCGGCGATCACGACGCTCCTGGGCGATGCCGCATGGTGGCCGTTCGGGCGCCGTCCCGCGGGTCGCGCCGGGCGGAGCGCGCCCCCGCCGGGAACGCCCACGCCGGTGGCGCGACCGTCCTGAGACGAGGCGCCTGGTCGGCGGTCGGCAGCGTGCGGGCAGCGGGCGGTCTCCGGCCCTGTCGACGGACCGACGCCCGCCCGCAGCGCCGTCACGACGTGCCGGCGATGGCCTCCGCCGCCAGGTCCGGGTCGTCGGTCACCACGTACACGAAGAGGCCGTCCCTGGCCACGGCCCAGGCCCTTCGCCCGTCCGGCCCGCGCCCCGCGAGGGCCGGCTCCTCTGCCAGGGTCGCCGATACCCAGCCGGCACCGGCGGCCGCCGCCCAGGCTGCGAGGATCGCGGCCGCGTCGCGGCCGGGCAGCTCCCAGCGCCCGATGTCAAGCTGGCCCGAGCGGTCGACCGCCATGACGAGCGTCACCTCCGCCGGGGTCAGGTCCAGCGCCTCGAGCATGGCCTGCAGCTGCGGACCTCCCGCCCCGCCGAGGGCGTCGGGCACGCGGTAGGAGACGGCCTCCAGCTCGATCGCTCCGACCCGGTCGGGGAGGCGTGCCCCGCCGGGTGCCACGGCGCCGGACCCCGGGCCGCGGCTTCCCTGGGACGGGGCGCCGCCCGCCTCCGAACGGGTCGCCGAGCTCGGCGCGTTCGAGTTGCCGCAAGCCGCCACGACGAGGGCGACGAGCAGCGCGAGACCGAGGATCGTGCGAGCACGCGAACGGGACGAGGCCCGAAGGCCTCGCCCCGCACGCGCAGTGGCCGTGCCGATCACGGCGTCAGGTTGTCCACCAGCAGGTCGAGCAGGGCCCGGATCTCCAGCTGCGCCGTGCAGTCGACGATCCAGTCGGTGGTGTCGGCCGTGGTGCCACAGCCGTCCATCTTCGCGCGCAGGTGGCCGAGCTCGTTGAGCGCCTGGTCGACCTTGCCCTGCAGGACGCGCTTCTCGATGTTGTCGAGCTGCGCCAGGATCGCCGTCCGGTGGCCGTTGCCCTTGAAGGCCGCGTCGTCGAGCGCTTCGACGGCGGCCTGCAGGAACTCCGAGTCCTGGCCGTCCGGGATCCCGTCGTCGTCGCTGTCCGGGTCGAGCGGATCGGTGCCCAGGGCGACCTCGAGGCCGTCCGTCAGCCCGTCGTCATCGCTGTCCGGGTCCAGCGGGTCGGTCCCGTGGACGTGCACCTCATCACCGTCGCTGAGCCCGTCGTCGTCGCTGTCCGGGTCGAACGGGTCGGTGCCGGCGGCGATCTCGTCGCCGTCGTTCAGGCCGTCGTCGTCCGTGTCCGGGTCGAGCGGATCCGTGCCGTAGACCTCGACCTCCTGGCCGTCGGTCAGCCCGTCGTCATCGGTGTCCGGGTCGAACGGGTCGGTGCCGAGGATCACCTCCTCACCGTCGGTCAGCCCATCGTCATCCGAGTCCGGATCGAAGCTGAAGCTGATCGCGCCCAGCCCCGGCAGCGGCGGCACGCCGGCGACCTCGGGGCTGGTGAGCGGGAAGGGCAGGTTGCCGGCCGCGATGTTGGCACCCACGCCCGGGTCGATCCCGACGAGGTCGACGATCGCGGCGCTGACCAGGGCGTCGACGCCGTTGGCGCTCAGCAGCGAGCCGATGCTTCCAGAGAAGATGTCGATGCTGAAGTCGTCGAAGAAGACGTTCAGGAAGTCCGACAGGTTGACGTCGATCTCTGCGTCGGCCGCCACGGACAGCCAGTGCATGACCGGCGACAGGGTTGTCGTCACGGTGGCCGTCGGGTCCGCACCCAGGGTGACGTCGACGGTGTTCGTCTGGCCGGAGGCCTGCCACTCGGTGATGCCGAATCCCGGCACGACGACCGGGCTGGTGAGGGTGGCGCCGGTGACGCCGACGACGGCCGCGCCGCCGCCCAGGCCGGGGAAGCCCCCGCTCGGGACCGGCCCCAGCGTCATGTCGCCATCCAGCGATGCCGAGGCGATGCGCCCGACCGGCGAGTCGAGGTTGATCGTGTCGCTGCTGAGCGGGAAGACCACGGCCGGGTCCCCGCTCATGAGGGCGGCGAAGTTCGCCGAGCCCTGCGCCAGGGTGACGTCGTGCAGGGTCCCGCCGTCGCAGATGACCTCGACGACGCAGCCCTGGAACGAGATCGTGTCCGCCTCGACCTGGATGCTGACCTCGTTCCCCGGATCGTCGGTCGGGGTGTAGGTCACGCTGATCGGGACGCTGCCACCCGGCAGGACGTCGGCCGGGTCGTACGAGAAGGTGACGTCGATTCCAAGGGCGACGCGGATGTGGGCAGTGCCGACCGCGTTCACCGAGTACGAGGCGACTTCCACGCACAGCGGCAGGCAGACGTCTTCGCTGTCGCTGTCCCCCTCGTTGAAGGGGACGTCGGCCTCGAAGCCGAGCTGCCGATGGACCGTCATCGTGACCGGGTCCGGGTTGGCCAGCGCGATGCCCGGCGCCATGGCGGTGGCGAACGCCAGCGCCATCGACATCATGAGCGCGGCGCCGCGCCGCAGGGTCCGAGCTGCCATGGGACTCCCCCTCCGTTCGGTCAGCCGGCTCGGAGCGCCGACGCGGGGGCGGCAGCTTCCGGCGGGTCGCGGCTGACGATGGGTCGAGGATGCGGCGTCCCG
>DASUMJ010000277.1:0-11337 GCA_036277775.1 Candidatus Limnocylindrales bacterium
TCCCGCGGCGGGGCCGTCGTTGAGCGTCGGTCCCGCCGTGCGGTATGCTCGCCGCCGATATCGAACGCGATGAGCGGGCCGCGCCCCGCCGGCATCGATCTCCAGAGAGCCGGGCCACGGCTGGAAGCCCGGTGTTCGACCGGCGACGGCACCACCCGCGAGCGACCGGTGAACCGGCCCGGGTCCGCCCGTTAGCGCGGCACGAGCGTGCGACCTCGATCTTCGGCGTCATTGCCGGCTGTCGGGGCCGCAAAGGCGGGTGGAACCGCGGGAGGCCTCGACCTCTCGTCCTGTCGGACGGGGGGTCGTTCTGATTCTCAGGAGGCGCACGAGCACCATGGTCGACCAGGCACCACACGACGAGGAGATCCTCGAGGCGCCGACGCGCGGGTCCGCGGACGAGCTCCTCGATGCCGGCGCGCACGACCCGATCGACGCGATGCGCCACTCGGCCGCGCACGTCATGGCCGAGGCCGTCCTCGACCTCTTCCCCGGCACGCGCCTCGGCATCGGCCCGGCGATCGCCGACGGGTTCTACTACGACTTCGACCTGCCCCGGACGCTGACACCCGCCGACCTCGAGTCGATCGAGGGGCGGATGCGGCAGAGCATCGCCGCGGACCACCCGTTCGTCCGCCGTGAGATCCCGATCGACGACGCCCGGGCCGCGGCCGAGGGACAGGGCCAGGCCTACAAGATCGAGATCCTCGACGACCTGATCCGACGGGCGGCCGAGGCAGGCGACCCACCCCCGGTGACGTCGTTCTACGAGCACGGCCCGTTCAGCGACCTCTGCAAGGGGCCCCACGTCGAGAGCACCGGGAAGATCGGGCCGTTCAAGCTCCTGTCCGTCGCCGGCGCGTACTGGCGCGGCGACGAGAAGCGGCCGATGCTCCAGCGGATCTACGGGACCGTCTGGTCGACCGACGAGGAGCTCGAGCAATACCTGTGGCGTCGATCCGAGGCGAAGAAGCGCGATCACCGCCGGCTCGGCGTGGCGCTCGACCTCTTCAGCTTCCACGACGTCAGCCCCGGGTCCGCCTTCTGGCACCCGAAGGGCCAGCGGATCTGGCGGACGCTCGAGACCGCGATGCGCGAGCTCCAGGTTCGCCGGGGATACGAGGAGATCAGCACCCCGATCCTCGTCCACAAGAAGCTCTGGGAGCAGTCGGGCCACTGGGGCCACTACGACGACAACATGTTCCGGGTCGAGGTGGAGAACCAGACCTATAGCCTGAAGCCGATGAACTGCCCCGAGAGCACGTTCGTCTACAAGTCGCGCCTGCGCTCGTATCGTGACTTCCCGATCCGGTACAGCGAGTACGGCCGGCTGCACCGCAACGAGCGGTCGGGGACGCTCTCGGGACTCACCCGCGTCCGGCAGTTCATCCAGGACGACGCCCACGTCTACGTCCGGCCGGACCAGCTCGCGGACGAGATCGAGGCACTCCTCGGCGAGGTACGCGAGGCCTACTCGTGGTTCGGGCTCACCCCGCGGTTCGCCTTCGCGACGAAGCCCGACAAGGCGATCGGGGACCCAGCGCTCTGGGAGCGGGCCGAGGCGCTCGTCAAGGCTGCCCTGGACCGGGCCGGCGGCGACTACGTGACGAAGCCGAAGGACGGCACGTTCTACGCGCCGAAGATCGACATCTACATCGACGACGCCCTCGGTCGGGAGTGGCAGATGGCGACGATCCAGGCCGACCTCGTCATGCTCCCCGAGCGCTTCGACCTCACGTACATCGACGAGCACGGTGCGGAGCAGCGCCCGATCGCGATCCACCGCGCGATCTACGGCTCGCTGGAGCGGTTCATCGGAATCCTCGTCGAGCACTTCGCCGGGGCGTTCCCGCTCTGGGTCGCACCGGTCCAGGCGGTGGTCATCCCGATTGCCGACCGGCACGTGGAGCCGGCCCGGGAGCTGGCCGCGGTCATGCGGGCCCGCGGCCTGCGCGTCGACGTCGATGACTCGGACGGGCGGATGCAGAACAAGATCCGCGTCGCCCAGGAGCAGAAGGTCCCGTACATGATCGTGCTCGGCGACCGCGAGATCGCGAACCGGACGGCCTCGCCGCGGACGCGCGCGGGGGAGCAGCAGCCGCCGGAGGGCTGGGAGGATCTGGCGGCCCGCCTGGCCGCCGAATCGAGCGCTCGCCGGCCGGATTGAGCGTCGTTGCCCGGCCCGGAAAGCCCGTGGTATAGTCCCGCGGCGGCCGGAGGGGCCCAGCCCCGCCGTGCCGTGAGCTCAAGGCACCGAACGCCGGAGGACCAACCATCAGCCGAGACCTGCGCGTGAATCAGATGATCCGGATCCCTCAGGTCCGGGTGATCGACGAAGAGGGCAACCAGCTCGGCATCATGCCGACGCCGAAGGCTCTCGAGATGGCGCAGGAGCGGGGCCTCGACCTCGTCGAGGTCGCCCCGATGGCCTCCCCGCCGGTCACTCGTTTCCTCGACTTCGGGCAGTACAAGTACGAGCTGACGAAGCGCGAGAAGGAAGCGAAGCGCCGGCAGCGGTCGGTGACGTTCAAGGAGGTCCGCCTCTCGCCGAAGATCGGCCAGGGCGACTTCGAGACAAAGGTCCATCGAGCGATCGAGTTCCTCGAGGACGGCGATCGCATCAAGGTGACGGTCCGGTTCAGGGGTCGGGAGCTGACCCACCCGGAGCTCGGCCGGAACCTGCTGACGAAGTTCACCGAGCAGGTCAAGGAACACGGCGTCGCGGAACGGACGCCGGTCCTCGAGGGCAAGTCGATGTTCATCACGATGGCATCGACCCACAAGCCCAAGGGACTGGACGCCCCCGCGAGGCCCGGACGACCGGCCGACGGCGAGGCCTCCCCGGAGGACGCGCCCGGGGCCGCGCCGCCCGCGCCGGCACCGGTTCCGCCACCCGCAGCCACCAGCCCGGCGCCGCAGCCGGCATCGACGGGAGAGTGACGGCACCGTGCCGAAGATGAAGAGCCACAAGGCCGCCCAGAAGCGCATCGGCACGACCGGCAGCGGCAAGGTCGTCCGCGTGAATGCGTGGCGCGGCCACCACCTCGAGATCAAGTCGTCCCGTCGAACCCGTCGCTACGCGGGCAAGTCGGTGATGAGCCCCGAGCATGCCAAGCAGGTCCGGCGCCTGCTTCCGTACCTCTAGGAGCACCGGCACCTCATGGCACGAGTCAAGCGCGGCGTCACCGCCCACGCCCGGCACAAGCGACTACTCCAGGACGCGGAAGGTCGCAAGGGCACCCGCTCGCGGCTGGTCAAGCCGGCGCGCGAGGCCCTCCTCCACGCCCTCGCCTACGCGACGCGTGACCGGAAGCAGCGGAAGCGCGACTTCCGTGGCCTCTGGATCATCCGGATCAACGCCGCGACCCGCTCGCACGGCCTGCCGTACGGGAAGTTCATCGCCGGCCTGAAGGCCGCCGATGTCCGGCTGGACCGGAAGGTTCTCGCCGACATCGCCGTCCGCGACGCCGCCACGTTTACCCGCATCGTCGAGGTCGCGAAGGGCGCCTGACGAGCCGGCCGACCGGCCGGCGAGCCACCCGCAGCGCGGAGCCCTCGACGTCGACGACGATCGAGGGCTCGTGATTCCCCGGGGACCGACGCCGTACCATCCAGCCACCCGAGACGCAGACGAGCCCGAATTCCCGATGGACCTCGCCCAGCTGACCCGCGACCTGGAGGACCTCCGCGACGAGGCCCTCGGCCAGGTCGCGGCCGCCCACGACAGCGCGACCCTCGAGGCGCTCGAGATCGACGTCCTCGGCAAGAAGGGCCGCCTCACCGCGGTCCTCCGGGGCATCGGCGGTCTCCCGGCCGATGACCGGCCTCGCGTCGGGGCCGTGGCGAACACCGTCCGGATCGCCATCGAAGCCGCCCTGGCCGAGCGGGGCGCGGTCCTGCGAAGCGGCGAGCTCGAGGCTCGCCTCCGGCGGGAGCGGGTCGACGTGACGACCCCGGGCCGGCCGATCCGCCGTGGCTCCCTCCACCCGAGCATCGAGGTGATGGCCGACATCGCCCGGGTCTTCGCCCAGTTCGGGTTCGTCGTCGTGGAGTCGCCCGAGGTCGAGGACGACCGGACGAACTTCCAGATGCTGAACATCCCGCCGGACCACCCCGCGCGAGACCTCTGGGACACCCTCTACGTCGACCTGCCGGGGCACCTCCTCCGGACCCACACGTCGCCCGGCCAGATCCGGGTCATGCAGTCCATGGCACCGCCGATCCGGGTCCTCCTGCCGGGCCGCTGCTTCCGGTACGAGGCGGTCGACGCGAGCCACGGCTTCGAGTTCTTCCAGGTCGAGGGCCTGATGGTCGACGAGGGCACGACCCTCGCCGATCTCAAGGGCCTCCTCGACCAGTTCGCCCACGCGATGTTCGGTGCCGGGAAGAAGACCCGCTTCCGGCCCGGCTACTACCCGTTCACCGAGCCGTCGGTCGCCTTCGACGTCGAGTGCCTCGTCTGCGGCGGGCCCGGCTGCCCGGCCTGTGGTCGCAGCGGCTGGATGACGATCCTCGGGGCGGGGATGGTCCATCCGGTCGTGCTCCGTTACGGCGGACTCGATCCGGAGCGCTACCAGGGCTTCGCCTTCGGGATGGGCCCCGAGCGGATCAAGATGCTCCAGCACGGCATCACCGACCTCCGCCTGTTCATGGAGAACGACCTCCGGTTTCTGGAGCAGTTCCGATGAGGCGGGTCGCGGCATGAGGGTCCCGCTCTCCTGGCTCGCGGAGTACGTCGACCTCGAGCTGTCACCCGAGGCCCTCGCCGAGCGGCTGACGCTCCTCGGGATGCAGGTCAACGCGATCGAGCGGCGAGGCACCGAATGGCGGAACGTCGTCGTCGGGGAGCTGCTCGCCGTCGAGCGGCACCCCCGGGCGGACCGGCTCTCGCTCACGCGGGTCACGATCGGCAGCGGCGAGCCGCTCGAGATCGTCTGCGGTGCGACGAACATCGCCGCCGGCGACCGCGTACCGGTCGCGCTGCCCGGGGCGGTCCTGCCGGGGGACCGGCGCATCGAGCGGACCGAGAAGATGGGCGTCACGAGCAACGGGATGCTCTGCTCGGGCGACGAGCTCCGGCTGACCGGCGACGCCGACGGGATCCTCATCCTCCCCGGCGAGACGCCGCTCGGTGCGGCGCTCTCGGATCTCTACGGCGACGTCGTCCTCGACGTCGACGTGAAGCCGAACCGAGGCGACGCGCTCTCGATCCTCGGGCTCGCCCGGGAGGTCGCGGCGGTCACGGGCGCGACCGTCAGCTGGCCGGAAACGGCCCCAGCCGCCGAGTCTGGCACCCCGACCGCGGAGCTGCTCGCGGTCGAGGTCGAGGATCGGGAGCTGTGTCCGCGATTCGTCGGTCGCTGGGTCTCCGGCGTGGCCGTCGGGCCGTCGCCGGACCGGGTCCAGATGCGGCTCCTCGCGGCGGGCATCCGCCCGATCAGCAACGTCGTCGACGCCTCGAACTACGTCATGGTCGAGCTCGGCAAGCCGATCCACACGTTCGACGCGGCGGCGGTCCACGACGGCCGGATCGTCGTCCGGCTGGCGCGGCCCGGGGAGCGGATCGTGACCCTCGACCACGTCGAGCGCGAGCTCCACCCCGAGACCCTGCTGATCGCGGATCCCGCCGGACCGCTCGCCCTGGCCGGGGTGATGGGCGGCGCCGACTCCGAGGTCTCCGAGTCGACGCGCGACGTCGTCGTGGAATCGGCGATCTTCGACCCGGTCAGCATCCGCCGGACCGCGTTCCGGTACGGCCTCCGGTCGGAGGCGAGCCTCCGGTTCGAGAAGGGCCAGGAGCACCGGCTGGCCCGCATCGGCGCCGACCGGACGGCGCGGCTCCTCGCCGAGTGGGCCGGCGGCACGGTCGCCCCGGGCGCCGTCGACACCGATCCCACGGAGCCGGGTGCCGCGACGGTCGCGTTCCGTCCCGCCCGGGTGAACCGGCTCCTGGGAACCGCCCTCGCGCCGGACGAGCAGCAGCACCTCCTCGAGAGGGTCGGCATCACGATCGCGCCGGCCGACGGCGATGTCGCGGTCCCGATCGCTGCCGGCGAGTCGCCGCTGGACGTGACCGCCACGGCCGCCGAGGTCCTCGTGGCAACCGTCCCAAGCTGGCGCCGCGACATCGCGATCGAGGCCGACCTCATCGAGGAGATCGCCCGGGTCCACGGCTACGAGCTCGTCCCGTCCAGGCTTCCCGAGACGCCGATGCCCCCGTACCGCGCCTCGCCGCTCGAGGTCCGGGACGCGATCCGCGCGAGGCTCTCGGGCGCGGGCCTCGCGGAGGTCGTGACCCACGCCCTCGTCTCGCCGCAGCATCTCGAGCGCGTGGCGTGGGCCCGGCCGTACGCGGCGGCCGCGGGCGAGGACGACGCCGGCGGGGATCCGATCACCGTCACGAACCCGCTCTCGGCCGACCACTCGATCCTCCGCCGGTCGCTCGTCGCGAGCCTCCTCGACATCGTCTCGTCGAACGCCCGGCACGGCCGGCCGGACGTCGCGATCTTCGAGGTCGGGAAGGGCTACGGTCGGGCAGGGGACGGGACCCGCGAGTGGTGGCGCCTCGGGATCGCGTTGTGGGGTCCGTTCGAGCCGCCCGCCTGGAACCGGCCGGCGCGTGCCGCCGACCTCGACGACGCGAAGGGGCTCATCGAGCTGCTGGCGGCGTCGTTCGGGCTCGGCACCCCGGAGTTCGCGACGCTGACGGACGAGCCGAACCTCCACCCCGGCCGGAGTGCGGACGTCACGGCCCGGGATGCCGACGGCCGCCTCGGCCTGAGCGGCCGCGTCGGCGAGATCCACCCCGCGATCGCGGAGTCCTGGGAGATCCGCGGAGCGCCGGTGATCGTCGCCGAGCTCTCGCTCCGCGGCCTCACCGCCGGGACCCTGGAACTGCCACGCGTGGTCGCCCCGCCACGCCATCCCGACGTGGAGCGGGATGTCGCCGTCATCGTCGAGGACGCCCGCCCGAGCGGCGATCTCGGGACGGTGATCCGGGCCAGCGCGGGCCCGCTGCTCCGCGACGTCCGCCTGTTCGACGTCTACCGTGGCGCCCCTCTCGGCGACGAGGAGCGGAGCCTCGCGTACCGGCTCCGGTTCGCTGCCGAGGACCGGACCCTCACCGAGGCCGAGGTCGAGGGCGCGATGGCGGCCGTGATGGCCGCGCTGCGTGCCGCCGGAGGCCGGATCCGGAGCTGACGGCCGCCGGGTCCCGCACTGCGCAGGCGGACGCCCGCGTGGGGGTGCATCCGGACACCGACCCGGTTGCGGCGCCGGAAAGCGCGCTGCTACCCTGTGGGCCGCTCGGGACCGGAATCCGTCGATCGACGGATCTGAGGCCTCGGGTCCGGGGAGAGTGGGACCACCGTGGACATCATCGAGGCGATCACCTCGGTCGATCCGATCGACCTGCTCGTCTTCTTCGGCCTGTTCGGGATGTTCATCCTCGGCTTCATGCAGGGCGTGATCCGGCGGCTGCTCGGGATCGCCTCGATCCTCCTGTCGCTGCTCGTCGGCGCCCAGCTCCGCGATCCGCTCGGCTCGTTCCTCGCCCAGAACTGGACGCAGTACCCGCCCGAGTACAACTACATGATCGCGTTCGGCACGATCTTCCTCGCCGGGAGCATCGGTGCGACGATCGCGATGCAGCTCTTCTTCAAGCCCGTCCCGCTGTTCGCCCAGTATCCGGTCATCGACGAGATCCTCGGCGGGATCCTCGGCGTCATCCAGGCGGGGCTGATCCTCACCGCGTTCTTCCTCATCACGGACCCGTTCTTCCTCACCGTGGGCCAGGAGCGCGCCGGGACCGAGTTCCCGTTCGTGCGGGAGATCCATGAGGCGTTCGATGGCTCGCTGACGGCCACGATCGTCCGTGACCGGCTCGCGCCGTTCCTCCTGTTCCTCTTCGGGGCGCTCTTCCCGCCGGCGGTCAAGGACGTCTTCCGGTCCTGAGCCGGCGACCCGACGCGCCCGCGCGGCTGCTCCCGCGAGTTCCGCGAGCACGGGCATTCCCGCGGTCGCGGCTCGCCGGCTCCACGCTCGACGCGGCCGAGGCCCTCCTCGGCGCAATCCTCGTCCGCGATCCGGCGACGGGCGGGACGGGGGCCGCCGCGGCTCGCCGGTCCGGTCGGATCGTGGAGGTCGAGGCCTACCTCGGGCCCGAGGACCGGGCCTCGCACGCGCGCGCCGGCCTGACGGCCCGGACCGCCCCGATGTTCGGGCCGCCCGGGGCGGCCTACGTGTACCTTGTCTACGGGATGTACGACTGCCTCAACGTGGTGACCGAGCGGGACGGCACGGCCGGCGCCGTGCTCATCCGGGCCGTCGAGCCGATCGAGGGCGCCGCGGCGATGCGGCAGGCGCTCGCGGACCATCGAGCCTCCCGCCGACGAGGCCCCCCCGCGACGTCGGCGAGCGTCCGGCACGTTCCCGATCGCCGCCTCGCTGCCGGCCCGGGCCTCGTCGCTGCCGCGTTCTCCGTCGATCGCGCCGATACCGGCACGGATCTCTGCGACCCCGGCTCGCCGCTTCGGCTGGAACCACCGGGTCCCGGCGCCCGGCCCGTCGTCCTCGTCCGAGGGCCGCGCGTCGGCGTCGCGTACGCCGCGGAGCCCTGGGCGACGCTCCCGTACCGGCTCGTCGATGCCTCGAGCCCGTCGGTCCGCCTGCCGGGCGCCACGCCGGCGCGCGGCGCCTCGGCGCCCGGCGGGCCACGAACCCGAGACCGCTGAGCATGGACACCCGCTCCATCGCCCTGCTCGAGTTCCCGCTCGTTCGTGAGCGGCTCGCGAGCCACGCCTCGTTCCCGCCGAGCCGCCGGATCGCCGAGGCCCTCGTCCCCGAGGCGGACAGCGTGCACGTGGCGCGGGCCCTCGACGAGACCGACCAGGCGCGCGGGCTCCTCGAGGAGCGACCGGGCGTCGGGATCGGCGGGGCGCACGACATCGGGCCGTGGATCGAGCGAGCCGCCCGCGGCGGCCGCCTCGATCCCGCCCACTTCCTCGAGATCGCCGACACGATCGAGGGCGCGACGCGGCTCCACGCGGCGCTGTCCGAGGACCGCCGGCCGCTCCTCAAGGAGCTGTCGCGGGACCTCCACGCCCTGCCGGCGGTCCGCTCGACGCTCGCGCGCTCGTTCGACCCGGCGGGCGAGCTGCTCGACACCGCGTCGCCCCGTCTCGGCAGCCTTCGGGCGGCGGTCCGGATCGCCTACGACCGGCTCCGCCGGCGCCTCGACTCGCTCGTCGGCTCGGAGATCGCCGGAGCGCTCCAGGAACCCATCGTCACGCTCCGGAACGGGCGCTACGTCGTCCCGGTGCGGGCGGACGCCAAGGCCCGCGTCAAGGGCATCGTCCACGACGCGTCGGGATCCGGGCAGACACTGTTCGTCGAGCCGCTCGTCGTCGTGGAGCTCGGGAACGCCTGGCGCGAGGCCCAGCTCGCCGAGCAGGAGGAGGTCGTCCGGATCCTCGACGAGCTGTCGGCGCTCGTGGCGGCGCACGCCGGGCCGCTGCGGGAGACACTCGGTGCCCTTGCCCGGTTCGACTTCTGGGCCGCGAAGGCGCAACTGGCGGCGGACATGGACGGGGTCCGCGCGGCGACCGCGGACCGGCCGGAGGTGGAGCTGCTCTCGGCGCGTCACCCCGGCCTCACCGGCCGCGTCGTCCCGATCGACGTGCGCCTCGGGGACGGGTTCACGGCCCTCGTCGTCACCGGTCCGAACACCGGCGGCAAGACGGTCACCCTCCGGACGCTGGGCCTCCTGTCCCTCATGCACCAGGCCGGCCTCCACGTCCCGGCGGCGGCCGGCAGCCGGCTCCCGGTCTTCCGCGACGTCTTCGCCGACATCGGCGACGAGCAGTCGATCGCCCAGTCGCTCTCGACGTTCTCCGGCCATCTCCGCTCGATCATCCGGATCGTGGCGGCGGCGGGACCCGGCACGCTCGTCCTCCTCGACGAGCTCGGGGCGGGCACGGACCCGACCGAGGGCTCGGCGCTCGCCCAGGCGCTCCTCGACCACTTCATCCGGGCGGGCGCGCTCGTCGCGGCGACGACGCACTACGCCGAGCTGAAGGCGTATGCCCATACCACGGCCGGCGCCTCGAACGCCGCGGTCGAGTTCGACCTCGAGACGCTCAGCCCGACCTATCGCCTGACGATCGGGCTGCCGGGCGGCTCGCAGGCCTTCGCGATCGCCGAGCGGCTCGGGCTCCCGGAGGGGATCGTCGCCGACGCGCGGTCGCGCCTGACCGACACCCAGCGCGCCTTCGAGGCGACGCTCGCCCAGATCCGCGAGAGCGAAGGGGCGAGCGCCGACGCGCTGGAACGGGCACGGGCGGCCGAGGCTCGCGCAACGGAGCTCATGCGGACCGCGGAGGAGGAGCGGCGGCGCACGCGGCGGGAACGGGACGAGGCGGTCCGCCAGGCGCGCGAGGAGGCGGACCGGATCGTCGACGAGGTCCGGGCGGAGGTCGCGGCACTTCGGCGGACGCTGGAGCGCGGCCACGTGGCGGCGCCGGCCCTCGACGCGGCGATGGCCGGCCTCGAGCGGCAGCTGGACCGCCTGCCCGCGACGTCGCGACCCGCGCCGGAGCCGGCGCCTGCGGGGCCCCGGACGTGGCACGTGGGGGAGCGGGCCCGGAGCCGGTCGGGCGGCTGGGAGGGCCGGATCGCGGCGATCGAGCGCGACGGGTCCCGGGTCTCGCTCGAGGCCGGCGGGATGCGGGTCAGCGTGCCGGCCGAGGACCTCACCGAGGCCCTGACGCCGGAGCCTGTCGGTGTCGGCAGTGCCGGCGGCGGCGGCGCTTCCGGCCGCGGGCCGTCCGGTGGCGGCCGCCGCGAGGCAGCGGACTCGGGGTCCAGCGTCGCCGCGCTCCGCCTGAGCCGGACCCGGACCGTACCGTCCTCACTCGACCTCCGGGGAGCACGCGTCGAGGAGGCGCTGGCGGCCCTCGATCGCTATCTCGAGGACGGGTCGCTGGCCGGCCTCGAGCGGGTGACGGTGATCCACGGCCTCGGCACCGGGGCACTCCGCGATGCGGTCCGTTCGGCCGCGGCGGCGCATCCGCTCGTCACCGCGGTCCGCGCCGGCGAGCGCGGCGAGGGCGGGGACGGGGCGACGATCGTCAGCCTCGGCTAGCGAGTCCTCGGCAGACCCCGGCGATCGCCGCGCCGTCGCCCGCTGTTCCCGGGTTTGGGCGTCGCGGTGGGCGCCGGTAGCACCGAGGGCAGCGGCACCGGGAGGGTCGGCGTCGGCTTGCCGCCGCCATGGCTCGGAACCGGGGTCGGCTCGGGCGTGGGCTCGATGCACGGCGTCGGCTGCGGCGAGGCGAGCGG
>DASUMJ010000278.1:0-10024 GCA_036277775.1 Candidatus Limnocylindrales bacterium
GGCCGCGTGACCCGCGGCTACGGCGTGCTGCAGCCCCGGATCACGTCGACCCTGCCGGTGGAGCACGAGGCCTCGGTCTTCCAGGCGATCTACTCGGGCTCGGCCGGCATCGACCCGTATGCCTCGGCCGTCTCCGACGTCTACCAGGACCTCTTCGGCGAGGGAAGCTTCACCGGCAAGGGGATCTACGACCTCGACGCCTTCAGCGCCTCGCTGGCGGACCGCGTCCCCGACAACACGCTCCTGAGCCACGACCTGTTCGAGGGCGTCTTCGCCCGCGCGGGCCTCGTGACCGACGTCGAGCTGTTCGACGAGTTCCCGTCGAACTACCTCGTGTCGGTCGCCCGTCAGCACCGCTGGGCCCGCGGCGACTGGCAGCTGCTGCCGTGGATCCTCGGCCGTGCCCGGGATGCGACCGGCCGGCGGGCCCGGAGCGACATGCCGGGGATCGCACGCTGGAAGATGCTCGACAACCTCCGACGCTCCCTCTCGGCGCCCTCGACGCTCGCCCTCCTCGTCGCGGCCTGGACGATCCCATCGATTCCGGCCTGGCTGTGGACCGGATTCGTGCTGGCCGCCCTCGTCATCCCCGCCGCGCTGCCGGTCGTGCCCGGGCTGCTGCCGCGGCGGAAGGGCATCTCGAAGCGCAGCCACCTCCGGGCGGTCGGCGCCGACATCGCCCTCGCGGCGGCCCACGTCGGCCTGGGGCTGACCTTCCTCGCCCATCAGGCGTGGCTCATGGTGGACGCGATCGGGCGGACCCTCGCCCGACTCCTCGTGACGCGGCGGAACCTCCTCGAGTGGACGACGGCCGCACAGGCCAAGGCCAGCCACGACCTGGCGCTCGGGACCTTCTATCGCCAGATGGCCGGCGGCGTGGCGATCGCCATCGTGAGCGCCGCCCTGGTCCTCGTCCTCCATCCGGCGGCCGCCCCGATCGCGGGGCCATTCATCGTCCTGTGGCTGCTCTCCCCGGTCATCGCCCGGCGGGTCAGCCTGCCGCCGCCGGAGTCCGCCGCGGCCCAGCTCCCCCCTGCCGACGTCGCCGCCCTGCGGCACACCGCGCGCCGGACATGGCGGTTCTTCGAGACGTTCGTCGGGCCGGCGGACAATCACCTGCCGCCCGACAACTTCCAGGACGAGCCCTCGCCGGTGGTCGCCCATCGGACGTCACCGACGAACATCGGGATGTACCTCCTCGCGACGGTCACGGCCCGGGACTTCGGCTGGATCGGGACGCTCGAGATGGTGGAGCGGCTCGAGGCGACGCTCGCCACGATCGGCCGGCTCGAGGGGTTCCGCGGCCACCTCTACAACTGGTACGACACCCGCGACCTCCATCGGCTGGAGCCGGGCTACATCTCGTCGGTCGACAGCGGCAACCTCGCCGGGCACCTCATCGCGCTGTCGAACGCCTGCCGCCAGCTGATCGAGCAGCCGCTGCCGGTCTCCGCGGCGCTGGCCGGCATCGAGGACGCGGTGGAGCTGGCTCGCGAAGCGGCGTCCGTCATCGGCGACGACCGGCGGACGCAGACGATCACCCGGCGCCACCTCGACGAGGCCCTCGAGCCGCTGCCGGACGACGGGCCGGTCCCCGGGACGACCGCAGCCTGGGCCGACCGCCTGGAGCGGCTCGCCGGCCACGCCCGGACGCTGTCGGACGTCGCCGCGGCCCTGACCGCCGAGCGCGGCGAGGACGCGGACGGCGAGCTCGTCACGTGGGCCGAGGCGGTCGGCGAGTCGGTCGCCAGCCACGCCCGCGACCTCGCCCTCGTGGATCGGAGATCCGACGCGCCGAGCCTGCCGACGCTCGCCGAGCTGGCGGATCCGTCGCTCCGCGGCGACGACGCCGCTCGTGGGACCCCGGCGGCGCTGGACCTCGTCCGGCGCCTCCGAACGATCGCCGACGACGCGCAGCGGCTCTTCGCGGCGATGGACTTCGCGTTCCTGTTCGACCCGACCCGGAAGCTCTTCTCGATCGGGTTCCGGGTCCGTGACGGCACGCTCGACCCCAGCTACTACGACCTGCTCGCCTCCGAGGCGCGGCTGACGAGCTTCCTGGCGATCGCGAAGGGCGACGTCGGGCCGGACCACTGGTTCCGGCTCGGCCGTGCCCTCACGCCCGTCGGTCGCGGGTCCGCGCTCATCTCCTGGTCGGGCTCGATGTTCGAGTACCTCATGCCGGCGCTCGTCATGCGGGCGCCGATCCGGAGCCTCCTCGACCACACGTACCAGCTCGTCGTCGCCCGGCAGATGAGCTACGCCGCCGAGCTCGGGGTGCCGTGGGGCATGTCCGAATCGGCGTTCAACGCCCGGGATCTCGAGCAGACCTACCAGTACTCGAGCTTCGGGGTGCCGGGCCTCGGGCTGAAGCGCGGCCTGAGCGAGGACGTCGTCGTGGCGCCGTACGCGACGGCCCTCGGCGCGATGATCGAGCCCCAGGCCGCAGTCCGGAACTTCTCCCGGCTGCGCGAGCTCGGCGCGGTCGGGGCGTACGGCTTCCGCGAGGCCCTCGACTACACGGCCCGCCGCCTGCCCGAGGGCGCGACCGTCGCCGTCGTGCAGAGCTGGATGGCGCACCACCAGGGGATGGCGCTCGTGGCGATCGGGAACGTCGTCAACGGCAACGCGATGGTCGAGCGGTTCCACGCCGATCCTCTCGTCGAGGCGACGGAGCTCCTGCTCCAGGAGCGGGTCCCGCGCGACGTCCTCGTGGCCCGGCCGCGGGCCGAGGAGGTGAAGAGCACGGCCGACGTGCGCGACCTCGTGCCGCCGGTCCTTCGCCGGTTCACCTCGCCCCACGACGCGATCCCCCGGACACACCTCCTCTCGAACGGGCGGTACGCCGTGATGGTCACGGCCGCCGGCTCCGGCTACAGCCGGTGGCGCGATCTCGCGGTCACCCGCTGGCGCGAGGACGTCACTCGCGACTGCTGGGGCAGCTACCTGTTCCTCCGGGACATGCGGACCGGTGCCGTCTGGTCGGCGGGGCACCAGCCGAGCGGGGCCGAGGCGGACAGCTACGAGGTCACGTACTCGGAGGACCACGCCGAGTTCGCCAGGCGCGACGGCTCGATCGCCACGGGCCTGACGATCGTCGTCTCGGCCGAGCACGACGCCGAGATCCGTCGCGTCTCGCTGACGAACCTGGGCTCGCAGGCTCGCGAGATCGAGCTGACGTCGTATGCCGAGATCGTCCTCGCGCCGCAGGCGGCGGACGTCGCCCACCCGGCGTTCCAGAACCTCTTCGTCCAGACCGAGTTCGTCCCCGAGATCGGCGCCCTGCTCGCCACCCGCCGGCCGAGATCGCGGGACGAGGCGCCGGTCTGGGCCGCCCACGTGGCCGCCGTCGAGGAAGGGACCGGGGGCGTGGTCCAGTACGAGACCGATCGGGCCCGGTTCCTCGGCCGGACCCGGTCGGTGCAGGCTCCGATCTCGGTCATCGACGGCCGGCCGCTCTCCAACACCGTCGGGCCGGTGCTCGACCCGATCTTCAGCCTCCGCTGCCGCGTCCGGCTGGCGCCGGGATCGACGGTCCACGCGACGTTCTCGACCGTGGTGGCCGAGTCGCGGGAGGACGTCCTGGACCTCGCCGACAAATACCGCGAGGCCGCGACGTTCGAGCGAGCCGCCACCCTGGCATGGACCCAGGCGCAGGTCCAGCTCCACCACCTCGGGATCGACGCCGACGAGGCCCACCTCTTTCAGCGCCTCGCGAACCGGATCCTCTACTCCGACCCGTCGCTGCGGCCGGCTCCCGGCCTCCTGGCGAAGAACGGGCGCGGCGCGCCCGGCCTGTGGGCCCACGGCATCTCGGGCGACCTGCCGATCGTCCTCGTCCGGATCGACGAGGTCGACGACCTCGAGATCGTCCGGCAGCTCCTCCGGGCCCACGAGTACTGGCGCCTGAAGCTCCTGGACGTCGACCTCGTGATCCTGAACGAGCACGGGGCCACGTACGCCGAGAACCTCCAGGACGCCCTCGAGACCCTCGTCCGGACGAGCCAGTCGACCCTCGCCGACGCGAGCCACCCGCGACGCGGCGCCGTCTACATCCTGCGCGGCGACCGACTCTCGACCGACGACCGGACGCTCCTCCAGGCGGCCGCGCGGGCCGTCCTCCTGAGCCGGCGCGGGACGCTCTCGGACCAGGTCGTCCGGCTGGAGCGTCCCGAGCGACCGGCCCGGACGGTGACGCCGCCCCGTGCGACACCGGCGGCCAGCCTCCCGGTGCCGCGTCCCGAGCTGGAGTTCTTCAATGGCCTCGGCGGGTTCGCGGACGGCGGCCGCGAGTACGTGGCCGTGCTGGGCCCGGGCCAATCCACGCCCGCACCGTGGCTGAACGTCATCGCGAACGACTCGTTCGGGTTCCAGGTCTCCGAATCCGGGTCGGGCTACACCTGGTCCGGGAACAGCCGCGAGAACCAGCTCACCCCGTGGTCGAACGATCCGGTCGGCGACCCGGTCGGCGAGGCGATCTACGTCCGCGACGACGACACCGGCGAGCTCTGGGGCCCGACCGCGCTCCCGATCCGGCGCGACGATTCCACGTACGTCGCGAGCCACGGCGCGGGCTACAGCCGGTTCGAGCACCTGCGCGACGGGATCGAGCTCCGGCTCCTCCAGCTCGTGCCGCTCGAGGAGCGGCTCAAGGTGTCGGTGCTCCGGATCCACAACCAGTCGGGCCGCCCGCGGCGGCTCTCGGTCACGGCCTACGCGGAGTGGGCGCTCGGTCCCTCGCGGGCCGCCGGCGTCCCGTCGATCGTCGCGGACCTGGAGCCGGAGACCGGCGCGATCCTGGCCCGCAACCCCTGGAACACCGAGTTCGCCGGTCGTGTCGCCTTCCTCGACCTGGCCGGGCGCCAGACCGCGTGGACCGCGGACCGGACCGAGTTCCTCGGCCGGAACGGGGCGCCGGATCGTCCCGCCGGCCTGGAGCGGGGACACCGCCTGGCCGGGACGACCGGGGCGGGCCTGGATCCGTGCGCGGCGCTGCAGGCGAGCCTCGAGCTGCCCGCCGGCGGCCAGGCCGAGATCGTCGTCCTGCTCGGCGAGGCCGACGATGTCCCCGGGGCCGTCGACCTCATCCGGCGGGCGCGGGCCGCCGATCACGAGGCGACGCTCCGCGCGGTGACGACGTGGTGGGACGACACCCACGGCACGATCCAGGTGCGGACGCCCGACCGGTCGATGGACATCATGCTGAACCGCTGGCTCATCTACCAGGCGCTCGCCTGCCGGCTCTGGGCCAGGACCGGCCTCTACCAGGCCGGTGGCGCGTACGGGTTCCGCGACCAGCTCCAGGACGTCATCGCCCTCGTGACCCCGCGACGCGAGCTGGCGCGCGAGCACATCCTCCGCGCCGCCGCACACCAGTTCGTCGAGGGCGACGTCCAGCACTGGTGGCACCCGCCGTCGGGTCGGGGGGTTCGGACCCGCATCTCGGACGATCGCCTCTGGCTGCCGTACGCCGTCGACCGCTACCTGGCGACGACCGGCGACCTCGCGATCCTCGACGAGCCGGTCCCGTACCTCGAGGGACCGGCGCTCCGGCCGGGCGAGACCGACGCCTACTTCCAGCCGGAGCGGTCGGCGTCATCGGGCTCCCTCTACGACCACTGCGCCGCGGCACTCGAGCGGAGCCTGGCGCTCGGCGCCCACGGGCTGCCGCTCATTGGATCGGGCGACTGGAACGACGGCATGAACCGTGTCGGGCACGAGGGCCGGGGCGAGAGCGTCTGGCTCGGCTGGTTCCTCCACACCACGCTGGCGGCCTTCGCCCCGATCGCGGAGGGTCGGGGCGACCGGGCCCGGGCCGAGGGCTGGCGGGCGCAGATGAAGCGGCTCCGCCGGGCGCTCGAGCGCGACGGCTGGGACGGTGACTGGTACCGCCGGGCGTTCTTCGACGATGGGACGCCCCTGGGATCCTCGATGAACGCGGAGTGCCGGATCGATTCGATCGCCCAGTCGTGGAGCGTCCTCTCGGGCGCCGCCGATCCGGCTCGGGCCGAGCGGGCGATGGCCGCCGTGGAGGAGTACCTCGTCCGGCGCGGCGACGGCCTCGTCCTGCTCTTCAGCCCGCCGTTCGACCGGTCAGACGTCGATCCCGGCTACATCAAGGGCTACCTGCCGGGCATCCGCGAGAACGGCGGCCAGTACACCCACGGGGCGATCTGGTCCGTCCTCGCCTACGCGGCGCTCGGCGACGGCGACAAGGCCGGCGAGCTGTTCTCGATCCTGAACCCGATCAACCACGCGAGCACCCGGGCCGGCGTCCACCGCTACAAGGTGGAGCCGTACGTCATGGCGGCCGACGTCTACGCCGAGCCGCCGCACGTCGGACGCGGCGGCTGGACCTGGTACACCGGCTCGGCCGGGTGGATGTACCAGGCGGGGATCGAGGCGATCCTCGGGTTCCGCCTTCGGGGCGAGCGCCTCGAGCTGTCGCCCTGCATCCCGCGGGCGTGGCCGGGCTACGCGATCGACTTCCGCTACCACTCGGCGCGGTACGAGATCGTCGTCGAGAACCCCCACGGCGTCAGTCGCGGGGTCGCCTCGATCGAGCTCGACGGGCAGGCGCAGGCCGGCGGCGTCGCCGCGATCGAGCTCGTCGACGACGGCGCGACGCACCACGTGCGGGTGGTCCTCGGGCCGGTCTGACCGGAGCCGTCCACGCGTTGCCCAACGCTCGAGGCCGGCGATGGTGCGCTGCATCGTCGACAGCCTCGCGATCGCCGTCGCGCCTGCCGTGACCATCGATTTTCGAACGATTCCCGCAGCAGCCACACTCATGCTCCCTGACGGCGCCTGCCCGGCGTCGAACCCAGGAGGGAGCGGGTGCTGCCAGCGATCTTGGATCGGGCGCGACAGGGCGACGAAGAGGCCTTCGGCGCTCTTGTTCGGGCGGTCGGCGACCGCTGCATCTTCATCGCGCACCGGATCCTGCGAGATGCCAACCTCGCCGAGGACGCGGTCCAGGTCGCACTCGTCCAGGTCTGGCGGGAGCTCCCCGCCCTCCGTGACCTCGATCGATTCGATGCCTGGCTCCATCGGATCCTCGTCAACGCCTGCTACGCAGAGTCGCGGCGACGACGGCACTTCACGTCCGATGTCGTCCTGCTCGAGACGGACTCCCGGGTCGCAGCCGACGACTTCCTGACCGTCAACGACCGCGATCAGCTGGACCGCGGCTTCCGGCGACTTCCACCGGAGCAACGAGCCGTCCTCGTCTTCCATCACGCCCTCGGGTTCACCGTGCCCGAGGTCGCCGACCACCTCGGCATTCCCCTCGGTACGGCCAAGTCCCGGCTGTCCTACGCCACCGCGGCGATCCGGGCGGCCCTCGAGGCCGACGCCCGGACCCCGGGCCTCGAGCAGGAGCAACTGGCATGACGAAGTCTCGCGATCCGAACGCGCTGCTCTCGGCCTACCTTGCGGGCGGCATGGAGGTCCTGCCGGACCGGGTCGTCGATTCCGTGCTGGACGAGGTCCATCGAACGCGGCAGCGGACCGTCCTCGGCCCGTGGAGGATCCGGATCACGTCCCAGGCCGCGCTCGGCACGGTGGCGCTCGTCGCCGTGCTCGTCGTCGGCGGCGCGTTCCTGATCACGCGCGACCAGGACGGGATCGGTACGCCGACGGCGTCGCCCGAGGTGAGCGCCAGCCCCAGCCAGCCCGCGGTCGTCACGGCCACGCCCACGCCCACGCCGACCGCCGAGGTCCTGAGCCTCGACCTCACCTGGACCGAGGTCGACATCGACGACAGCGTCCAGCAGGTTGCCTGGCTCGGCGATCGTTTCGTCATGGTCGACGACACCGGTGCCGTCAGCACGTCAACCGACGGCGCGACCTGGCGGGCGCTCCAGCCGGGCGAGCCGGACCCGGGGTACGCCGACCTGCTCAAGGGCAGGATCGTGACCTGGGAGGACGACGTCATCGGGTGGTGGAACCCCGAGGACGGGCCGGATTACACGAACAAGCCCCCGGTCACGGCGCGCGACATCCTGACCATCGTCCAACCCCCGGCAGATCCATTCGAATCGACGCCCTTCGACGGGCGCATCGAGTCGATCGGGATCGGGCCTCTGGGGATCGTCGCCCACGTCCATTCGCGTCTCAACTACGCAACGGAAGTCAACTGGGACTCCTGGGTCACCGAGAAGCTTGGCCTAAGGACGAACAACGATTGGACCTGTTGCGTGAAAGATGTCACCTTCCAGGGTGGCGTCCTGGATATCACGCTGACCAACGGCCCGGGCCTCCACGTCGTGTGGGCCGACGAGGGTTTCCTGCCGGGCGACTACCAGGACCGCGGCTTCGGCTGGTACAGCCCCGACGGCGTGGAGTGGACGGCCATTCCCAGCGACATCCCGCCCACCCTGGACCGGGGCGACCTGCCAGCCTTCCCAACCGGTATGGGCGAGGTGGTGGGCGTGTCGGACGGCTTCATCGCCAGGGGCGTCACCCCGGAGGAGACCTGCACCCTGCCGGATGGCTGCAGCGAGATGTGGCACTCGGCCGACGGCCTGACCTGGCGCAACCTGGGTCATCCGAGTGCCGAACAGGACTTCTTCTCTGGACGGCTCCTGCCCTGGCAGGGCGGCGCGCTCCTGACCGACGGCATCGGGCGCTTCGACTTCTGGACGTCCGACGGCTACCAGGCGCTGCCGATGGCGGCCGAACTCCCGGCCCATCCCCAGGAGGATGAGGTGGTGCTCGGGACGGGTCCGTTCGGCTTCGTCTCCCTCCGCCTGGACCGGATGGAGATCCTCGTCACCCGCGACGGCGTCGATTGGGAGCTCCAGCCGACGCCCTCGGCGATGGACACGGATACCGACCGCCGGGTGCGGACGATCGCCGTCGGCGAGCGATCCGTGCTCTACCTCACATGGTCCGGGTACTTCGGGGAGGGGCCCCTGGTCCCGCACCTCTGGGTCGGCACGGTGGAGCCGTGATCACGCATCGATCCGGGGACATGGCCCGGGTGCTCCTCATGCTTGCCCTCGGCCTGACGCCGACGGCGTGCGCCACGGCCGGACCCTCGACCTCACCGTCGCCGTCCCCAGCGCCATCACCGACACCCGAGGTCACGGCGGCTCCCCGCGCCACCGCCAGACCGAGCCCCACGGTCGCGCCGGCCCCCACGTACCCGGCGAACGTCATGGACGTCCCGGACTTCTCGCCCCTCGAGGTCGAGACGTACTTCGTCGACCCGGTCTCGACGGAGATGCGGGTCTTCTACACCATTCCGGCCGACGGCTGGATGAGCTGGTTCGGCGCGTTCAAGGTTGGGGAGGGCACGGTCGACCCACTCCCCGTCGTGGGCCTGAGCATCATCAACGTCACCAACGTGGCCCAGGACGGCTGCACCGCGCAGGTCGCCGCCGATCCGCCTGTCGGGCCGACGGTCGACGACATGGCCACGGCGCTGGCCGCCCTCGAACCATTCGAGCTCACGAAGCCGCCGACCGCCGTCACGGCCTTCGGCTTCAGCGGCAAGCACCTGGAGCTGACCGTTCCTGACATCGCGTTCGAGGCGACCGAGGACGACACCAACTTCACCGACTGCACGAACGGCGAGCTGTCGAGCTGGATCGGGGCCCCGCTGGGGTTCGCCTACTACGGTTACAGCCACCCCGGCCAGGCCGAGGAGATCTGGCTGCTCGATGTCGACGGCCAGCGCCTGATGATCGTGGCCGGCACCTCGCCCGGATCATCCGAGGGCGACATCGCCCAGCTCCGCTCGATCCTCGAGTCGATCGAGATCGTTCCGTAAGGGGCTTGACCGCTCTGACCGCGACAGGCGTTCCTCTCGGTCGTTCCTCTACGCCTTCACGCCGGTCTTGGTGCCGACACTCGATCCAGGCGGATCGCCGCCACGCCGAGCGTGAACCAACCAGCCAGGAAGCTGACGATCCCGATGAGGACGAGGAGCATGCCGAGCTCCCACAGGTTCTGCGTCACTGCGGCCGCGCCGGTGAGTCCGACCACCGGGCCGATCACGAGGGACAGCGCCCCCTTCCGC
>DASUMJ010000279.1:0-11823 GCA_036277775.1 Candidatus Limnocylindrales bacterium
GGGTGGTCATCGGTCGATCTCCGTCACGGCCCGACGCACGCCCACGCCGCCGCGTCGCAGCCGATCGGATGATCGGAGCCGGTCGTCCCGAGGATGTGGCGGTCCCCTTTACCTCCGCGTCGCCGGATCGCGTGGGCATCCGGTCTGGAGGTCGGGCGCGGGAGGCGCCACGGCGAGTCTACAGGGGCGCCTGCGTCGGGGACAATGCCGCCATGGGCAACTTGATCTACCTGATGAACGTCTCGCTCGACGGCTTCATCGAGACGCCGGATCGCTCGCTCGACTGGACGACTCGCGACGACGAGCTGCACGGCTGGTTCAACGAGCGACTGCGCTCGACCGAAGCGAGCGTCTATGGCCGCCGCCTGTTCGAGGTGATGAACGCCCACTGGCCGACGGCCGATTCCGACCCGGCAGCCACCCCCGTGATGCTCGAGTTCGGCCGGATCTGGAACGCCAAGCCGAAGGTCGTCGTGTCGCGCACCATGCAGGAGGCACCCCCCGGCTGGCGCCTCACGAGCGGCGATCCGGCTGCGATCCTGGGGGAGCTCCGGCGGGACTTCAGCGGCGACATCGAGATCGCCGGGCCGACGTTGGCCGCCGGCTTCATCCGCCGCGGCCTCGTCGACGAGTACAAGCTCGTCGTCCATCCCGTGATCCTCGGCGCCGGCAGGCCGTTCTTCCCGGCCCTCGAGCGCCCGGCCGGCCTCCGGCTGCTGGAGACCCGAACGTTCCCGTCGGGCGCCGTCTACCTCGGGTACTCCGCCCGCTGATCGGTCGGAACGCGGCAAGCCGAGCCCGTTCCGCTCCCACACGCGACAGCAGGGGCAGTCCGACCGCCCGACCTAGGGAGCCGCCTCGAACGACGGGACGGGCCGCGCAGCAGCCTCCGCCTCAGTCGTTGCAGCACCGTTCTGCTCGATGTCGCGGATCAGCCACTCCATCTCCGCGATCTCACGTCGCTGCGCCTCGATGATCGCGTCCGCCAGCTCGCGGACGCGGAGATCCTCGATCCCGGCACGCCCGCTGGTGAGGATGGCGATTGAGTGGTGGGGGATCATCCCGCGCATGTAGCTGACGTCGGCGACGAGTGTCTGGGTCTGCGAGAAGAGGAACGCCGCGACTCCGACGACCAGCGCCCCAGCCACGATCGCGACGTTTCGCCCGCGGTCGGGATGCATCCTCCACATCCACGCCAGCATGACGATCGCCATGGCCGAACCCATCAGGATCGCCATGTACAGCCGCTCCTGGCTGAAGTGGACATGCGCGATGTCGAATACGTTCGTGTAGGTGAGCACGAACATCACGACCGTCGACGTCGCGATCATGCCCGCGAACCTGAGGTATGGGTCCGGTCCCTTGTGCATCGCGGCCCTCGACGTCTGGTCATTCGTCATCGAGCTCACCTCCATCCGTCTGGTCACCGGGTGCCGGCCAGTTCACGGCAGATTGCCTCCTGTGCCAGCGTGGCGACCGCGCAGCGGTCTGCAAGGACGCCCATTGCGTCCGTCCTGCCCTCGTGCGCGGCCGGTACCGCATCCCACGCCGCCTGCCACTCGGCGACGGTGCTGCACGAGCGCACCGCGTCGTCCAGCGGGCTCACGCCGTATGCCGGGAGCGCCCGTGGCTCGGCGTTCCTGAACGCCATCAGGCATTGCCCTTCCGTGCTCGACTGCGAGCAGGCGGCGAGACCGCCGACGAGGAGCAGTGCGGCGGCGGCAAGGACCGGGTTCGCCAAGGTCGCCGCGATCCGCGGGCGGCGGACGCGGAGCGGCGTGCGGTCGGCCGGGCGACGAGGGACAGGACAACGCATTGGAGAAGCCTGACCAATGGAACCCCTTGCTGGAGTCGCACGGGGCGAGCACGCGGTTGCTGTCGCGTCGCAGTTCGACTGGTGAGGGCTCGCTGACTGCGTGCTAGCCGGACCGTTGCGGCGCCTCTCGGCCGACGAAATGACTGGCGAGCATCGCCGTCAGGTAGCCGAAGATCCCAAGCCCGTAGAGCGAGAGCAGCCAGCCGAGGAGGCGGCCTTCTGCTGTCGCCGGCGGGCTCGTCGCCCCCGTGGTCATCGCGAAAGCCGTCCACCACAGCGCCTCGCCGAAGTCGGCGAGCGGCCGCACGGCGCTGCCTTCGGCCGCAATGGCGGCTGGTGATTCGAACGAGGCCATCCCGGCCGAGCCCACGAGCATGACGAGCGCTGTCGCCGCGAGCACGTAGCCCAAGCCACGGCGGGCGGCGGTCGCCCGCAGGGATGCGAGGCCCCGATTGACCGAGGTGAGGATCCGGAGCAGGCCCACCGATCGAACGACACGGGCTGCGCGGAGAACCCGGAGGGCCCCGAACACCCGGACGATCCGCAGCGCTGGCAGCGCGAGCGACAGCGCGGACAGCCAGTTCTCGCGCAGGTACCGACCCTTACGGGGCGCAATGGAAAACTCCAGCACGAAGTCGGCGATGAAGATCGCCCAGATGACCCAGAGGGCAATGTCCAGCGAGGGCGGCAAGGACCCGGCGACAAGCTCCGCGACGAGGAGTGCGATCCACGCGGCGGAGAGTGCGACCATGACCCCGTCGAGGGCGTTGCGCACATGCTCCAGCAACGCCTCGCGCTCCTGTCGGACGGCGTGCTTCATGTCTTGGGCGCGCGGTTCCGGTGATCCCGGGCCGGCGCGTTCCGTCAGATCCACGGCATGTTGCCTCTTCGGCGCGTGATTGGCACGGCTCAGCGCCCCGCGGCCGCCGCTTCGGCGACCTCCCGAACGTAGGCACGGTCGTGGGCGTCCGGGAAGGACCGGGCAACGCTGGCGTCAAGTGCCGCGCGCTGCGCAAGGAGCGCGCTCTTTCGGTCCGCGGGTGCCACCTCGAGGAGGTCTGCGAGCACCCCGTCCAGCCGCCGGGCAACCTGGAGCTGGCCCTCCCCGGCGATCCGGATCTCGTCGAGCGCGAGGCGGACGAAGTCAGGCCACGCGGGGCGCGACACGACCAGGCGCATCGCCCGATCCGTCACCCGCCGCTCGGGAGGGAACCGACGGTGCACCAGGCGCCGCAGCAGGTCGTGGATGCGATCCAGCGCCTGCACGGCGGTCGTCGGGTCGTTGATGCCGGGCGACAGCGCCCGGACGGCGATGTCGACGAGCTGACGGAATCCGAACGCCACGTCCTGCTCGAGCGTGCGCTCCTGGCCGATCCCGATCGCCTGCCTGACCTCGTCGGCGGCGTCGCCACTCCAGTCGCCGCGCAACCGCGCGAGCGGGCCGCCTTCCGGGACGAATGCCCCGATGGTCGGCACGAGCTCGACGAACCGGCCGTCGCCTTCGACAGCAGCGCCGATCGCCTCCTCGTCGAGTGAAACGAGGTAGCCCGCGCTGGGCGCCTCGAGGACGAGGTGGCCTTCGCCCCGCACGCGGTCCGGCGAGGGTCGACCGGCATGCGCGTTCTGCGCGTCCGCCATCGGGAGGCGGCGATCGATCGCCGCGGCTGTCTCCCTCCAGATGCTCTCGATCACCGTGCTCGCGCGGATCGCATGCGCCATGTGATCGATGTAGTAGATGAACGCGCCGACGCTCGCGAGCAGGAGTGCGAACGCGACCCAGACGGAGACCGCGGGGACGAACCCCGCGTCGGCGCCGACCGGCGTTCGGACTTCGCGCAGGACGACGAGCGTGAACACGAACGTCGCCACGAACAGCCCGAGCACGACCTGGTTGGCGCGGTCCCGAAGGAAGGTTCGGGTCACCCGCGGTGAGAGCTGGCTCGATGCCAGTTGGAGCACGAGCATCGTGATCGAGAACACGAGCCCGGTGAACGTGAGCATCGACTGCGCGATGGTGGAGAGGACGCTTCGGGCGCCGGCCGCCGTCCCGCCAAAGGCGAACAGGATGCTCGGCGCGCTGCCCGCGAGTGCATGGTCGAGCGCGAGCAGCCCGACCGCAAGGAGCACGGCGCCGACCGCGAACAGCGTCGGCACGAACCACAAGCTCGTGCGGAGTCGCTCGCGAAGAGCCAGCGTCGATGCCATGCCTCGAAGGGTGCGCCCGGTCGGGGCACAGCCGTGGTGTCCGAGATGGGGCGCCCGTTACAGGGCGGTCACACTCACCGGATCTGTACTCGTCGAGTCCTGAGCCGTGGGCGTCGAGGCGATGTCCCCCTTCTCCCACGTGCCGTCTCATCAGCGTTGACAGGAACTCGACAATCCGACCAGCAGACCTGGCTCCTCGGCCACGTCCCACCTGGTGGATGCCGCACAACGCGGCTACCAGGAGAGAGGCTCGGCATGCGACTCTTCACCGCCGTCGTTCTCGCGGCTCTCATGCGGAGTGCACCTGTCCTCGGAGCCCAGCAGATCGACGTCTCGCCCTCAAGACGTGGGCGAGACAGGCGGCGCCGGGTCTCGGCCGTCCTCGGTCTCATCGCCGCCGGCCTCTCGACGTCTCTTGCCGCATGCGGAGCCTCGCCGCGGGCGAGCATCCTCCCCGTCGGGGAAGCCTCGTTCGAGCTCGCAGGCGTGCGCGACGTCGTCGAGGTGTCGCAACTCACCGGGCCCTCGTCGCCGAACAGGACGGATCGCTTCGAGGTCGCCGGACAAGACCTCGGCTCGATGTTCGAAGCAGGCGGAAAGACGTGGTTCGCCTTCGGCGACACGTTCAGCATGCTGACGCCCGGGATGACAGGCGGGGGTGCCGGAACCGGATTGTGGCGGTCGAACACCCTCGCGTACACCACCGACACGGACCCGACCGACGGGATCACGTTCGACGGGTACGTCGTCGACGACACCGGCGCGGCGAAAGAACTCCTGCACGCGAAGCAGGTCGACTACGACGAGTTCGCCGTCATCCCGACCCACGGCTTCGCCGCCAACGGGGCGATGTACCTCCACTACATGGCGGTCAAGCACTTCGAGTCGGCGACGGCGTGGTCGACGAACTACTCCGGTCTCGCAACATCGACGGACGGCGGCGAGACATGGACGAAGCTGGCGGCGCCACGCTGGCCCGGCGACAGCAACTTCATCCAGGTCAGCGTCGCGAAGGTGGACAATGACCTGTACTTCTGGGGCGCCACCCACGGTCGCCTTGGCGGCGTCCAGCTGATGAGCGTGCCTGAGCAAGACGTCGAACGCCAAGACGCCTACCGGTACTTTTCGGGCGTTTCGTCGTCGGGCGAGCCGCAGTGGAGCGCCGACATCCAGGCCGCGGAGACGATCGTCGACGGTACTGTCGGTGAGCTCTCGGTCGTTTGGAACAGCCACCTCGAGCGATGGCTGATGACCTACACCGACGGTGGCACGGGCGGCGCGTCGATCCGCGAGGCGGGGGCTCCCTGGGGGCGATGGAGCGATGCGATGACCCTGATCTCGGCCGCCGACGTACCCGGTGGCCTCTACGCGCCGTTCATGCACGCCACGTACACCGCGAATGACGGGAAGACGATCTACTTCACATTGTCGAAGTGGGGCCCCTACAACGTGTTCTGGTACCGGGCCGATTTGGTCACGAAGGGCGATGACTAGGACGCGGTCGTCGGGGCGAGCTGGCTGAGCGGCTGCCGGAGCCGACGCACGACGGGGAGCCGTCCCTGCGGGACGGGGGAGTGAGGATCCTCAGGGCTGGGTGATCCCCTGGACGAGCGTCATCACAGCAGCCTCGATGCGGGCGCCATCGACGGTCGTCCCGGTCATGTTCGCCGTCACGGCCAGGCCGAACAACGTGGCCAGCAGCAGGACCGCGACTTCGGTGGGATCGAGATCGGGACGGATCCGTCCGAGGCGCTGCTCCGCGCGCAGGTAGACGGCGATCGCCTGTGGCGGGCCTGCGAGCATGTTGCCGGCCGCGGCTGCGGCCGATCGCCGCTGGGCGGCGAGCTCGGGGTCGGAGAGCACCGCGATCTCGAGGGGGATCACGCGCTCCTGGAGCTCCGCGAGCCGGGCGAGGACCCCGGCGAGGTTGTCCGCGACGGTCCGCTTGCCCGCGAGGGCGGGCAGGCCCGCCAGCCCGTCCAGGACGGATGCGCTCGGCTCGAGCGCCGCGGCAAAGAACAGGGACGCCTTGTCGGGAAAGTGGCGGTAGATGGTGCCCTCCGACACCCCGGCGGCGGTGGCGATCGCCCGGGTTGAGGCGTGCGCGTAGCCGGCCTCGGCGACGACGGCGAGCGTCGCCTCGATCAGCTTCGCGCGCGTCCGGTCCCCGCGGGGCGTCATCAGACCCCTCCCCTGGTCAGTCGGTCACGTCGCGCCGGGTGAAGACGATCCCGGCGAGCACGAGCCCAACGATGACATAGGCCGCGCCGAGCGCGAGGGCGCTCGAGTACGACACGGCGGTCGTGCCGCCCTTCGCGATCGCCCCGAGCGTGGTGCCCAGGAGCTGGTCGACGGGAGCGCCGTCCACCATCCGGATGAGCGACTCGACGACCAGCACGTAGCCGACGCCGATCGAGACCGCCACCATGGCGGAGCGGGACAGCACGGCGATCACCAGGCCCAGGACGCCCCAGACGAGCTGCGAGAGGAAGAGGTTGACCCACGCCTCCCCGATGACCGTGGGCAGGTCGGTCCCCCACGCCGCGGTCGAGATGCCGCTCGCCGCGACGGCGGGTGCCGCCACGATATTGGCCAGGGCCGCGACGGTGACCGCGACCGCGGTGACGCCGACGAGCGCGATCGACTTCCCGGCCAGCAGCCGCCACCGGCGAGGCTCGCCGGCGACGAGCAGGCGGATGAGGCCGCTCGAGTAGTCCTGCGCCGTGAAGAACGCCCACATCGAGAGCGTCACGACGCCGAACATGTTGGATGCCGCCGAGAGGCCGGCCATCAGGCCCGAGGGGGCCTCGAGCTCGGCGGGGGTCGGGAATGACACGCCCGGGCTCGGCATGTTCGGGTCCAGCTGGCCGACCGCGGCGCCCATGACCGTGTTGACCATCAGCGCGAACAGCGCCATGAGGCCGAACCACACGAGCAGGGTGCGTCGCTGGGCCAGCCGCGTGAGCTCGCTGCGGACGACGCGCAGCATCAGGCCACCGTCCCTTCACCGCTGGCGCGCGCGCCGGCGAGCTCGCCGTCCACGCGGCCGGTCATCTCGAGGAACAGCTCTTCGAGCGAGTCCTGGGCGAAGACGAGTCGCGAGAGGGTGATCCCGGCGGTCGCCGCCGCTCGGTTGAGGGCCGCCGTGCGATCGGCGCCCGCGAGCACGCGCAAGCCGGTGTCGGTCGGCACGAGCTCCCAGCCGCTGTCGCGCAGCGCGGTCGCGAGCCGCTCAAGGTCGGCGGCGTGCTCGGGCGCGATGTCGATGTGCTCCCGGGTCCGCTTGAGCAGCTCGGCCATGGGCCCCGCGAACAGGAGTTTGCCGAACCGGATGACCACGAGGTGGTCGCAGATGGCCTCCAGCTCGGAGAGCAGGTGCGAGGACACGATCACCGTCCGGCCTTCGCGGGCGATCGCCTGCAGGAGCCCTCGGATCTCGACGATCCCCGCTGGATCGAGGCCGTTCGTCGGCTCGTCGAGGATCAGCAGGCCCGGATCAGTAAGGAGGGCAGCGGCGATCCCCAGCCGCTGCTTCATGCCCAGCGAGAACCGCCTCACGGGCTCCCGGTCCCGCCCGAGGAGTCCGACCTGGGCGAGAACCTCGTCGACCCTGCGCATCGGTGTGCCGTGGAGGTGGGCGAGCGAGGTGAGGTTCGCGCGGGCCGAGAGGCTCGCCACGAACGCCGGGCTCTCGATCATCGTGCCGACCCCCGAGGCGTAGGTCTTCGGGCTCGTGATCGGGTGCCCGAGCACCGTCGCCGTGCCGCTCGTCGGACGGATGAGCCCGAGGAGGGTCCGGATCAGGGTCGACTTGCCTGAGCCGTTGGGGCCGACGAGCCCGACGATGCCGCCGGGCGGCAGCTCGAGGCTCACGGCGTCGAGTGCCGTGATCGCGCCGAACCGCCGAGTGAGATCGGTGGTGGTGACGACCGTCATCGGTGACTCCGTATGTGAGTGAGTGCTCACATACATTACCACGGCCTCGATCCCCACATTCCGCGACCCCTTGGCGTTTCGCGCGGCGTGACGACGTTGCTCCCGGGCGGCCAGCCGGAAGCTCAACATCTACGTGCCTGCTGCCATGGTCGGGTACTTCGATGATGTAGCGGCCGCAACGAGAGCAGGCGAGTCGACTCAGACGGCCTGTCGGAGATCGCACGTCGGTACTCGATGGAGGTACTCGGCCCGGTCCCTGAGGGCTACGTCTAGGACGGGCCGACTGCCGGCAGCCCCCGACGATATAGCCCAGTCGAAACCGTGAACTGGCGCGCTCGACAGAAGAATTGCCGGGGCCTTGACGACCGGACACGGGCTGGTAGGGTCCGGGGATGGACGATGCCATGCTGGCTCGCCTCGAGCACGAGAACATGGTCGAGGCGGATGTCCTCGCGGCCTCGCAGGTCCCGGATGCGCGGGTCGAGCGCACGGGTGGCGTCGCCCTGGTCCTGACCGGCCTCCCGATGCGCTTGTTCAACCAGGTGATCGTGGAGGATGAGGGCGCCAGCGCGGATGCGATCGCGGCAGGAGTTGCGGTCGCGCGCGACAGGGGCGACCGGTTCGTTGTCAACCTGCGGGCGGGGACGGACGATCGTCATCTCGGGCTGATGGACAGCCTTGGCCTCGTCCCGTTTCCCGACAACCCCTGGATGCCGGGGATGGCGCTCCATCCGCTGCCGCCGCCGGGCACCGCGCTCCCGGCAGTGGGCCACGAGATCAGTTGGGTCGATGATGCAGCGGGGATCGCAGACCATGTCAGTGCGGCGGCCAATGGTTTCGGGATGCCACGGGAGTGGCTCCAATCCATCATCAGCGAGGACCTGATCGAGGTTCCCGGCCTGGCGGTGTACGTCGGGTACACCGACGGCCAACCCGTGTCTGCCGGGCTTGCGATCCGGACCGGTCGGACGATCGGCGTCTACAACATCGCGACGATCGAGTCCGCGCGGAGGCAGGGCCACGGGGCCGCCATGACGATGCGCATCGTCGACGACGGAGCCGCCGCCGGGTGCGACGTGGCGATCCTTCAGGCCAGCGACATGGGCCAGCCGATCTACGAGCGCCTCGGCTTCCGGACTGTGGTCCGGTATATGGGCTATGTCGACCCGGTGAGCCTCGAGCCCAGTAGCACGGCCTAACCGGGTGCGCCAGGCCCCGGGGCGTCGGAGGCTCGGGCAGGCGCTCAGCGAACCGTGGCGCGCAGATCCGCCCGTGTCGGACGGGCTGTGGGCGCGGGTGGAGGAGGTCCGGCGCGCCAAGACCCAGGGCGGCGGCACCCACCGGTGGGACCGGGTCGACCTGCTCGCCGGTCTCCTCGCCTGCGCCTGCGGCCGCCGGCTCAAGAGCGACGGCACGTTCGCCGATGGCCGGCACCGGAAGATGCACCCGACGCCCTGCGAGGCGTGGGGCACCCAGGTGCGGTACGGCGACGAGACGTGGGAGGAGCCGATTCTCGCCCAGATGGCGGGCCTCCAGCTCGCCGACGAGACGATCGACCCCGTCGTCGACGCCCTCGGGTCGGCGCCCCGGCCGGTCAAGCTCGACCGGGCTCGGATCGATCGGCAGATGCGCGAGCTCGCGCTCGACCACGCGGCGGGCCGGCTGGAGGATGCCGCCTACCTCGAGCGGCTCGGAGCGCTCCGCGAGGCGAAGGTGAGCCTCGAGGTCAGCACCGGCGGAGCGGTGACGGCGGAGGTCGCCCTTGGCCTGGCTGCGGGCCCTGTCAGACACGTGGACCGACGCCGACGTCCCCGAGGCGAAGGCGGACGTGCTCCACGCATCTACGAGCGGATCGTCGTGACCGGGAGGAAGATCGTGTCGGTGAGACTCACGCCGTCGGTACATGCCCACGGCGTGGCGGTTGCGCTGCCCACCAAGGTTGCCTTGGCGCGCCCGACAGGATTCGAACCTGCGACCTTCGGCTCCGGAGGCCGACGCTCTATCCACTGAGCTACAGGCGCGCGGGCCGCGATGATACCCGGTACGCGCGGATAGACCGTCGGCTTCCAGTTACTGCCGGGCTAAGTCGCAGAGCTCGCGGGCGGCGAGTCGTGCCCTACTCCTGCAGGAGTCGCATCGTGGACAGGAACGCCTCGACAAGCTCGCGGCCACCGCCGTACCCCTTCAGCGCCGGGTTGTCCTCCGGCTGCCAGATCACCATCAGGTAGATCCGGTCGCCGATGCCGAAGTACGCCTGGGGATCCGAGCCGGCTACGAACCAGCCCGCGTGGCCGTCGAGAGTGGCTGGTTCTCTCGTGTCGGTCCCTTCACAGGGCGTCACCTCGACCGCGCAGTAGTCGAGGAACCACTCGTCGGCCGACGTGCCGGGCTCAAGCGCCACCGACCACGCCGACGCAGCCACGCTGCCGTCCGCCCCGTCGAGGTAGAACCAGTCGGTCGCCTCCACGCCGTCCGGCCAGGCGGTGTCGTCGGGAAAGGTCCATTCGCCATTCGCCTGGTGCGCCTCCCAGTCGGGCGGATAGGCGATGCTGAACCCGTAGCGCTCCGACACGAAGGGCAGCCATGCCGACGTGTCACGCGGGTCCGACGTTGGACTGACCACAACCGACGTGCCCGGTTCGGTGATCGATGGAGCGGCACTCGGCGACGGAGCGGTACTCGGCGACACCTCGCCACTCGGGCTGGCTGAACCCTTGGACTGGCAGCCGACGAGCAGAAGCGCGACCACTGCGGCGCCGAGGCGACTGGCAATCGTCAAGGTCATGCGAGTGTCCTCCCAGCCTGTCGAGGGTTGGTCGAGCCCGAACCGGCCCCTTTTCGGTGTGGGCTCCTTACGGCGCGTGGAACTCAATCGAGTCCAGGATGGGCGCCGCCCACTCCAGCACCGTCTCGAAGTCGTCTCCGTCGGCGGAGATCGCGATCACCAGGATTCGGGCCGATCCGCCGGGAAGATCGAGCAGGTAGAGACGCGCCCGATCGTTGCTGGCAAAGCGGTCCGAAATGCCAAAGAACGTGGGTTCCAGGAGGAGGCCGCAGCTGCTCACCGGCGCGCGCAGCACCTCCATCTGCAGGGCCGAGCGCCCCCCGATGGTGACCGCCACCGGAGCGGTGGCCTCGTAATTGGGGTTCGACCCGATGATTCGGGCGAGCGCGTCGGCACTGGCGGGAGCCGGGACAGCCAGGCAGTCCGGGCCGATGGGTCGGGGGTCCGCCAGGAGCGCGAGGATCCGGTTTGTCGTGCGGTCGGGTTCGAGGCGGTCGATGGCGAGCTGGTCCGGATCACGATTCTCGGCGCGGCTCGGCCCGAGCGGGTAGGCAGCGCGGTAGGTCACCTCGCCGTCGAGGAACTCGTACCTCACGGGCACGGCCTCCCCGTTCTCGGTGGTCCCGGGGCCGTCTCCATACCACTCCGCGAAGTCGTACACGAGCCGCAAGCGATCGCCGTCGTCCCAATCCAGCGAGACGCGCTGTTCCACGGTTGTCTCGCCGTTCTCGGCGAAGAGCCGAACGACGAACCGCATCCAGCCCTCGGGCCATACCGGGCCTTCCACGAGCTCGAACTCCGTTCGCTCGTACGGGGCTCCAGTGCTCGCGGCGTACAGCAGCGGAACCTCCGGGTCGACCAGCGCCGAGGCGACGTCCACGGAGAAGGCGACGAGCTCGTCGGCGCCGTCGCCAGCGATCCGGGCCGCGAGGAAGGCCTCCAGGAGCGCCGTCGCCTCGGCTTCGACCACGCGGGGATCCGCCTGCGCCGCCGGCTCGATCATCTCCCAGCCGGTCACCACCCAGATCCCGACGAGACCCTGGCGGACAGGCTGGGCCACGTTGATCTTCACCGTCTCGTA
>DASUMJ010000280.1:0-2833 GCA_036277775.1 Candidatus Limnocylindrales bacterium
CCGAGCGCCCAGTGGAGCGCGTCGTAGGCCTCCTCGACGACGTAGCCGCGGGCGACGGTCGCGTTCGCGGCCTGGAGGGCGAGCAGGACGCTCAGCTCCGGGTCCTTGCCCAGGCTGGCGACGACGCCGGCCGCAAGGCCGCGCGCGGTGGTGATGTCTTGCAGCTCCGCCGCCGCCTGGCGCTCGCCGACCAGCGTCGCTGTCAGAGAGGTGGCTGCCACGGCGGCCGCGAGCAGGACCGCCGCCACCGTGAACCGCAGCCGGCGGCCCCGGCGGACGAGCCTGGTCCGTTCGCCGCAGCTGGCGTCGATGTAGGCCCGCTCGGCCACGGTCGGACGAAGCCGAGCATCGGCAAGCCACGCGGCGAACTGGTCGAGCCTGGCCCCGGTCGCCAGAAACCCCGGCGATCGGCCTGACGCCTCCCACTCGCCGGCGGCGTCGTCGACCCGACGGCGCATCCAGAGGGCCTGGCGCAGCTCGTCGACCCAGGTGGCGAGGCGCGGCCAGTTCGTCAGCAGCGCCTCGTGAGCGATCTCGACCGTCGCCTCCCCGGAGACCGGGTCCCGATCGAACGTCACGAGCCGCCGGCGCTCGAGCTCGGCAAGGACGGACTCGGCGCGATCCCGCTCGGCGACCGACTGGAGCTCCGACCTCGGGGCGCGACGCGGTGAGACCTCCGCGTCGTCGCCGAGCACGACCAGCCGTAGCAGCAGCTGGCGGGCGAGATCGCGCGCCGCCGCGTCAAAGGTGCTCCAGGCCTCCTCGGCCGCACGTGCGAGGGCGCCGGTGGCGCCATGGATCGCCGCGTACCCGGCTCGCGTCAGGGTCCGACCTTCACGACGGTCGAAGAGTTCCGTCAGGGCGTACTGGAGCAGCGGAAGCGTCGCCGGCTGGCTCTCGACGTCGGCGATGATGTCGGCCGCCAGCCCCGGCTCCACGGCGATCCCGACGGCGGCCGCCGGCCGGACGATCGCCCGCTCGAGCTCGTCGCGCCGCAGTGGGGTGACGGCCTCCAGACCCTGCCGCACGCGCTCTCCGAACGTCGGGGACCGCAGCGGCCGATCGAAGAGGTCTGCCCGCAGCGTGGCGATCGCGAGCATGCGCCGGTCCGGGTTGTCGAGCGCATCGCCGAGCGCGGCGATGAATCGATCCCGGGTGGCGTCGTCGACGTTCGTGTACAGCTCTTCGAGCTGGTCCACCACGAGGAGGAAGTGCGTGGCGCCCCCGGCGAGCGCCGCCTCGACGAGCGGCCCGAGCGTCCCCGTCGCCTCCGCAGCCGCGATCGTCTCGTCGGCAACGCTCACGCCGTCCGCCCGGAGGGCCCCGGCGAGCTCCCTAAACGGTGACGTTCCGGGGGCCATCGTTGCGATCCGCCATCGCCCGGAGCCGTCGATCGCGCCGGCCCGGAGGGCGGGGACCAGTCCGGCCCGCACGACACTCGACTTGCCGCTGCCGCTGGGGCCCACGAGGACGAGGAGCCGATGCCGTCGCGAGACCGCCTCGATGCGCCCGAGCAGGTGCCGGACGAGCCCCTCACGCCCGAAGAAGTCGGCATGGTCGGCCTCGCCGAACGATCGGAGGCCCTTGAATGGGTTGCGTGGCGCCGGGCCGGCCGTTTCCAGCACCGGCGCGTCCAGGCGGGGGTCCTGGGTGAGGATCCATGACTCGATCCGGACAAGTTCCGGGGAGGGATCGATCCCGAGCTCCTCGGCCACGAGTCGGCGGCCCTCGGCCGAGATCCGGAGGGCCTCCGCCTGGCGCCCGGACCGGTGGAGGGCCAGCATCAGCAGGCCGCGGACCCGATCGCGGAGCGGATGGTCGCGGAGCAGGGCTTCCGCCTCGCCGATGGCCTCGCGATGCCGCCCGAGCAGCAAGTCGGCTTCGAGCCGATCCTCGAGCAGCCCGAGCCGCAGCTCGTCGAGGCGTCGGATCTCGCCCTGGGCGAAGTCGGCGAACGCGACGTCGATGAGCGGCTCACCACGCCACAGCCCGAGTGCCTCGTCGGCAGCGGCTCGGGCCGCGGCAGGATCATCGGCCAGCTGCGCATGGGCCTGCCGCGCGAGTCGCTCGAAGCGGACCGCGTCGACGGCGTCCGCGTCCACCCTGAGGACGTAGCCGGCCGCCTCCGTGTCCAACCCGGAGAGGGACCCGCGGCCCTGTCGCCGGTCCGGCGCCAGGGCGTCGCGGAGGCAGGACACGTGGTAGGCGATCGCCTTCGCGCCCGTGGCCGGAAGGGCCTCGCCCCAGATCGCATCGAGGAGCCGGTCCGGCGTGACGACCCGATTCCGGTTCAGCAGGAGCAGGGCGAGGATCGCCCGTTGGCGCCCGGCCGGGATCGCCACGGGACGGCCGTCCACGCTGACCTCGAGCGGACCGAGGATGGCGAATTCCACGATCAGGCGCCTCCAGCCCGGCGACCGTACGCTCGGGTCGCGGCGATCCGCCACGGCCGTTTGGACGGAAGTGCCGGGTCGCGGCGACCCGACCCCGCCCGCCGCCGCCAGGCGATCCACCCGACATCGCCCGTGTCGCGCTCGGGTTCGGCGCTGTCGCGGCGTGCCCGGGCCGCGTGGTGCCCGGGCGTGACCGGCTATGATCCCGGCCATGCCGCACCGGAGCTCCATGGTGATGCCGGGGCGGCCACGGACGAGCGCCACGGCCTGACCGCACGAGCGGCACAGCCCGCGAGGGGCCGTCCGGCGGCCGCCGAACTCGTCCTGCCGATCGGACCGATCGGCCTCGCCCGCCGCCCATCCGCGGCTCCGAGGTAACCCCACGATGCGCGACCGACCCCGCTACTACCTGACGACGGCGATCGCCTACGCCAACAACA
>DASUMJ010000281.1:0-12466 GCA_036277775.1 Candidatus Limnocylindrales bacterium
GCGCCCGCGGTGCTCCTCGTCCGGCCTCGCGGCTGGCACCTCGCGGAGCGGCATCTCCTCGTCGACGGCGAGCCGATGTCGGCGTCGCTCTTCGACGCGGGGCTCTACCTGTTCCACAACGCCGCGGAGCGGCTGGCGCGCGGCACCGGCCCGTACCTCTACCTGCCGAAGCTCCAGTCGCACCTCGAGGCGCGGCTCTGGAACGACGTCTTCGCCTGGGCCCAGGACGCGCTCGGGGTCCCGCGCGGGAGCGTCCGGGCGACCGTCCTCATCGAGACGATCCACGCCGCGTTCGAGATGGACGAGATCCTCTGGGAGCTCCGCGAGCACGCCGCGGGCCTGAACGCCGGGCGCTGGGACTACCTCTTCAGCTGCATCAAGACGTTCGGCGCGCGACCCGATCTCGTCCTGCCGGACCGGGCCCAGCTGACGATGACCGTGCCGTTCATGCGGGCCTACACGGAGCTGCTCGTCGCGACGTGCCATCGCCGCGGCGCCCATGCGATCGGCGGGATGGCGGCGTTCATCCCGTCCCGCCGGGACGCGGCCGTGAACGACGTCGCGATGGCCCGCGTCCGCGAGGACAAGGAGCGTGAATCGCGCGACGGCTTCGACGGGACGTGGGTCGCGCATCCGGATCTGGTGCCGCTCGCGACGGAGGTCTTCGACGGCGTCCTGGGCGCGGCCCCCAACCAGAAGGGCCGGCTCCGGGACGACGTCGCGGTGACGGCCGCGCAGCTTCGCGAGATCCGGGTCGAGGGTGGCCGGATCACCGAGGCCGGCGTCCGGCTCAACGTCTCTGTCGCGCTCCAGTACCTGGACGCGTGGCTCTCCGGCAACGGCGCGGCCGCGATCAACAACCTCATGGAGGACGCGGCCACGGCCGAGATCTCACGGTCGCAGCTCTGGCAGTGGCGGGTCACCGGGGCGCCGCTCGACGACGGCCGGCCGCTGACCGCCGAACGCTACCGGGCGATCCGCGACGAGGAGCTGGCGGCGATCCGGGGCTCCGGCGCCGCGGCCGGACGCCTCGACGATGCGGTCGGGGTCCTCGACGCCCTCGTGCTGGCCGACGAGTTCGAGGCGTTCCTCACGCCGCGGGCCTACGCGCTGCTCGACTGACTCCCGGCCCTCGCCAGACCGCTCCCGGGCCGGGCACGCATCCCGCGCCCGGGACTCATCCCGCGCCGGGCAGCTCGTGCGGCTCCAGGACGACGTCCCAGTGCCCTTCGAGCAGGGCGAAGCGGCGCCGCTCCTCCTCGCGGTAGCGGTCCTGGTCCGGGAACAGCCGACGTGCGATCTCGGCCTCCGAGTGCTCCTCGATCGCCGCCCAGTCGCGGTACGTGATCGTGACCATGAAGTCCCAGTCGGCCCGGCCGTCGCCGTGGAAGCGCGGCAGGGACGCGGTCACGTCGAGGAACCGCCCGGCCGCGAGCTGATCGCGCAGGATCGGCCAGTGGTTCCTGTCGAAGAGCCCGACGAACTCGTCGTGGGCCCCCCAGTTCGTCCGGTAGAAGTAGGCGATCGTCACCGGTCCACCGCTCTTCGCCATCGCTCGCCTCCTCGTCGGTCGCGGATCAGTCGCCGGCGCCCTCGCGCTCGACGAACCGACCATACCCGCGATCGCCGACGAACGCCCCGTCGCGGATCACCGCCCGTCCGCGGACGAAGACCGACCGGACGGCGCCGGTGACCTCGAGTCCCTCGTACGGGGTGTAGTCGCTCGTGTGGTGGAGGTCAGCGGCCCGGATGACGCGCCTTGCCGCCGGGTCGAAGAGGACGAGGTCGGCGTCGTTGCCGACCTCGACGGCGCCCTTCCGGCGGAGCCCGAACCGGCGCGCCGGGGTCGTGGCCAGGACGTCGACGAGTCGCTCGACCGTCAGTCGTCCGCGCGCGACACCCTCGCCGTAGCCGATGGCGAGGAGCGTCTCGATCCCGGGTGCGCCGTTGCTGATCCGATCGAACGGGACGCCGCGCACCGCGTCGCCCTTCTCGACGGCGGCCCGGTCGGGGACATGGTCGGTGGCGATGAGGTCGAGGTCGCCGGCCGCGAGTCCATCCCAGAGCGCGTCCTGGTCGACCGCCGAACGGAGCGGCGGCGAGATCAGGACCTTGGCAATCTCGAGCTCGTCGGTTGCCGCGTAGCGCTCGTCGGTCAGGGCAAGGTAGTGAGGGCAGGACTCGGCGGAGACACGCAGGCCGAGACCCTTCGCCTCCCGGACGTGGCGGAGCGCATCGGCCGACGAGAGATGGACGACGTGGACGGGAGCGTCCGCGGCCCGAGCGAACGCCATCGCGCGGGCCGTCGCCACGGCCTCGGCATACGCCGGACGCGTTGCGGCGTGGTCGTGAGCTGCCGTCGCACCACGGCGCAACGCCGCGGCGACGGCGCTGTCGATGAGCACCGGGTCCTCGCAGTGGACCTGGAGCATTCCGCCACGGCGCCCGAGCACGCCCATCGCCTCGAACAGGCGGACATCGTCGAGCCGGAAGTCGAAGACCATGAATGCCTTCGCCGTCGAGACGCCGGCATCGACCATCGCCGGGAGCTCCGCGACCGGATCGTCCATCCGGCCGGAGATCGCGAGGCTGACCGCGTAGTCGATGGCGCTGTCGCGGTCGGTCGCCGCCCGCCACTCGCGGAGGCCGGCGAGGAGCGAGCGCTCGGCAGCGGCCGAGGATCCCGTGCCGGGGTTGTTGAAGGAGAGGAAGGTCGTCGTCCCACCGAACGCCGCCGCGACGGAGTCCTGGAAGAAGCGATCCGGGGCGGCATCGGTCGCCACGCGGGTATGGGTGTGGACGTCGACGATCCCCGGCAGGACGAGCATCCCGGTCGCGTCCACGACCTCACGGGCACTTGCCGCGAGCCCCCCGAGGTCCGGCTCCACCGCCGCGATCCGGCCACCGTCCGCCGCGACGTCGGCGGCCCGTGAGCCGGATGCCGTGACGACGGTCCCACCACGGACGAGGAGATCGGTCATCCGGCCTGTTCGAGCTCCTCGATCCGGACGCGCTGGGCACCCTCCCAGAGCGCTCGACGCCCCACCTCCCGCAGCCGGTCCTGCCAGCCGTCGTCCGGCACGATCGAGGCAAAGTGGTTGGCCGCGAGCTGGCCGACCTTCGAAGAGGTCGCGCAGGCGCCGTACGGGAAGAAGATCTCGCATTCGGAGATCCCGCCCGGGTACATCGCGAGCATCCCCGGCGACGGGTGCGAGGTGTGGTTCTCGTAGTCGATGCCGGGCCGGAAATCCCCGTACGGGATCCAGGTGGATTCGCCGGACCAGCGGCAGTGGATGAGGCGGCTGTCGATCGGGAGCATCCGCCGGATGGCCTCGATCGTCGCCGGCGCGTCCGGCTCCCAGTGAGCGGTAAAGTGGAGATCGTCGCCGACCGTGATTCGCAGCTCTCCCATGCCCGGAGGATACGTGGCCAGCAACGGCTCGGATACACCCGACCTGCCACAGACCGCGTCGTCCGACGTCCCGACGCTGCCGACGATCTCGACCCATGTCCTCGACGCTGAGGCGGGATCGCCGGCGCGAGGGGTCCACGTCAGCCTCTACAAGCTCGGCGAGGACGACCGGCCGATCCGCTTGACTCAGGCACTCACCGACGACGACGGCCGGATCCGGGACCTGCTCGGGCGACCGATGTCGCCGGGCGTCTACCGGCTGGAGTTCAATCTCGCCGGCGCGCGCGGACCGGGGACCGGGGACGACCGGTTCTTCCGGCGCCTGACGCTCGATCTCCGGGTGGACGACGTCGCGCGGTCATACCACGTGCCGCTGCTCCTGGCGCCGTACTCGATGACGACGTACCGGGGGAGCTAGGGGGAGCTAGCGGCGAGCTCGCGCGGCTCGCTGGCGCGGCTCGCTGGCGCGCCTTGCTCGCATGCGCCGGGATCCGTGGCCCGCTTCCGGCTTCGTATGCCCAGATCGCCGCGACGACAGCTCCCTCGTCGGATATGCCCGTCTGCGCCATACGAGCGGGCCCCGGCCCGCTTCCGGCTTCGTATGCCCAGATCGCCACGACGACAGCTCCCTCGTCGGGTATGCCCGTCTGCGCCATACGACCGGGGCCCGCGGCCGGTCCGCCGCTGCCTGTCCGCCGCCGCCGCCCCTCCGGCCGGCCCTCGCGGCCGGCAACCTCGCCGCGGGTCCGCCGCTCCGGCCGCTCGATGGCCCGCCGCTCTACGACCCACCGTGCGCCGACTCACCGCGCGACGCCACAACTGCGGGCGCGCCGCTTTCGGAGCGGGTCCCGACCCTGCGCTCGCGCTTCGTATGGGGGCGACGGGAATGTCCGGCGGCGGTGGTCCTCGCGCGCGGATTCGGGAATACGAACGCGGGCAAGACGTGCCGGCGGGGCGCAAAGCCGAGCTTGCGCCCCATCCGCCACGCCTGTGACACCCGAGGTGACACAACCTCGGCGCAGAGTCGCCGCATGGAAGCCCGCCTCGTCGCCCTCCCGAACCGCCCGAACCGCCCGGACCCGTCGATCCGCGTCGAGGCGGAGCGAATCCTCGTCGACCGCCTCGCGCTCGCGGACCCCGCCCTCGCCGCCTGGCTCGGCGGCCAGCCTGACGAGGACCGTGGCGCCATCGTCGAGCGCGCCCTCCGGATCGGGCTGACGGCGCTCCAGAGCGTCGGCGTCACGATCAACCTCGATGCCGTCCGCTCGGAGTTCGATCGCTTCGCGGAGCAGAGCCGCGCCGCGAACGACCGTGCCGCCGAGGCGCTCGAGCAGGTCCTCCGCTCGAACTTCGGCGACGGCGAGGGACGCCTGCCCCGGACGCTGGAATCCTTCCTCGGCGACCGCGGGAAGCTGCGCTCGATGGTCGAGGAGCTCTTCGATCCGAAGCGCCGCGACTCGGCGATCGGCCGGATCTCCACGATGCTGGAGGCCTACTTCGACGGCGATGCCTCGCGCCTCGCCACCCTCCTGGACCCGACCCGGATGGGCTCGCCGCTCCACCAGTTCCGGAGCGAGGTCGCCGCCGGCTTCAAGGCACTCGAGGAGAAGCTCGTCGCCATCGAGGCCGCCGCGACGGCGCGGGCCGGCGAGCGCGCCAAGTCCGCCGCCAAGGGCGGCGACTTCGAGGCGATCCTCGAGGCGATGCTCGGCGACGTCGCGCGCGGCGCGAACGACCTCCTCGAGCGAACCGGGACGGACGCCGGTGACAAGGGCCGCTCGAAGAAGGGCGACTTCGTCCTGACGCTGGACCCGAACCTCACCCATGGCGCCGACCTGCGGGTCGTCGTCGAGGCGAAGGACCGGAAGGTGTCGGGCCGGGAGATGCGCGAAGAGCTTCGCGAGGCGCGCACGAACCGGGACGCCGCCGTGGGCCTCGTCGTCTTCACGCCGGCGCACGCACCGGCGGGGATCGCCCCGTTCGACGTCCGTGCCGGCGACGTCTACTGCGTCATCGACCCGGCCGACCCGGATCCGGCCACGCTCGAGGCCGCGGTCCGCCTGGCTCGACTCCTCGCGCTCGCGAGCCTTCGCGAGCGACAGGCGGAGGTCGACGCGGCGGCGATCGGCGAGGCGCTCATCGCGATCTGCCAGCAGCTCGAGCCCATTCGCGGGATGAAGGTCCAGCTGACCTCGATCGGGTCCACCGCCGGGGCGGTGTCAGCGGCGCTCGACCGGCTGCGAGACGGGATCCTGGCCCAGATCCGGGCGGCAGAGCGCGAGATCGCGGCCGCCGGCTGACAGCCCCCGCGACCGCGGGCGTACGGTCGCGCAGCCGCAACGCGCAGCCGCTCCGCGTTAGTCGGGAGCGGTTGCGATCGGGTGGTACCCTCTCGTCCCGACTCCGCCCGGGAACAGGAGTCGAGCAGCACGAGGACCTGCCGTGGCACGCGCGATGTGGAAGGGGGCCATCCAGTTCGGCCTCGTCACGATCCCGGTGAAGCTCTACGTGGCGACCGAGTCGCGCGCCGGTGTGAGCTTCAACATGCTGCACGCCGAGGACCTCTCCCGGATCCAGATGAAGATCTTCTGCCCGGTCGACGAGGAGGTCATCCCGCGCTCGGAGACGGTGAAGGGCTTCGAGTACGCCCCGGGCGAGTATGTCGTCATCACCGACGAGGACCTCGAGTCGCTGCCCCTCAAGACCGTCCGGTCGATCGAGATCGAGCAGTTCGTCGAGGCGGAGCAGGCCGAGACCCACACCCGGTTCGTGAAGCAGGCCTACTACATCGAGCCTGACAAGATCGGGCGGAAGGCATTCTCGCTCCTGAAGTCCGTGCTCCAGGACAAGCACCTCACGGCGATCTGCAAGGTCGTCATCAAGGACCGCGAAGCGCTCGCGGCGCTCGACCCGTTCGAGAACACGATGGTCCTCTCGACGCTCTACTGGCCCGATGAGATCCGCGGTCTCGGGGAGCTGGACCTGCCCGACGAAGAGCCCGAGATCAAGGCCGCCGAGAAGGCGATGGCCGAGCAGCTCGTCGGCTCGATGACCGGCGAGTTCGATCCCGGCCAGTACCAGGACGAGTACCGGACGGCCCTCATGCAGATCATCGAGTCGAAGGTCGAGGGCAAGGAGGTCGTCCAGGCGCCCGTCGCCGAGGAGCCGTCGAACCTCGTCGACCTCATGGCCGCGCTCGAGGCGAGCGTCAAGGCCGCGAAGGCCGCTCGCGAGGCCGGCACGCCGCCGCCGACCTCGGTTGCCGAGGCGAAGGCCAAGAAGGCCGCGAAGGCCGAGGACGAGCGTGCCGCGGGCAAGTCCGGCACGAAGGCCAAGGCGAAGTCGCGCGACGCGGATGAGGCCGAGGAGGCCAAGCCGGCCCGTCGCCGGAAGAGCGCCTGACGCCCCGCCAGCCGCTCGCGGAGTACCGCCGCAAGCGGAACTTCGGCCGGACGCCGGAGCCCGCCGGCGCGCCCGACACGACGCCGACGGCCGCGTCGCGCGGCCGGTTCGTCGTCCAGCGCCACCGCGCGACGCGTCTCCACTACGACTTCCGGCTCGAGATCGGCGGCGTCCTCGTCTCGTGGGCCGTGCCGCGAGGCCCCTCCCTCGACCCCAAGGCCCGCCGGATGGCAGTCCACGTCGAGGACCACCCGATCGAGTACCTGGACTTCGAGGGCGTGATCCCGAAGGGCCAGTACGGGGCCGGCGACGTGATCGTCTGGGACTGGGGGACGTGGCACGCGGAGGCCGAGACCCCCGATGGCGAGCGAGCCGTCACCGACGGCGAGCTGAAGTTCGTCCTCGAGGGCCAGAAGCTCGGCGGCCGCTTCACGATCGTCCGGACGAGCGGCCGGGGTCGCGGATCCGCCGGCCGCGGCGACGAGCCCGGCGCTCGCGCCTTCGAGGACGACGAGGCCGAGCAGTGGCTCCTCATCCACAAGCGTGATGAGCACGCGGTCGCCGGCTGGGACGCGGAGGACCATCCGACGAGCGTCAAGACCGGCCGGACGAACGACGAGGTCAAGGAGAACCGCGACGCGATCTGGGTGAGCGAGGCACCCGCGGCGGCGGCCCGGATCGACCTCGCGAACGCGATCCCGGCACCCATGCCCGGCTTCATCGAGCCGATGGCCGCGACCCTCGCCGACAAGGGCTTCCGCGACGAGGACTGGCTGTTCGAGGTGAAGTGGGACGGCTACCGGCTGCAGGCGGTGGTTCGCGACGGGAAGGTCCGGACGTTCACCCGCAACGGCAAGGACGGCGACACGTACTTCCCGCGGCTGCTGTCCCCGCCGACCTGGATCGATGCTCGCGAGGCGATCGTGGACGGAGAGGTCGTGGCGGTCGACGACGACGGGATGCCGAGCTTCCCGCTCCTCCAGGAGCGGCTCGGGGTCAAGGGCCCGAACGGCGGCGCGGCGCCAGGCCTGCTCTACCAGGCCTTCGACATCCTGTATCACGACGGGCGCTCCCTCCTCCGGGTCCCGCTCGAGGATCGCAAGCGGCTCCTCCGCTCCGTCCTCCGGGACGACCGCCGGGTCCGCTTCGCGAGCCACGTCGAGACGGAGGGCGTCGCGTTCCTCGAGGCCTGCGCGAAGCAGGGGCTGGAGGGCGCGATCGCGAAGCACCGCCGCTCGACGTACGAACCCGGCACCCGATCGCGAGCCTGGCTGAAGCTGAAGATCCGGCCCGAGCAGGAGCTCGTCGTGGGCGGCTGGACGGCGGGCGAGGGCAACGCCAAGGACCTCGGCGCGCTCGTCGTGGGCTACTACGAGGCGGACGGCGACAGTCCCGACGCCCCGCGCCGGCTCCACTTCGCCGGCAAGGTCGGCGCCGGGTTCACCGGCAAGACCCGCCTGGAGCTCCGGCGACGCCTCGCGGAGCTCGAGACCCCCAAGCCGCCGTTCGACCCGCCGCCGCCGAAGGACTACCGCGGACGCTGGGGCGGCGACCTGGCCCGCGTGACGTGGGTCCGGCCCGAGATCGTCATCCGGGCCGAGCTCGGCGGCTGGACCCGCGATGGCATCGTCCGGCAGGCCGCGTACAAGGGCCTCGAGCCCGGCAAGGACCCGCTCGAGGTGACGCGGGAGCGGGCGGTCGAGGCGCGGGCGACCGTCGAGGCGGTCGAGGCGGAGATTCCCGCCTCGGCACCACGTCCGACGCCGACGGCGGCCGAGCCCGCGCACCTCCACCCGTGGACCGCGACCGACGAGGAGCTCGAGGCGCTCGCCCGACTCGGCAAGGAGGGAACGTGGCGCGTCGGCGGCGAGGACCTGAAGCTGACGAACCTCGACAAGCCGCTCTTCCCGCCCCGCGACGGCGACGACGGCGGGCCGATCACGAAGCGCGAGCTCGTCGGTTACTTCGCCCGGATCGCCCCGGTCATGCTGCCGCACCTCGCGGAGCGGCCGCTCAACCTCCACCGATTCCCGAACGGGCCCGATGGGCCGGGCTTCTGGCAGAAGGACCTGAAGCCGACGGATCCAGCGTGGCTCCGCCGCTGGCGCGAGGTCGGCGTCGAAGCTCGCGATGCCAACGACCACCTCGTCGCCGACCGCGTCGCGACCCTCTGCTGGCTCGGCAACCAGGCGGCGTTCGAGATCCACGCCTGGACCTCGCGCCTGGATGCGCCGTTCCGGCCGACGTTCGCGCTCGTGGACATCGATCCGGGGACGAAGACGACGTGGGACGAGACGCTCGTCCTGGCCCGACTCTTCCGGACGGCCCTCGAGCACCTCGGCGTCCGCGGCTACCCGAAGGTGACCGGCCAGCGCGGGGTCCAGGTCTGGATCCCGATCGTCCCGAAGTACGACCACGGCCAGACGACCGACTGGGTCGAGAAGCTGTCGCGGGCCGTCGGCGCGGTCGTGCCGGATCTCGTGTCGTGGAAGTGGTCGAAGAAGGATCGCGACGGCAGGGCCCGACTCGACTACACCCAGAACGAGCCGATCAAGACGCTCGTCGCGCCGTACGCGGTCCGGCCGGCGGCGGGAGCCCCGGTCTCAGCCCCGATCGCCTGGGACGAGCTGGACGACCCCGAGCTCCGGCCGAACCACTGGACGATCCGAAACCTCCTCGACCGCGTCGCCACGGTCGGCGACCTGTTCGCCGCGGCCCAGACCGACGCCCAGGAGCTGCCGCCGGTCTGAGTCGGGCCCCGATCGCCACCGACGCCGGCGTGGCGCCGCCGATCCGTGGGCCGCAGCGCCATGTCGCGCCGTCAGGCGAGCGGCACGACCTCGCGGACGAAGGCCTCGACCTCGCGGGCGAGGCCCTCCGGATCCCGGGCCGCGAAGCCGAGGGCCAGGTGGTCGACCCCGAGGGCGGCGAAGGCCCGGATCTCGGTCGCGACCTCCTCGGGGGTGCCGCGCATCGCGTAGCCGTCGATCGGGCCGCTGTCGCCGAGGCGGACCCGGACCCGGGCGGAGAGCCGCGGCATCGGCCGCTCGGCCTCTTCGGCCGCGGCCCGGATCACGGGAATCCGCGGCTCGAGCGCGGCGGGGCTCGCCGCGGACGCGTGGTACGCGTCGGCGAGCCGGCCGGCCCGGCGCAGGGCCGCCTCGTGCCGCCCCCCGATCCAGATCGGAAGCGCCCCGCCCTGCTCGGGAAGCGGACCGAAGACGAAGTCGTCGAACGTGTGGAACCGGCCGTGGAACGGCCAGTCGGCGCCGGACCAGAGGTGCCGCCACAGCCGGATCGTCTCGTCGGTGTAGGCGCCCCGGACCGAAAACCGGTCCGTCACCCCGACGTTCGCGAACTCGACCCGGCTCCAGCCCACCCCGACCCCGGCGATGAGCCGGCCGCGGGACAGGTTGTCGATCGTGGCGAGCTCCTTCGCGAGCACGACCGCGTTCCGCATCGGCACGACGATGACGCTCGCGCCGAGCCGGACCCGGGTCGTCCGGCCCGCGAGATAGGCGAGGGTCGTCACCGCCTCGAAGATCGTGCCGTAGTCCTCGGCCGCGCTCGCGTCAACGAGGAGGTGGTCGGTCGTCCAGACGTCGACGAACCCGTGCCGCTCGGCGAGCTCGGCCGCGGCCTCGATGCCCTCGCGGGTCGCCCCGTCGCCGAGGGAGGGAAGGATCAATCCGTAGTCCATGGCGCGATGCTATCGCGGCAGGCCTCGTGCCTCCCTGCCGGCGCGCCACGGCCACGGTGCTTGACCATAACGTTAACGTAAACGGGAAGGTTCGTGGTAGACTGGGGTCGTGCCGACCGACACCGCCATCCCCGCCCCGGCCCGCCTCCTCAAGATCACCGAGGTGGCGACGGAGGTCGGGCTGACGGCCCGGTCCATCCGCTACTACGAGGAGATCGGGCTCCTGAACCCGGCGGCCCGGTCGGAGGGCGCCTACCGGCTCTACGACGCCGACGACGTCGCGCGGCTGCGGTTCATCCGGGGCCTCCGCGACGACGCCGGATTCAGCCTCGCGGAGATCGGCCGGCTCCTCGAGGACGAGGAGGCCCGGACCCGCAACCGGGACCGCTTCCAGTCGACCTCGGATCCCGATGAGCGGCGCGGGATCGTCACCGATGCCCTCGCCCGGATCGACGGCCAGGTCGAGATCCTCCGCGCCAAGGAGGCCCGTCTCCGGGCGATGATCGAGGAGGCCGAGAGCCGCCGCCACCACCTCGAGCAGCACCTCGCCGATCTCGACGCGGGCCGCGAGCCCGGTCACGCGCCACCCGGCGCGAGCTCGACGTGACCGTCTCACGGCCCTCGCTGGCCGCCATCAAGCACTTCCGCGGCTGGAGCGCGCTCCGACACCGGAACTACCGACTCTTCTTCGGCGGCCAGCTCGTGTCCCTCATCGGAACGTGGATGCAGGCCGTCGCCCAGGGATGGCTCGTCCTCCAGTTGACCGGCGAGCCGTTCTGGCTCGGGGTCGTGGCCGCCGCCCAGTTCGGCCCGGTCCTGGTCCTCGGCCTCTTCGGTGGCCTGATCGCCGACGGCCTGCCGAAGCGCCAGACGCTCGTGGTCACGCAGGCCATTGCGATGGTTCTTGCCTTCGCCCTCTTCGGGCTGACGGCGACACACGTCGTGGAGGTCTGGCACGTCGTCGGGCTGGCGCTCCTCCTCGGGGTCGTCAACTCGATCGACATGCCGACCCGCCAGTCGTTCGTCGTCGAGATGGTCGGGCGTGACGATGTCCCGAACGCGATCGCGCTCAACTCCGCCGTCTTCAACGGGGCCCGCATCGTCGGGCCGGCGATCGCCGGGATCACGATCGGGCTGACCGACATCTCCGTCGCGTTCCTCGTGAACGGGATCACCTTCCTCGCCGTCATCGGCGGGTACGTCCTGATGGACGCGACCGCGCTCCGGACGCCGCCGCAGCTGGCCCGGCCGTCGAGCTTCCGTGGCGTGCTCACCGACGTCGCCGAAGGGCTCCGATACGTCCGACGGACCCCGATCGTGCTCATGCCGGTCCTCGTCCTCGGCCTCGTCTCGACCTTCGGAATGAACTTCAACGTCATCATCCCGGCGCTCGCCCGCGACGTCCTCGACGTCGGTGCGTCCGGCTACGGGTTCCTCATGGCCGCGACCGGGATCGGCTCGTTCGGGGTCGCGATGGCGATCGCGTTCGGGCGCCGGGTCCGGCCGGCGTTCATCGGCCTCGGCGGGGCGCTCCTCGGGCTCGCCGAGATCGTCCTGGCGATGTCCGGCTGGTTCGAGCTGTCGCTCCTGGCGATGTTCCTCGTGGGGCTCGGCGGGATCGGGATGGCGGCCACGGCCAACACCCTGATCCAGCTCAACGTCCCCGACCAGCTCCGGGGTCGCGTCCTCGGCGTCTACACGATGGTCTTCGCAGGCTCGACGCCCCTCGGCGGGCTCCTCGCCGGTGCCCTCGCGTCGGCCTTCAGCGTGCCGGTCTCGATCGCGTTCGGTGGCGTGGCCAGCCTCATCTCCGGGATCGCGGGCTACGCGTGGTACCGCCGGATCCGGTCGAGCACGGCGATCGCGGAGGCCGCGGCCGAGCGGGTCGCGGCCGCGGCCCCGTCCCGGGCGGCGGCCGCCGTCATCCCGGTCGCGGCACCGGTCGATACGGC
>DASUMJ010000282.1:0-4337 GCA_036277775.1 Candidatus Limnocylindrales bacterium
TCGACGGGGAAGAACGTCCCCGAGAAGAGGAAGAGCGGCGTGATGACCCACCGGAAGATCGCCGAGAACGCCTCGGGCGTCCGCTGCGTGGCCATGAACGCGCCCATCGGCCCGGCAAAGGCGAGCCCGGTGAGGACCGCGGCCGGGATCCCGAGGACCGCGAGGGGGGAGGTCACCGCGCCGAATGCCCATGCGACCGCGGTGAAGATCGCCGCGATGAGCGCCATCCGGAAGGCGATCCAGCCGAGGGTCCCGAGCGCGACCGCGCGCGGCCCGATCGGCGTGGCGTACATCGCGTGGAAGATCCGGCGCCAGACGAGGCCGTACATGACCGGGAACGTCGCCTCGAAGATGGCCTGCTGCATCGCCGAGCCGGCGAGCAGCCCGGGCGCGAGGAACTGGAGGTACGTCACCCCGTCGAACGCATCCGGGCTCGTGGCGTTCACGTAGCTGCCGAGGCCGAGGCCCATCGCCAGGAGGAAGAGGGCCGGATTGACGAACGACCCGAACAGCGAGCCCCGGAACGCCCGGCGGTACTGGTAGGCCCGGTGCTCGAAGACGCGGGCGGCGGCCGCGAGGTCGGATGGGGCGCCCGGGCGGGCCACGATCCCCTGGCTCCCGGGCGGCGGGTCGGCCGTGCCGGCGGTCACGTCCCGGCTCTCAGTCGACGAGCGACCGGCCGGTCAGCCGGAGGAACACGTCCTCGAGGGTCGAGCGGCGGACGAGGACCGTCTCCGGTCGGAGGCCCCGGTGATGCGCGGCCTCCGCGACGGCCTCGCCGTCCTCGGCGTAGAGGAGGACCCGGTCCGGGAGGTGCTCGATCCGGTCCGCCAGCCCGTCGAGCTGGCCGTCGAGCGTCTCCTGGACACCGACCGGGAAGCGCAGCTCGGCGACCTCGCGGGTGCTGTAGCGGTCGATGAGCGACCGTGGCGAGCCCTCCGCGACGATCTTCGCCTTGTCCATCACGACGAGGCGGTCGCACAGCTGCTCCGCCTCGTCCATGTAGTGGGTCGTCAGGACGAGCGTCACGCCGCGCTGCTTCAGCCGGTAGAGGCGCTCCCACAGGAGGTGCCGGGCCTGCGGGTCCAGGCCCGTCGTCGGCTCGTCGAGGAGGAGGACCTCGGGCTCGTTGATGAGCGCCCTGGCGATCGTCAGGCGGCGCTTCATGCCGCCGCTGAGCGGCTCCACACGGCTGTTGCCGCGCTCGCCGAGCTGGGCGAACTCGAGGAGCTCGTCGGCCCGGCGGCCGCACCCGGCCCGCGACAGCCCGAAGTAGCGGCCGTAGATCACGAGGTTCTCGCGGACGGTGAGCTCCTCGTCCAGCGTGTCCTGCTGCGGCACCACGCCGAGCCGGCCGCGGATCTCCGGGCCCTGCGTCGCGGGATCCATGTCGAGGATCCGGAGCGTGCCGCCGCTCGACGGCGAGGTGCAGCCGATCATCCGCATCGTCGAGGTCTTGCCGGCACCGTTGGGACCGAGGAACCCGAACGCCTCGCCCTTCGCAACGTCGAAGTCGACGGCATCGACCGCGGTGAACGTCCCGAACCGCTTCGTCAGCCCCCGGGCACGGATGAGCGGCTGGAGCGCGGCCTCGGCGGACATGAGCGCCGAATCCTACCCGGACCCACGGTGGACCGGCGGTGGCCTAGTCGCCGAGCTGGTCGAGGCGGTCGTCGCGGCCGATGAGGACGAGCTCGTCGGTCTCGGCCAGCCGCTCGTCGCGGTGCGGGTTCACGATCACGTTCGAGCCCCGCCGGAGCGCGATCGGCGTGAGGTTCAGTCGCGCCGCGAGGTCGAGCTCCCGGAGCGTCTTCCCCACCCAGCTCGCCCGCGGATGGACCCGGACGATCCCGAACCCGGGCGCGACGTCGAGGTAGTCGAGGATGTCGGGCATGCTGAACGCGTGGGCCACGCGGGCGCCCATCTCCCGTTCCGGGTAGACGACACGATCTGCCCCGACGCGCTCGAGGATCGCCCCGTGCAGGGTCGTCCCGGCCTTCGCCACGACGTTCCGGACGCCGAGGTTCTTCAATGCCATCGTCGCGAAGATGCTCGGCTCCGCCTGGCTGCTGATCGCCACGATCGCATGATCGAAGTCGGCGGCGCCGATTCCCCGGAGGGCGCTCTCGTCGCTCGCGTCGACCTGGATCGCGTGGGTGACCTCGGGGGCGATCTCGTTGACGCGGCCTTCATCGGCGTCCACGGCCAGGACCTCGTGGCCGAGCGCCATCAGCTCGAGCGCGGCGGCGCTCCCGAACCGCCCGAGACCGACGACGAGAACCGAGTGCTTCATGTCGCTCCTTCCGGATTCAGCCGATCCGCATCGACTCGACGGCCGGCCGGTGCGAGACCGGTCGGGCCCGAGCCGCGAGGGCCAGGACGAGGGTGAGGGGGCCGAGGCGGCCGACGAACATCGCCGCGATGAGCAGCAGCCGGCCCTGGTCGGGGAGCTCGGGCGTGATGCCGGTCGTGAGCCCGACCGTGGCGAGCGCCGAGACGGCCTCGAACGCTACGTCGAGCAGCCGGCCACCGGCGACCAGCTCCAGGCCGAGCGCGACCGCGAACGCCACGGCGATCGAGAGCAGGGCCACCGCGATCGCACGGTAGACCACGATGTGCGGGATCCGGCGACCGAACGCCGTCGCGGACGGATCGCCCCGAGCAGTCGACACGATCGCGATGAGCAGCAGGCTGAAGGTGTTGACCTTGATCCCGCCGGCCGTCGAGCCCGACGCGCCGCCGATGAACATCAGCGCGATCGTGACGAGCAGGGTGGCTTCGGCGAGGCCGCCGATCGAGACCGAGTTGAACCCGGCCGTGCGGGCCGTCACCGACTGGAAGACGGCGTTCGTCACGCGGTCCGTGGCCGGAAGGGCGCCAAGCGTCTCCGGGTTCGACCACTCGATCACGCCGATGGCGGCGGCGCCGCCGACGAGGAGCAGGACCGATGTCGCGAGGACCACCTTGGTCTCGAGCGCGAGGCGCTGCCAGCTGCGCTTTCCCACGACGTCGCCGACGATCGCGAAGCCGAGGCCCCCGAGCACGATGAGCGTGGCGATGACGCCGAGGACGAGCGGCTCCCCGGTGAACGACGTCAGGCTCCGGAACTCCCCCATGAGGTCCAGCCCGGCGTTGTTGAACGCCGAGACCGCGTGGAAGACGCCGTTCGCGGCGGCCCGGACCGGGTCCCAGCCGTGGAGGAAGAACGCGACCGCCAGGGCCAGCGCGCCGATGACCTCGGCGATCACGGTGAAAGCCGCGACGCGGCGAACGACACCGGCGACGCTCCCGAGGTCGGACGTCCCGGTCGACGCCTGGACGAGGATCCGGTCGCGGAGCCGGGTCCGGCGCCCGACGAGCAGGAAGAGGATCAGCGTCGAACCGGTCATGAACCCGAACCCCCCGACCTGGATGAGGCCGAGGATGGCGACGTGGCCGAAGGAGCTCCAGTGGGTGCCCGTGTCGACGACCACGAGTCCGGTCACGCACACCGCCGACGTCGCGGTGAAAAGGGCCGTGAGCGGATCGGTCCACGTGCCGGCCTGGGACGAGACGGGGAGCACGAGGACCACGGTCCCGACGGCGATGAGGACGAGGAAGCCGACGATCAGGACGGCCGCCGGCGACGGCGGCCGGCGGATCCGCTTCGGGGGCGCGATGACGTAGTCGCGCGGCCGGACCAGCTCGATCCTGACGCGACGATCTCCGGGACGCCGGCCTCGAAGGGTCACCGGCGGATGCTACCGAGCGGCTCGCCGACACGCCCGGAGGTGGTCGCGACGCCGTCCGGCCCGGGCCTGCCACGTCATGCCGAAGCGGCCGGGCATGGATCGGCCCGCCGGTGGACGCCGGCGGGCCGGTGCGCTCCTGGAAGTGAGCCGGCGGCGGCTCAGACCTCCTTGTACTCGCCCTCGACGGTCTCCTCGCCGGTGCCGGCCGGTCCGGCGTCCGTCGATCCGGCGTCACCGCTCCGGAACGCGTCCGCGCCGTCGGGGTTGAATCCCTCGGTGCCGGGCTCACCCTCGCCGGCGGCCGAGGCGGCAGCCTGGTAGGCGGCGGCGCCGACACGCGAGAGCGTCTCGGCCAGGGACCCGGCCCCCGCCTTGACGGCCTCGAGGTCCGAGCCCTTCAGTGACTCGCGGAGCGCGGCGACCTTTGTCTCGACCTCGGCGCGGTCCTCGGCCGAGACCTTGTCGCCGAGGTCCTTGAGCGTCTTCTCCGCCTGGTAGGTGAGCTGCTCCGCCTGGTTGCGGGTCTCGACCTCCTCGCGCCGCTGGCGATCCTCCTCGGCGTGCTCCTGGGCGTCGCGGACCATCTGGTCCACGGCCGCCTTGTCG
>DASUMJ010000283.1:0-4532 GCA_036277775.1 Candidatus Limnocylindrales bacterium
GACCCGGCCTGGGCCGAGGTCTGGTCGAAGGCCCTCTTCCTCGAGGGGCGCCGCGGGATCGGGGCTCTCGCACGGGCGCGCGGGCTCGCCGCCTGGTGGGTGGCGTCGGACGGGACCCTCGAGATGACGCCGGCCGGCCGCGTCCGGACCGCCTGGGTCGCCGCCGAGGCCTGACGACCGGGCACCGCCGACCTCCGGGGGGCGAATGCCGCTCAGCCGCCCTCGACCAGCCAGCCTCCGGGTGGCCAGGGATCGAGCTGCGGCCGGTGGTGGATCCCCTCCACCAGGGAGATCTCGCCCGCGTGATACCCCTCGTGGGTGATGAGCCGCAGGAGGATCGACTGCCGGCTGTACCGGTGGACCCCGGTTCTGCCGTTGCGGTCGACCGTCTCGTCGAGCATGTCGGGCGTCCAGCGCTCGAGGCAGCCCTCGACGACCCGCCAGGTCGACTCCCAGGCGTCGGCGACCTCGGCGCCCGTGCGCACGTGCTCGAGATCGTCCTCCCAGCCGAACCCGCTCGGGTCCGAGAACGGCGTCCCCTCCGCGCCAGGCTCGCCGAGGACGTGGCAGAGCCAGTAGACCCGCGCCCCGACCGTGTGCGCCGCGATCGCCCAGATCGGCCAGCCCCGCTCGTCGCCGGCCGTGAGCGCGAGATCCTCGGCGGACAGGGACCGGAGGTGCTCGACCATTCGGCGGTTGTAGCCCGCCCAATCCGCGTAGAACGGGGCGATCGATGTCGGCGGGCTCGGCATCGGCTCAGGAGCCCGTGACGAACTCGCCACCGTCGACGCTGATGATGTCGCCGTTGATGAAGTCGGTGCCGGGGCCGGAGAGCGCGACGATCGCATTCGCGACGTCCTGGGGGGTCGTCATCCGCCCGGTCGGGTTCCGCTTCATCGTGATGTCGATCATCTGCTGGCTCTCGGGAATCTTCAGGAGCGCGGGCGTGACCGTGACGCCGGCGCGGATCGCGTTGACCGTCGCCCCGATGCCCTTGCGGGCCAGCTCCATGGCCAGCTGCCGGACGTGGCTCTCGAGCGCGGCCTTGGCCGACGAGACGACGCCGTACGACGGCACGACCCGGGTCGAGCCCTCCGAGGTCATCGCGAAGATCCGGGTCCCCTTCCCGAGCAACCCGCGCCGGTAGAGGTCCTGGACCCAGTAGACGAGGCTGTTCGCCATGACGTCCTGGGTCATCTCCATCTTCTTCCGGTCGACGCCCTCCTTCGGGTCGTCGGTGATGTACGGGACGAGGCTGCCGAACGCCAGGGAGTGCATGACGACGTGGACGTACGGCTCCCGGCCGGCGGCGCGGGAGGCCTCGAAGCGCGACTCGAGCTGGTCGAGGGCGGCGGCACGCTTCTCGTCGTCGGCGGCGTTCATGTTGATGTAGAGCACCTCCCGCCCGAGCGCGGCGAGATCGGCCTTGAGCTCCTCGACGTGCTGGAGGGCGGCGCGGAAGTCGAGGTGGATGCCGCAGATGTTGTCGCCGGCCGCGGCGAGGGCCCGGGCGGTGGCCTCGCCCATGCCGGACGAGGCGCCGAGGATGAGCGCCCAGCGCTCGCGGGAGTCGGTCATCGGGTGGGATCTCCTGTGACGACGCTTGCGTCGCCCGTCGTCGGTCGGGCGAGTCTAGCGCCCGCGATCGCCGGTCGGCCGTCGGGATTGTGCAGGGCTGCACTTGCCGGCCGGCCGCCGGAGCCCGACCATCGAGCCGATGGCATCCTCCGACGAGCCGACGCTGCGTGGTCCGCGAGTCACGCTCCGGCCGGTCCAGCCGGCCGATCGACCGGTGCTGGCGGGAATGCTCGCCGAGCCCGGCGTCGCCCGCTGGTGGGTCCACGGCCCGATCGAGGACGCCGTGGCGGAGCTGTTCGACGTCGACGAGGACACGGTGATGCTGACGATCGAGGTCGACGGCGAGGTTGCCGGGCTGCTGCAGTTCAGCGAGGAGCTCGAGCCCGACTACCGTCACGCCGGGATCGACCTGTTCCTCGGTGATGCCTGGCAGGGCCGAGGCCTCGGCGCGGAGGCGGTCCGGCTGGCGGCGCACCACCTGTTCGACGATCGTGGCCACCATCGGATCACGATCGATCCGGCGGCGGCGAACGAGCGCGCGATCCGGGCCTACGCCGCGGTCGGATTCCGCCCGGTCGGCGTCATGCGCCGCTACGAGCGGGCAGCCGACGGCACCTGGCACGACGGCCTGCTCATGGACCTGCTCCGGGGCGAGCTCACAGAGGGGTGAGCCCCCGGGGGGCACGCGGCGAGGCAGTGCCGGCCCGATCCGGACCCGCCGTCGGGCGGTGGTTTGTCTGGAGCGGCCGCTCGCCGCCGACGGTCGGCCGTCCGGCCGTTGACGGACGGGCTGCCCGGCACCACGATTCGGCGCATGCCCGACGACATCGCCCGGATCCTGCCGCTGCTGCTCCCGCTCATCGTCCTGCAGCTGGTGCTGCTCGGCCTCGCCCTCCGCGACATCCTGCGACCCGAGCGGCGCGTCCGCGGCGGGGACAAGCGAATCTGGATCGCCGCGATCGTGCTCATCCAGCTCATCGGACCGCTCGTCTACTTCATCTTCGGCCGGGACGATTCGTGACCGATCCCGAGCCGGCGATCCGCACGCGCGGGCTGTCGAAGCGATTCGGGCCGGTCACCGCCCTCGACGGGCTCGATCTCACGGTCCCGCGCGGCGTCGTCTTCGGCCTGCTCGGCCCGAACGGCGCCGGGAAGACGACGACGATCCGCCTCCTGACCGGGCTCGCCCGCCCGTCGGCAGGCGCCGCCGAGGTCGCCGGCATCGTCGTGGATGCCGCGAACGGTCTGGAGCTGCGGCGCCGGATCGGCGTCCTCGACCAGGACCCGCGGTTCTACGGCTGGATGACCGGCCGGGAGCTGCTCTCGTTCGTGGGCGACCTCCACGGCCTGCGGGATCATGAGCTCGGCGACCGCGTCGCCGAGACGCTCGAGCGGGTCGGGCTCAGCGAGGCGGCGGATCGCCGGATCGGCGGCTACTCGGGCGGCATGCGCCAGCGCCTCGGCATCGGCCAGGCGATCGTCGGGCGGCCGGAGGTCCTCATCCTCGACGAGCCTGTGTCGTCCCTCGACCCCGAGGGCCGGCGCGACGTCCTGGCCCTGATCGGGGAGCTCCGCTCGAGCTCGACGGTCATCTTCTCGACCCACGTCCTGTCCGACGTCGAGCGGATCTGCGACCGGGTCGCGATCCTCGACCGTGGCCGCCTCGTGACCGACGGGCCGATCGACGACCTGCTCGCCCGCTACGCGCTGCCGGTCTACCGCCTGGAGCCCGACGCCGGGCAGGACGCAGCGCTCGCGGCGTTCCTCACCCGCCTCGAGGCGACTGGCTGGGTCACGGCCGTCGAGATCGGCCCCGCGGCGGTCCGCGTCTCGGTCGCCGACGAGGAGGCCGCGGGCCGCGAGCTCCTCCCCTCGATCGCGGCGGCGGGCCTGCGCCTGGCAGCCTTCGAGCGGGAGCGGCCAACGCTCGAGGACGTGTTCCTCCGGCTCGTCGGCCGCGACCGCGACCGCGAGACCGCCGCATGACCGGGCTCGGAGCCCTCCTCGACAAGGAGCTCCGGGAGTCGTGGCGAACCTACCGGCTCGCGGTCGTGGGCATCCTGTTTGGATTCCTCGGCCTGTCGTCGCCCCTCGTGACCCGCTACCTGCCGGAGATCGTGGCTGCGTTCGCTCCGCCAGGGGTCGAGATCAGCTTCCCGCCCCCGACGGTGGGCGACGTCCTGGACCAGCTGCTGAAGAACGTCCTGCAGTTCGGGGTCCTGGCGGGTGTCCTCCTCGCGATGGGCAGCGTCGCCAACGAGAAGGAGCGGGGCACGGCTGCGCTCATCCTCGTGAAGCCGGTCTCGCGGGCCGCCTTCCTCGCCGCGAAGCTGCTGGCCATCGGGATCGTCCTGGCAGTCGGCGTCGGCTTCGCGGTCGCCGCCGCGCTCGTCTACACCGTGATCCTGTTCGAGGTCCCCGACATCGGCGGCTGGATCCTGATGGCCGGGGCGATCTGGCTGTCGATCGCCGCGTACGCGTCGATCACCTTTCTCGGCTCGGTCGTGACGCGATCGGCGCTCGGGGCGGCCGGAATCGGGTTCGGGGGGCTCATCGTCCTCGCCCTGGCATCGGCCGTGCCGGCGTTCGCGCGCTGGCTCCCGTCCGGGCTCACGCCCGTCGCCAAGGCCATCGGCCTCGGGGACGCCGGGGCGGCTCCGGACGCCGCGCTGACGACGTTCGCCACGGTTGCGATCATCGCCGTGACGGTCGTCGGCTCGTGGGTCGCCTTCCGCCGCCAGGAGCTCTGACCGGCGCCCGTGTTCGGGCGGAGCCCGCCCGGCCTACCCGCGCGAGCCCGCCACGCGCCGTTCGATCTCGACCGCCGTGTAGCCCAGCTCCGTGAGGATCTCCGACGCGTGCTCGCCCAGGAGCGGCGGCGGCGTCCGGATGGTCGCCGGCGTGGCGGTGAAGTCGAACGGGCTCCGCACCTGGTCCACCGCGCCGAGCACCGG
>DASUMJ010000284.1:0-5562 GCA_036277775.1 Candidatus Limnocylindrales bacterium
GGCGGCTCCAGAACGCCGTCGAGTTCATCTGGGAGTCGCTCGAGAACTGGGCGGTGTCCCTCGGCGGCCCGGACGCGCGCCGGCACATCCCGCTGTTCGCGGCGTTCTTCCTGTTCATCCTGTTCTCGAACTGGAGCGGCCTGCTGCCGTTCTTCGGGCGGCTCCAGACCGCCATCGCGACGGGCGAGCACGAGATCATCCACCTGACCCTGCGGGCGCCGACGAGCGACGTCAACGTCACGATCGGGCTCGCGCTGGTCGCCTTCTTCTACTTCCACTACCAGGGCTTCCGCCGACTCGGCGTTCGCGGCTACCTCGGCAAGTTCTTCGTGTTCACCGGATTCCGGAACGGCATCGCCTCCGGTGTCATCGACCTGTTCGTGGGCCTCATCGAGTTCCTGCTGGAGTTCATCAAGCCCGTCACGCTGGCGATGCGACTCTTCGGCAACATCTTCGGCGGCGAGGTCGCCCTCGGGGTCATGACCGCGTTGACGATCGCGATCATCCCGGTCGCGCTCGTGGGCCTGGAGTTCCTGCTCAACTTCGTCCAGGCGCTGATCTTCAGCGTCCTGACGCTCATGTTCATCCTCGCGGCGATCGAGGGGCACCATTCGGACGATCACGAGCCGGGACCCCAGCTCGCGCCCGAGGCGTCGACCGCCGCCCACCCTGCCCCGGCCCACTGACCATCGGTCCCAATGCGCCCGGGTGAGCCCGGGATGAAGGAGGAAGCGCACCCCATGGATCTGTCCTACATCGGCGCCGGCCTGGCGGCCCTCGGCGTCCTCGGCCCCGGCATCGGCATCGGCATCCTGGCCGGGATGTCGAGCAGCGCGATCGGGCGGAATCCCGATGCCGCCGGCCAGATTCGCGGCCTCGCGATCATCCTCGCGGCGTTCGCAGAGGGCCTCGGCGTCCTCGCGATCGTCGTCGGCATCCTGTCGCTCTTCGTCTAGCCCCAGTCGAACCTCGACCGGAGATCATCCGTGGACCTCTACGCGCTTGCCGGCGGGATTGCCCAGGGCGCGGCCGCGCTGACCGCCGAGGAGGGCGAGGCGAGCCTCGTCATCAACGGCTTCTGGATCATCGTCTCGGCCGCGAACTTCCTGTTCTTCCTGTTCGTCATCTGGTCCCTTGCCTTCCGGCCGATCAGCTCGATGCTGGCCACGCGGCGGGAGCGGATCGAGCAGGGCCTCAAGGATGCGGAGCAGGCTCGTCGTGACCGTGAATCGGCGGAGCAGGAGCGCCTCGCCACGCTTGCCGAGGCTCGCCGCGAGGCGAACGACATCCTGGCCCGTGCCCAGAAGGTCGCCCAGGAGACCCGCGACGCCGACATCGCCGCCACGCGCGAGGAGCTCGACCGGATGCGGACCCGTGCCGCGACCGAGATCGACGCCGAGAAGCAGCGCGCGATCGCCGACCTCCGGGCCGAGGTCGCCGACCTCGCCCTCGCCGCGGCCGGCAAGGTGGTCGGGGAGTCGATGACCGGTGATCGGCAGCGGCGCCTCGTGGAGGAGTTCCTCCGGGAGGCTGCGGCCACCGACACCGCCCGGGACGCGCGGAACTGATGGCCAGGCCGACGACCGCCGGACGCCGCTTCGCGGAGGCCGCCTTCGAGCTGGCCACGCGCGACGACGCCCTCGACGCGTGGGGCGAGGGGCTGACCCTCGCCGCCCGCTTCGCCGGCGATGAGTCCGTGACCGCGGTCGTCGACAACCCGGCGATCCCCCACCCCGCCCGCCAGGCCGTCGTCGACGAGCTCCTCGACGGTCGGGTCCTGCCCGGCGTCCGCAACCTCGCCCGGCTCCTCGCCCAGCGAGGCCGGTTCGAGACACTCCCGGCGATCGCCGCGGAGTACACCCGACTCCTCCACCGCCGCCGCGGGATCGCGGAGGCCGTCGTCACGAGCGCCCAGCCCCTCTCCGCCGACGAGACCGCCGCCGTCCGGGCGCGGGTCGAGGCGATGACGGGCACGGCCGTCGAGCTCAGGTCCGAGGTCGACGAGGCGCTCATCGGCGGGCTCACGCTCCGTGTCGGTGACCAGCTCCTCGACGCCAGCGTCCGGGGCCGCCTCGAGCGGCTCCGCCACCAGCTCGCAGGCGGCGCGCGCTAGCCCACCGCCCCGCGACGACGGGGCACCAGCGGGCGTCGCGCCCGAAACGGAGAACCGATGGCCATTCGCTCGGACGAGATCATCAGCATCATCAAGTCGGCGATCGACGGCTTCGACCAGACGACCGAATCACGGAGCGTCGGCACGGTCGTCGAGGTCGGCGACGGGATCGCCCAGGTCTACGGCCTCGAGGGCGCCCTGTCGTCCGAGCTCCTGGAGTTCCCGGGCGGAGTCATGGGCATGGCCCTCAACCTCGAGGAGGAGACGGTCGGCGCCGTCATCCTCGGCGACGCCCGCGCGATCAAGGAGGGCGACACGGTCAAGACGACCGGCCGGGTCGTGGAGGTCCCCGTCGGCCAGGCCCTGGTCGGTCGGGTCGTGGACCCGCTCGGCCGGCCGCTCGACGACAAGGGCCCGATCGCCGCGACGAAGACGCGACCCGTGGAGCGGATCGCCCCCGGCGTCATCGTCCGCCAGGGCGTCGACACCCCGGTCCAGACCGGCATCAAGGCCATCGACGCCCTCATCCCGATCGGCCGCGGCCAGCGCGAGCTCATCATCGGCGACCGCCAGACGGGCAAGACCGCGATCGCGATCGACACGATCATCAACCAGAAGGGCCAAGGCCTCGTCTGCATCTACGTGGCGATCGGCCAGAAGCTCTCGACCGTCGCCAACACGGTGGCGACCCTCGAGAAGTACGGCGCGATGGACCACACGATCGTCGTCGTCGCCGGGGCCGAGGAGGCCGCGCCGCTCCAGTACCTCGCGCCGTACTCCGGCGTCGCCATGGGCGAAGAGGTCATGGAGGTCGGCGTCGAGATCGACGGGCAGCTCGTGAAGGACGCCCTGTGCGTCTACGACGACCTCTCGAAGCACGCCTGGGCGTACCGCGAGATGGCCCTGCTGCTTCGCCGCCCGCCCGGCCGCGAGGCCTACCCGGGCGACGTCTTCTACCTCCACAGCCGGCTCCTCGAGCGGGCGGCCCGGATGAGCGACGAGCACGGCGGCGGCTCGCTGACGGCCCTTCCGATCATCGAGACGCAGGCCGGCGACGTCTCGGCCTACATCCCGACGAACGTCATCTCGATCACCGACGGCCAGATCTTCCTCGAGACGGACCTCTTCAACGCCGGCCAGCGGCCCGCGCTGAACATCGGCATCTCGGTGTCGCGCGTGGGCTCGGCGGCCCAGACGAAGGCGATGAAGAAGGTCGCCGGGCCGCTGAAGCTGGACCTCGCCCAATACCGGGCGCTCGCCGCCTTCGCCCAGTTCGCATCCGACCTGGACAAGGCGACCCGCGACCAGCTGACCCGGGGCGAGAAGCTGTCCGAGGTCATCAAGCAGCCGCAGTACCAGCCGATCCCGGTCGAGAAGCAGGTCGCGATCCTCTACGCCGCGACGAAGGGCCAGCTCGACGACGTCCCGACGCCGCGGGTCAAGGAGTTCGAGACCCAGTTCTACCGCTTCCTCGAGACCGAGCGCCCCACGATCCTCGAGGAGCTCGGCCGGACGAAGACCCTCTCCGACGAGATCGCGAACGGCCTCGACGAAGCCATCAAGGCCTTCCGCGAGAGCTTCCTCGCGTGACGTCGATGCTGCCGCTCGGGATCGCGCCCCGCCGCCGCGATGACGGCGACGGCCGGAGTCGCTGACGATGGCCAGCCAGCGTGATATCCGTCGCCGCATCCGTGACGTCGGCCGGATCAAGCAGATCACCCGGGCAATGCAGTTCGTGGCCGCCTCGAAGCTGAAGCGGGCCCAGGACTCGACGCTCGCGGCCCGGCCCTACAGCGAGAAGATCGACGAGGTCCTGTCCGACCTCGCGGCGGTCCTCGCGGCCGACGAGCATCCGCTGCTCTCGCGGCGCGAGGGCGGCAAGCGCCTGCTCGTCCTCATCACCTCGGACCGGGGCCTGGCCGGGCCGCTGAATACGAACACGATCCGGTTCGTGGCCCGGACGATCACCGAGCACACCGGCGACCTCGCCGTCGTGAGCGTGGGCCGCAAGGGCCGCGACGCGATGCGGCGGGCGCGGGTGCCGCTCGAGGCCCACTTCGCGGGCTACGGCGACCGGCCGGCGTTCGCCGACATCATCCCGCTCTCCCGGCTCATCAGCGACGGCTTCGTGAGCGGCGAGTTCGGGCAGATCGACATCGTCTACCCGCGGTTCGTCTCGACCCTCGTCCAGCGACCGACGCTCGATACGCTCCTGCCGATCGAGCCGAGCGAGGATACCGAGGGCATCCCCGGCAACCAGTTCATCTTCGAGCCGAACCCCGGCGCGGTCCTGGAGCAGCTCCTGCCGCGCTACGTCGCCACCCGGCTCTACCAGGCGGTCCTCGAGGCGAAGGCGTCCGAGGAATCGTCCCGAATGGTGGCGATGAAGAACGCGACCGAGAATGCGGACGACCTCATCGAGGAGTACACCCTCGCCTACAACAAGGTCCGCCAGGCCAACATCACCCGCGAGATGATCGAGATCGCGACCGGCGCCCAGGCGCACTGACGGCGCGCACCAGGAGGCATCCACAGACCATGGCGACCGCCACCGCTGCCACGACCGGCCCCGCGACCGGCCGGGTCATCCAGATCACCGGGCCCGTCGTCGACATCGAGTTTCCCGCCGGCCGGCTGCCCGCGATCTATAACGCGGTCGAGCTGGAGCGTGAGGGCCAGGAGCCGCTGACCTGCGAGGTCCAGCAGCACCTCGGCAACAACTGGGTCCGGACCGTCGCGAGGACCACGACCGACGGCCTGCCCCGCGGCGGTGCCGCCCGCGACACCGGTGCGCCGATCACGGTACCGGTCGGGGAGCCGACCCTGGGCCGGGTCTTCGACGTCCTCGGCAAGCCGATCGACGGCAAGGGCGAGGTCGTCTCCGAGAACTATCTGCCGATCCACCGCAAGGCCCCGGCCTTCGACGAGCAGTCGACCGAGGTCGAGGTCTTCGAGACGGGCCTGAAGGTCATCGACCTCATCTGCCCCTTCCGCAAGGGCGGCAAGATCGGGATCTTCGGCGGCGCCGGCGTCGGCAAGACGGTCATCATCCAGGAGCTGATCCGGAACGTCGCCCAGGAGCACGCCGGCGTTTCCGTCTTCGCCGGCGTCGGTGAGCGGAGCCGCGAGGGCAACGACCTGATCAAGGAGATGACCGACTCCGGGGTCATCGAGAAGACGGCCTTCGTCTTCGGCCAGATGAACGAACCCCCGGGCGCGCGCCAGCGGGTCGGGCTGACCGGCCTGACGATGGCCGAGTACTTCCGCGACGAGGAAGGCCGCGACGTCCTCCTCTTCATCGACAACATCTTCCGGTTCACCCAGGCCGGCTCGGAGGTCTCCGCGCTCCTCGGCCGGATGCCGAGCGCGGTCGGGTACCAGCCGAACCTCGCGACCGAGATGGCCGCCCTCCAGGAGCGGATCACCTCGACGAAGACCGGCTCGATCAC
>DASUMJ010000285.1:0-3033 GCA_036277775.1 Candidatus Limnocylindrales bacterium
CGGGTCGGGCCGAGTGGCTCCCTCCGGGCTCGCGCCGCGCGCCTACAATCGGCGACGTGCCCAATCCACCGGCCACGTTTCGTGACCTGACGCTCGACGCGTTCGTCGGCCGGCTCGCATCGGCGGACCCGACGCCAGGAGGCGGCAGCGCGTCGGCGGTCGCGGCCAGCCTCGGGGCATCGCTCGTCGCCATGGTCGCGGCGCTCTCCGAGGGTCGCCCGAAGTACGCGATCCACGAGCGGACCCACGCGCGAGCGAAGGTCGCCGGGGCTGAGCTGGCGGACCGCCTCCTCCGCCTGGCCGATGAGGACGCCGAGGCCTACGGTGCGTTCTCCGCGGCCCTGAAGCTCCCCCGCGAGACCGAGGGGGAGCAGACGGCCCGCACCGCCGCGATGCGGGCGGCCGCCCGGATCGCCGCCGAGGCGCCGCTTCGCTGCGTGGAAGCCTGTGCCGAGGTCGTCGCCGAGGCCGAGCGCCTGGCGGGCCGGAGCAACGTCAACGCCTCGTCGGATCTCCACGTCGCCGCGCTCCTCGCCGAGGCGGGCGCCCGAGGTGCGGCCGCGAACGTTCGCGTGAACCTGCCGTCCGTCGGCGACGCCGCCTGGGCTGAGACGACCGGCGCCCGAGTCGACGAGCTCCTCGAGGCGATCGCGGCGCTCGCTGCCGCCACCAGTCGGGTCGTCGCGAGCGGCGAGGCCCGTCCGCCGATCGACTCCACGGAATGACCCTCGAGGCCGGAGCGCGGCTCCTGGAGGGCGCACCCTTCGCGGAGGAGATTCGTTCCGGGGTCAAGGCGGACGTGGCCGCTTTCACGGCGCTTCACGGCCGGCCGCCGGGCCTCGCGGTTGTCGTCTGCGGCCGGAGCGCGCCGTCGATGGTCTACCTCGAACGGATCCTCAAGGCCTGTGCCGCCGTCGGCATCGCGAGCCGGTTCGAGGACGTCCCGGGTGACGATCCCGGGACCCAGGCGGTGGGCCTCACGGCGACCCTTCGGCGACTCAGCGCGGACGAGGCGGTGTCCGGGATCATCGTCCAGATGCCGTTGCCGCCCGGGATCGGACTCCGCGTCGTCGTGGATTCCATCGACCCGCTCAAGGACATCGACGGGATCCATCCGCTCAACGCCGGGCTCCTCCGGCTCGGCTACGAGGGCTTCGTGCCCGCGACGGCCCACGCAGCGCTCGAGATGCTCGAGCGATCCGGGGTCACCATTCCCGGCGCGGAGGCCGTGGTCATCGGTCGCTCACCGGTCGTCGGCATGCCGGTCGCGTTCATGCTCGTGAAGAACGGGGCGACGGTGACGGTCTGCCACTCGAAGACGCGCGACCTCGCGGTGCACACACGCCGGGCCGACATCGTCGTCGTCGCGGCGGGCCGCCCCGGCCTCGTCACCGGCGCGATGCTCAAGCCCGGTGCCGTCGTCGTCGACGTCGGCATCAACGTCGTCGACGGGCACATCGTCGGCGACGTCGACTTCGCCTCGGCGCGCGAAGTCGCAGCGGCGATCACCCCGGTCCCGGGTGGTGTCGGGCCGCTCACGAATGCACTGCTCCTCGCCCACCTCGTGCGGGCGGCCCAGCGCCAGGCTGACGAGCGTGCGGCGCCGCCCGAGGCGGCCGCGCCGGCCGCGACACCCGAGCCACCGCGCGCCTCGGAACGTTCCGGGGACGCCCCATCGAAACCGGCCGGACCATCGGCCGCCCGAGGAGACGCATGAGCCTGCCGTCGGACCTGGAGATCGCCCGCTCCGTCACGCCGCGCCCGATCCTCGATGTCGCCCACGATCTGGGGCTCCGCGACGACGAGGTCGAGCCCTACGGCTTCACGAAGGCGAAGATCCGCCTCGAGGCGATCGAGCGCCTGGAATCCGAGCGACCGCGCGGCAAGTACGTCGTCGTGACCGCGATCAGCCCGACACCGCTCGGCGAGGGCAAGAGCACGACGACGGTCGGGCTCGCCCAGGGCCTGAACCGGATCGGCCGGAAGGCCGCGGTCTGCATCCGCCAGCCCAGCCTCGGACCGGTCTTCGGGATCAAGGGCGGTGCGGCGGGTGGCGGGCACAGCCAGGTCATCCCGATGGAGGACTTCAACCTCCACCTGACCGGCGACGTCCACGCGATCGGTGCGGCCCACAACCTCGCGGCGGCGTTCGTCGACAACCACATCCATCACGGCAACAGCCTCGGGATCGACGCCCTGAACGTGCTCTGGCCGCGGGCCCTCGACATCAGCGACCGGGCCCTCCGGAGGATCGTCGTGGGGCTGGGAGGCCGCGAGAACGGCTACCCACGCGAGACCGAGTTCGTGATCACCGTCGCGTCGGAGGTCATGGCCGTCCTCGCCCTCGCCAGCGACCTCGCCGACCTCCGCCAGCGGCTCGGCCGGATCGTCCTCGCGACGACCCGCGACGGCAGCGCCATCACGGCCGACGACCTCAAGGTCGCGGGCGCCATGACCGCGCTCCTCACCGACGCGATCAAGCCGAACCTCCTCCAGACCCTCGAGGGCGGGCCGGCGTTCGTCCACTGCGGGCCGTTCGCGAACATCGCCCACGGCAACAACTCCGTCCTTGCCGACCGGATCGCCCTTGCCACGAGCGAGATCGTCTGCACCGAGGCCGGCTTTGGGGCCGACATGGGCGCCGAGAAGTTCTTCGACATCAAGTGCCGGGCCTCCGGCCTCCGCCCCGACGCGGCCGTCGTCGTCGCCACGATCCGGGCCCTGAAGATGCACGGCGGCGTCGGGCGGATCGTCGCGGGCAAGCCGCTCGACCCGGCGCTCCAGGAGGAGAACGTCGAGGCGGTGACGCGTGGCGCCCAGAACCTCGCGAAGCAGATCGAGAACGTGATCCTCTTCAACGTCCCGGTCGTCGTCGCGATCAACGCCTTCCCGACCGACACGCCCGCCGAGGTCGAGGCCGTCCGCGCGGTGGCCCTCGCCGCCGGCGCGCGCGATGCCGTCGTCGCGAACCACTGGGCCGAGGGCGGTGCCGGGGCCACGGACCTGGCCGCCGCCGTCTGGGCGGCCGCCGAG
>DASUMJ010000286.1:0-2336 GCA_036277775.1 Candidatus Limnocylindrales bacterium
GCTCACCTCGATCGAGGCCACCCTGCGCAAGCACGACGAGAAGGTCCGACTCGCACCCGTTGTCGCGCAGCGTCGGCTCGGGCTCGGCGGGCCGTGGCGGGCGATCCCCGTCCTCGTCCTGCCCGAGAGCGGCGGAGCCAGACGCCGGCTCGCCGCCCATGCCTCGGTCCTCGATCGCGCCTACCCCCTGCGCGGGCGAGAGCTCACGACGCGCCTCCGGGCCAGGCGTGGCCTCGACCGGTTGGGTGGCGTCCTCTTGTTGCCGGTCACTCGCGACATGGGTGCTGGTCGTGCCGCCGCGACGCCCCACCGGGTCCCGCGCTCGCGCTGAGCACGAGACTGGTTCGTTCGCGCCGTGTGGGCAGCGCCCAGCTCGACCACCACCCGTACGGCGAGTGGGGGGCGACCGGCGGGGGGCGGGCCGCGCTGGCGGCGCGCGGATTCGACCACCACCCGTACGGCGAGTGAGGGCGACCGGCGGGGGGCGGGCCGTGGGGGCCGTGCGGCAGGGCCGCGGCCCGCGTGGCGGTCGCGCCTCCGCGATTCGCCACAGACCGCACGCCGCCCCCGCGGGCCGGTCGGCACGGGCAACTCGCGCCGTTCGGCCCGAGGGGTGGGACTCGGGGAACCCGGTACACTTCCTCCTCGTGACCGAACTGACCGAGCGAGCCGTGGCGTCCCGGGTCCCGTCCCTCGCCGACGAGAAGCTCCGGGTCCTGGCCCGACGCGATCCGCTGACCGTGCGACCGGGCACGAGCCTGGCCGGCTGCCTCGCCCTGATCCGCGAGATCGGGACCGGCGATTCCGTCTTCGTCACCGATCCGGACGGGCGCCTCCGGGGCGTCCTGACCGAGCGCGACATCTTCGCCCGCCTCGTGGGCCATGACGTCGACCTCGCGCAGCCGGTCGAGGCGCTCATGAAGGAGCACCCCTGGACGCTCCATCTCGACCAGCCGGTCCGCCACGCCATCGATCTGATGCAGACCGGGCGCTACCGGAACGTCCCGCTCGTCGACGACGACGGCGCGCTCGTGGGCGTCATCCGGCCGGTGGACATCCTGAAGTACCTGGCCGAGGCCTTCCCGGAGGAGCTCCTCAACCTGCCGCCGCGCCCCCATCAGCAGATGCGCAGGTCGGAGGGCGCGTGACGACCGTCGAGGAGCGCTCCACGGAGACGCGCCAGCTGGAGCGGGTCACGATCCGCTTCGCCGGCGATTCCGGCGACGGCATGCAGCTCACCGGGTCCCAGTTCACCCGGACCGCCGCGGTCTTCGGCAATGACATCAGCACGTACCCGGACTTCCCGGCCGAGATCCGGGCGCCGGCCGGCTCGCTGCCCGGCGTTTCCGGCTTCCAGCTCAGCTTCTCGTCGAGCCACATCCACACGCCCGGCGACGAGCCGGACGTGCTCGTGGCGATGAACCCGGCAGCCCTCAAGGCGAACATCGGCGAGCTGCCCGTCGGCGGCGCGCTCGTCGTGAACGAGGATGCCTTCACCCCCGGCAACCTCGCCAAGGTCGGCTACGCGGTCAATCCGCTGACCGACGGCTCGCTGTCCGCCTACAACGTCTTCTCGATCCCGGTCTCGACCCTGAACGCCCGGGCCCTCGAAGGGCTCGAGCTCACGAACAAGCAGGTCGACCTGACGAAGAACTTCTTCGCCCTCGGCCTCATGTTCTGGCTCTACGAACGGAGCATGGACCCGACGATCCAGTGGATCGACGAGAAGTTCTCGAAGCGCCCGGTCATCGCCGAAGGCAACAAGCGCGCCCTCCGCGCCGGCTACGCCTTCGGCGAGACGACCGAGATCTTCCACGAGCGCTACATCGTCCCGCCGGCCCGCCTCGCCCCCGGCAAGTACCGGAACATCACCGGCAACGAGGCGACGGCCCTCGGCTTCGTGGCGGCCTCGCAGCTCGCCGATCGGCCGCTCTTCTACGGCTCGTATCCGATCACCCCGGCCTCGGACATCCTCCACGCCCTCGCCGGCTACAAGAGCTTCGGGGTCAAGACGTTCCAGGCCGAGGACGAGATCGCCGCGATCGGCGCCGCGATCGGCGCCTCGTACGGCGGCGCGCTCGGGATCACCGGCACGTCCGGGCCCGGCGTCGCGCTGAAGAGCGAGGCCCTCGGGCTCGCGGTGATGACGGAGCTGCCGCTCGTCCTCATCGACGTCCAGCGTGGCGGCCCCTCGACCGGCCTGCCGACGAAGACCGAGCAGGGCGACCTCCTCCAGATGCTCTTCGGGCGGAACTCGGATTCGCCGATCGCGATCGTCGCGCCGGCGACCCCGGCCGAGTGCTTCGACTACGCCATCGAGGCCTGGCGGATCGCCC
>DASUMJ010000287.1:0-3354 GCA_036277775.1 Candidatus Limnocylindrales bacterium
TCCTGGATGACGCGGCCGCCGACGGTCCGCTCGATCCGGTTCGTGCCGCGGCCGGTCGGCGTCCCGTCGCCGGCGTCGCCCCAGGTGAGGTCCCAGTCGCCGAGCCAGAAGTCGAGCGCGTCGGGGCCGAGGGGATCGCCGTCAGTCGTCATGGCCAGAGGTATCGGTGCGGACGGCGTCGGGTTCACCGGTCGCATCGTCAGTCGAGGAACGCCTCGACGGCCGCGACGAAGGCGTCGGGATGGGTGTGGTGCGCAGCGTGGGCCGCGCCATCGATCCGCGCGACGGTCCCATCGGCGAGTCGCGCGTCGAGCGCCTCGGTCGCCACGTGGAAGGCCTCGACGCTGGCCGTGCCGAGGACCTGGAGGACGCGGTTCGTCACCGCGCCCAGGGCGTCGAGCGACGCCGCGGGGTCCAGCTCGGCATCGAGCTCGCGGAGGATGGTCGGCGCGGCCGCGACGCGGAGCGGCCAGACCGGGTCGGCGCGGAAGCGGGCGATGCCGGCGTCGTCCATGGCCACGACCTCGCGCATGAACGTCTCGAGGACCGCCTCGAGGTCGCCGCGCTCGAGGTGGGCGCGGAGGCGGTCGGCCAGGCCCGGCGGCTGATACGCGTGGCCGGGCGGCGCGGGGGCACCCTCGTAGCAGACGACGCGACGGATCGAGGCGGTGCGGAGCGCGGCTCCGAGCGCACAGCGACCGCCGAACGAGTGCCCGACGACGTCGACCGGCGCCCAGCCCACGGCCGCGATCGCGTCCGCGACCGCGGCGACGTCCTCGAACTCCCGCTCCACGGCGTAGGCCGGTCCGTCGCCCGAGGCGCCGCGCCCCCGACGGTCGATGGCGTGGAGCCGGCGGCGCCGGGCGAGGATCGGCCCGACGACCCGGAACGTCAGGTGGTCGGCGGTCGTGCCGTGGACGAGGAGGAGCGGCGCCGTCCCCGGCTCCGGCGTCCCGGATTCGAAGACCGCGATCTGGGTGCCGTCGCGGGATTCGACGATCCGGTCCGGCTCGGTCACGCGAGCGCCGCGCCCCGCGTGACGCGGACGTCCGGCGGCAGCTCTGTGGCCGCGGCCTCGTCGAGGATCCAGGTGGCGCCCGCGCGCCGCGCGAGGAGCGACGGCAGCTTGCGCTCGTCGTCCCGTGGCCCGAAGACCCGGCCGAGGATCGCGGCCTTCGACGCCCCCGTCACGACGGCGAGGGGCAGCCGGGCGACGTCGAGGATCCGTGGGTGGAGCGTGATTCGTTCGACGTGCGGCTCGACGTGCGTCGGCGCCGGGACCGCCTGGACCCACGCCGGGTCGTCCCAGGTCGCGGAGCCGGGGAAGACCGAGAAGAGGTGGCCGTCCGGGCCGATCCCGACGAGGACGAGATCGAGGATCGGGAAGCCCGACGGGGCCACGGGCAGGCCCGCGCCACGGAGCGCCGCCTCGTACTGCTGCGCTGCCCACGACGGCGGCCGGCCCGCGTCCATCGCCTCGCCGATCGGGATCGGGTGCACGTGCTCGGCGGGCAGGTGGACCTCCCGGAGGAGGATGTCCCGGCAGGCGAGGGCGTTCGAGCGGGGATCGACCGGCGGGACCCAGCGATCGTCGCCCCACCAGAGCTGGACGCGATCCCACGGGACCTCGTCGCGGAACGGCGGGTCGGCCAGGTGCCGGTAGATCGGGGCAGGGGCGGAGCCGCCGGTCGTGGCCCAGTGGGCGATCCTGCGGGCCGCGACGGCGTCCGTCAGGGCCTCGGCAATCCACGCGGCCGCGCCGCGAGACGCGGCCGCGGCGTCGGGGAACACGAGGATGTCGGGCTCGCCCGGATCGTGCTGCTTGGTCTCCGCCACGGGCCCCGTGGCCGCGTCCGCGCTCATGCCCGTCCCACGAGCTCGGCCGCGGTCAGGAGCGCCGCGGTGGCGACCGGGTCGCGACCGACGGATTCGATCGTCTCGGCGAGGAGCTCCACCGCCGTCCGACGCGGCGCCATGAAGCGGCGCGCGGGCAGCGTCCGGCCGTCGAGCGTGGCATGGACGATGACCGCGTCCGCCTCGGCGACGACGGTCACCTCGAGGGTCCCGGCGCGGCGTCGCGCGGTGAGCTCGACCGCGAGCGTCGTCCCCGCCGGGAGCGGCGACTCGGCCGGCTCGAGGCGGACGGGGATCCGCCGCCGCCCGCCGCGGAGCAGCCCCACATGCGGGTCGCCGAGCCCGCGCGTCGCGGCCTCGCCCCCGGCTCCACCGGCCCCACCGGCTTCGCGGGCCCCGCGGGCCTCGTCGGCCCCATCGGCCACGCTCATGTCCGCCACGGTCTTCAGCGGCGCCGCGACCGACAGCCGGAGCCGGGACGCCAGCCAGGCAACGTGGTAGAGCGGCTTGACGACGTTCGTTCCACTGGTCCCGGCCCCGGGGCGGGCGGCGTACCGGACGGTGATCGAGCTGATCGCACCGAGGTATGGCCGGAGCTCCGGCCGGTCGAACGACGACGCGATCGCCTCCCGCCAGCGCGACTGGCGGAGCATCGCGAAGTCGGAGACGGCCACGCTCCCGTCGCCGAGGTTCCGGTTCACCACGATCTCGGCAAGCGCACCGAGGCGGTCCAGGCCGTCCCCGGACCAGGCCGACCCGTCGACGACGAGCCGGTCCGCCATGTGGAGGAGCTCGATCGCCTGCTTCGAGGCGAGCGGCGGGTCGCCCGGCCACCAGAGCGTGACGGGCAGGTCGTGGATCAGCAGCGGGGCGACGATCGGGGCGAGGTGGCGGCCGCTCTCGCCGCCGGCGGTGAGGGCGATGAACTCGGCGCACGTCTCGGCGGCGTCGGCACGGGGCAGGACGCAGTGGGCCTGGATCTGGGCATCGAGCCACGACGGCCCGTCGGGATCGGCGCTCGCGAGGACGAGGGTCCGCGACGGGTGCCGCCCGGCGAGCATCCGGATCACCGCGGCCGCATGCTCCCCGATCTCGGGCCGGCGGGCGATGACGACGAGGTTCATGACGCTCGTCCGCGCGGCCACGTGGCGCTCCGGCTCGCCGTCGTCGCCGGGCGTCGTGAGCGGCGCCTGGGCCCAGATCCGGGCGAGCTCCGCTTCGATACCGGCAATCGTCCGGGTCCGCGACGACCACCGGAGCACCGGCTCGCCGACGGTCGGCGGCTCGTGGAGGACGGTGGTGCCGCCGGCCTCGGTCATCAGATCCGCCGCCAGCGGCGGCCGTCACGCTCGATGAGCGCCTCGGCCGCTTCAGGGCCCCAGGTCCCCGCCGCGTAGTTCGGGAAGTCGGGCGCCGGGGCGTCGAGCCACGACTCGACGATCGGGGTCGCGATCGACCAGGCGGCCTCGACCTCGTCGGCCCGGGTGAAGAGCGACGCGT
>DASUMJ010000288.1:0-3392 GCA_036277775.1 Candidatus Limnocylindrales bacterium
GCTGTCCGACGTCCAGCGCGAGGCCATCGAGCTGGCCTACTTCGGCGGCCTCAGCCAGACCGAGATCGCCGAGCGGACCGGGGCGCCGCTCGGCACCGTGAAGAGCCGGATGCGCCTTGGGCTGCTCGCGCTCCGCCGGGCGCTCACCGGCGAGGCGCCGACGGCGTCGCTGCCCGCCGACGGGCTCGAGCCATGACGCTGTCCTGCGACGACGTCCGCGACCTCGCCGCGGGCTTCGTCCTGGGCGCGCTTCCGCCGGACGAGGCGGCCGCCGTCCGCGAGCATCTCGCGACCTGCCCCGAGGCGCACGAGGAGATCGCGGAGCTCGGCGGAGTCGTGCCGTACCTGGCCGAGAGCCTCGAGCCCGTCGAGCCGCCGGTATCGCTCAAGGCCCGGCTGCTCGCCGCCGCCGAGGCGGAGTCGCCGGTGTCGCTCAAGGCCCGGCTGCTCGCGGCCGCCGGCGTGGAGCCGCCCATCGCCCCCCGCCCGGCCCCGAGCGTCGCGCCGGCTCCGACCCCGTTCCCGGGCGCCGAGGCGCGCGATCGCCCCGCCGCCGCACGCCGGACGTCGACCGGCGAGTGGACCCTCCGGATTGCGGCGGTCCTCGCCATCGTGGCGCTCGGCGCGTGGAACCTACAGCTCCAGTCGCGACTCGACGGCGCCGAAGGAGACCTCGCGGCGGCAGCGGCGTACCAGCAGGGCGTCGCCCGCGTCCTCGAGGTCGCCGTCCAGCCCGGCGCCACGACCGCGATCATCGCCCCGGCCGAGGGCGCGCCGACGACCGCGACCGGCTTCGCCGCGAGCGGGCCGGACGGGACGGTCGTCATCTCAATGCGCGGCCTCGACCCGACGGTCGGGACCGAGGTCTACGAGGCGTGGGTGATCGTCGGCGACGCCGCACCGGTGCCGCTCGGCGGGTTCGTCGTCGGCGAAGCCGGGACGGGGGTGTTCAGCGGCTCGACGGCCCTGGCCGAACCGGGCGCGATCCTGGCCCTGACCCTCGAGCCGGCTCCCGGAGCAACCACGCCGACCGAGCCGGTGCTCACGGTTGGCGCGCTGGGCGGCGCGAGCGGCTAGCGGGGGGTCAGGCGGCGTCGGCCGCGGCGAGGGCTCCGGGTCCGGTGGCCTTCGCGGTCGCGAGCGCCGCCTCGGCTGCGGCGATGAGCTCCTCGGGGCTCGCCCCGTCCGCCGGGAAGCGGGCGACGCCGGCCGACACGGAGTAGGAGCGGCCGGCGATCTCCGGTCGCGCGGCGACGGCTTCGAGGACCCGCTGCGCGACGATCATCCCGGCCGCGCCCGGGGCGACGAGCAGGAACTCGTCACCGCCCCAGCGCGAGACGGTGTCGACGAGCCGGACCGTCTCCGCGAGGACCGCCGCGACCTCGCGGAGGATGTCGTCGCCGGCCGCCGGACCCGCCGCGTCGTTCGCGGCCGCGAGGCCGTCGACGTCGAAGAGGACGACCGAGAGATCGGTGCCCTGGCGGCTTGCCCGGGCGACCTCGAGCTCGAGAACCCGCGACAGGGTCCGGGCGTTCGCGAGGCCGGTGAGCGCGTCGGTGTGCGAGACCCGCTCCGCCCACTCGGCCCGCTCGCTCGCCATCTGGACGAGGCGGGCCCGGTCGACGGTGATCGCGATGAGGTCCGCGAACGCGGCGATCAGGGTCACCTCGGCGTCGGTCGTTCGCCACGGCCCGTTGCGCGACACCGCGATCGCCCCGATCGGCTCCTCGACGCCGTCGTGCGCGAGGCGGAGCGGCGCGGTCGAGGTCACGCGCGTCGTGCCGGTCGGGCCGGACTCCATCGCCAGCGTCGCGGCCTGGTCGTGGGCGGTCCGGGCAATCGGGTGCTCCGGGTCGGCTGCCACGGTGGCGGCGAGGGCGGCGGCGGCGTCCTCGGCCATCCCCGCCGACGCGGCGAGCGCGAGCGAGCCCTGCTCACCGTCCCAGACGAAGACCGAGCCGCCGTCCGCCCCGACCGCGGCGACGAGGCCCTCGAGCAGGGTCCGGAGGTCGTCGTCCGGCGTCCGGCCGCGGGCGACCGTCGCGATCGCGTCGGCGAGGATCGCCTCGGGAGTGGGCTGGGACATGGCGCGATCGGTCACGGATCGGGGCTCCTGCACGCTGACGGGCGCCCGACCCGGGCGCGCGGCGTCGTCGGCGCGCTCGGGGAGCGGGCCGCATCGTACACCCCGGCCCTGCTCGCGGAACGGGTCTCCGCGAGTGACGGCCACCCTATACTCCGCGCGTGAAGCTGATCGTCGCGATCATCCACAACGAGGACGCCGGCGCGCTCGTCGACGCGCTGCTCGAGGGCGAGCACCGGGCGACGCGGCTGCACTCCTCGGGCGGCTTCCTGAAGCAGTCGAACGCCACGATCGTCGTCGGTGCCGACGACGACAAGGTCGACGCGGTCCTCGAGATCATCCGCGCGAACTGCACGTCGCGCACCCAGGTCGTGAACCCGATGCCGCCGATCATGGAGCCGGGCGAGTTCTTCATGCCCTACCCGCTCGAGGTCGAGGTCGGCGGCGCGACGGTCTTCGTCCTCCCGGTCGAGCGTTTCGAGCGGCTGTAGCCGCACCGATGGCCGCGGCCGCGTCCCCGGCCCTCCCGACGCCCGACGTCGCGGGCGAGCCGGCCGGTCGGTGGCGCGTCCTCCTCGTCCTCTCGATCGGCATCCTCCTTGCCGAGGCACCGTGGTTCACGTCGGCGGCCGTCACCCCGCTCCTGCGCCTCGAGTGGCAGCCGGAGGGCCTCGAGCTGGCGATGCTCGTCGTCGCGGTCCAGTTCGGGTTCGCGGCCGGGGCGGTCCTCCTGGCCGTCACCGGGGCGGCCGATGTCATCCGGGGCGACCGCCTCTTCTTCTGGGGCGCGGTGATGACCGGCGCGGCGAACCTCGGGTTCGCATGGCTCGCGACGGACCCGGTCTCCGCACTGCCGTTCCGATTCCTCACGGGCGCCGGGATCGCGGCCGTCTACCCGGTCGGGATGAAGCTCATCGCCGGCTGGTTCCGGGTGGGCCGGGGGACCGCGATCGGGATCCTGCTCGGGGCGCTCGCCGTCGGCACGGCCCTGCCGCATCTCCTCCGGGCGTTCGGGGCGCTCGGCGGTGCGGACTGGCGGGTCATCGTCACCTGGGCCTCGGTTGCCGCGTTCGTCGGTGGGGCCGCGGTGCTGGCCGGCGCCGACCCCGGGCCCTTTGACCAGCGTGCCCCGCGGTTCAGCCTCCGGATCGCCGCGCGGGCGTTCCGCGAGCCGTCGGTCCGGCTGGCGAACCTCGGCTACCTCGGCCACATGTGGGAGCTGTTCGCGATGTGGACGTGGGTGCCGCTCTTCCTCGCCGCGAGCTTCGCGGCCGCCGGGGCGGGCGACGCGGCGTCCGCGGCCCTCGCC
>DASUMJ010000289.1:0-19102 GCA_036277775.1 Candidatus Limnocylindrales bacterium
ACACGCCACGGATCAAGGATCACACCGCATGCCGCACGACGTCATCTCCACCTGCCCCGTCTGCTCCGGCGAGCTCGCGGTCACCCGGCTCCATTGCCGGAGCTGCGGGACGACGCTGGAGGGCGATTTCAGCGTCGGCCGGTTCGGCCGGCTGAGCCGCGACCAGCTCGCGCTGCTCGAGAGCTTCCTCCGATCGCGGGGCAACCTCCGCGACATGGAGCGCGAGCTCGGGCTGTCGTACCCGACGATCCGGTCCCGCGTCGAGGCGCTCGTGCGGGCGCTCGGCTTCGGGCCACGGGCCGAGGCCGACGAGACCGAGCCGGAGCTCGCCGCCGACACCGCTGCCACCACGGCGACGCGCCAGCAGATCCTGGAGCGCCTCGCCCGCCACGAGATCAGTGCCGAGGATGCCGCGGACGCGATCCGCGCCCTCGGGAGGGATGCCCGATGACCACGACGACGAACGGCGCCGCGCTCGAGCACGAGATCGGTGCCACCGGCAGCTTCCACCTTCGCCAGCTCTCCGGTTCCGTCCACCTCCGGGGCGTCGACGGCACCGTCGCCCGCGTCCGCGAGCGGAACGGCCGGCCGCTGGCCGAGGGCTTCCACGTCGAGACCGGCGCGGGGCAGCTGTCGCTGACGGCGCCCGACCGGTTCGGATTCGATGTCGTCTTCGGGCTCGCCCGCCGGTCGTCGCACGACCTGGACGTCGAGGTCCCGCGGACCGCGACCGTCTCGATCGAGACCGCCAGCGCCGAGCTGGACGTCGTCGGCCTCACCGGCCGCTCGAAGGTCCGGACGGCCTCGGGCGACGTGACCCTCACCGGGATCGCCGGCGCCCTCGAGCTCGAGGCCGTGTCGGGGGACGTCCGCCTCGCGGCGGACGCGGCGCTCGACCTCCGGGCTCGGACGATCTCCGGGGACCTCACGGTCCGGGCACCGCGCCTGGGCCGGGCCGAGGTCGCGACGACCTCCGGCGACGTCCGGATCGACGCCGCGCTCTCGGGGAGCGGCCCGTTCGGGGTCGAGACCGTGAGCGGCGACGTCGCCGTCGTCGGCCGGATGGGAATCCGGGTCGAGGCACGGACCGTCACCGGCGAGCTCCGGAGCGACCTGCCGCATCGTCGCGAGCAGGGCCCGGGACGGAAGCAGCTCGTCGTCGGCGACGGCGGCGTGCCCTTCACGTTCCGGTCGGTGTCGGGCGACTTCCGGGTCCTCGCGCCGCGTGACGAGCTCCCGGGCGAGGCCACCACACCGGCGGCCGCGGGGGCCTCCGTCGCCTCCGAGCCGCCGGCCCGACCGACGGCGCCGGAGCCGGCAGCGCCCCCGACCCCGCCGACGCCCCCGACCCCGCCGACGACCGACACCGACCGAGCCGCGGGTGGCCGCGAGGTCGCTCGCCTGGACCTGCTCCGCGCCCTCGAGCGCGGAGAGCTGAGCGTCGAGGTCGCCATGCGCCGCCTCGCCGAGATCGAGGAGGCCTGACGTGGAGGGAGCCATGGAGCGCGTGCTCCGACTCGTCGCCGAGGGGCGGCTGACCGCCGACGAGGCGGGCCCGATCCTCGACGCGCTCGGTGCCGCCGACCGGGCCCGGGGCGACGCCGCCGCGGCCACGGCGGCCGCCGAGGCCGCCGCAGGCGGGGAATCGACGCCGCGGTTCGCCCGGCTCGAGGTCCGCGACGGCGGCAAGCGCGTCGTCGACCTCCGGATCCCGGTCTCACTCGGGCGGCTCGCCCTCGGGCGGATCCCGGGCCTCTCTGCCGCGCATGTCGCGGACGTGGAGGCGGCAGTGGCCCGCGGGACCCGCGGACCGATCCTCGACGTGGAGGATGCCGACGGCGACGGCGTCCGAATCGTCCTCGAATGACCTGACCACACGACCATCCGACGCAGACCGGGAAGGGACGGACTGATGCTGCACTTCACGACGACGACGGAGGACCGGATCCGGGACCTCCACGCCACGGCCGCCGAGCTGCGCCATGAGCGCGCGGCGACACCCGATCACCGGTTCGGCTGGACGGCGGGTCTCCGCCTCTGGATCGGCACCTCGCTCCTCGCGGCGGGGACGGCGCTGGTGAGCGGCGCCCGAACCGCGACCCCGAGTCGCGCCGGGCGCTGACCCGGCCCGCCGGCGGGCTCCTCCGCCGGCCCTCGGAATCCTGAAGACCCGCGTCCCCCAGTGGGCGCGGGTCTTCCGTCGTGCGTGGACCGGTGAATCGGGTGGGAACGCATCGCCCGTCCCGGTTCACCGGGCTCAGCCCGCGCGGGTGTCGGTGCTGATGTTGCCCGCGCGGGGCACCTGGGCGAGGTTGCTGCAGCCGCGACTGACATCCGCGGTGATCGCCAGGTCCGGGACCCAGAGGTCCGAGGGCCTGCGTCCGGACTCAGGAGCCGGGGAGCGGTGCTGTCCCGTCATCGGTTCAGGCAACCTCCTGCAGTCCCCATCGTACGACCCCCGCGCAACCCCCGGCCCGGCCCGCCGGACCGCGGCGCAGTACCATCCCCGCCATGCCCACGACCGACGACCGCCTCCATTTCACCGGCGACGAGGCCGCCGACCGATACCTCGTCGAGGAGCCGCTGGCGCTCCTCATCGGCTTCGCGCTCGACCAGCAGGTGACCGTCCAGAAGGCCTTCTCGGGACCGCACGAGCTCCGCAAACGGCTCGGCCATCTCGACGCCGCGAGGATCGCCGCGATGGACCCGGGCGAGCTCGATCGCGTCTTCCGGGACCGCCCGGCGCTCCATCGATTCCCAGGCTCGATGGCCGGCAAGGTCCAGGAGCTCTGCCGCGTCATCGCCGACCAGTACGGCAACGACGCCTCGCGGCTCTGGCGCGACGCCGTCGACGGCCGCGACCTGCGGGCCCGCCTCGCCGGCCTGCCGGGGTTCGGGGCGATGAAGGTGAACGGCACGATCGCGATCCTCGGCAAGCGGCTCGGGCTGTCGCTCCCGGGTCTCGCCGACGTCCTGCCGGCCCATCCGACGCTCGGCGACGTGGACTCGCCCGATGCCCTCGCCCGGTACCAGGCCGGCAAGCGGGCGGCGAAGGCCGAGGCGCGCGCCGCGAAGGGCGCCGGGGCCGGTTGACGCGCGGCCGGAGGCGTGCCAAGATCGTTGCATACGCAACGATCTGCCCGGCCGCTGCCGGGCCCAGCCGAGGGTCCCCATGGACGACGCCATCCGCCGCGCACTGGCACAGGGCCAGCTCATCGACATCACGACGACAGGCCGGCGGACCGGCGAACCGCGGCGCATCGAGATCGTCTACCACAACCTCGACGGCAGGATCTACATCAGCGGCATGCCCGCCCCGGGTCGCACCCGGGCCTGGCTCCGGAACCTCCAGGCCGACCCGAGGCTGACGATCCACCTTCGGCCCCCGCACGCGGCTGACCTGCCGGCGACCGCCCGCGTGATCACGGATCCCGCAGAGCGTCGCCCGGCCCTCGAGCGCATCGCCCGGATCTGGCGACGGACCGACGTCGACGTCATGGTCGAGCACAGCCCGCTCATCGAGGTCAGCGTCGAGGGCTACTCCGCCGACCTCGCCGCCTGAGGCGTCGCCCCGGCCCGCTCGTCGCGGACGACGACCCCGCCCTTCGCCACGACGACCGGCCGCTCGAGCACCGTCACGTCCGCTCGAGGGTCGCCCTCGACGGCGACGAGATCGGCGAACCGGCCCGGCGCCAGGCTGCCGACGCGGTCACTCCAGCCCAGGCACGCCGCCGCATCGACGGTCGCCGCCCGGATCGCCTGGATCGGCGTCATGCCCCAGGTCACGAGGTAGCCGAGCTGGCGCGCGTTGCGCCCGTGCGGATAGACGCCGCTGTCCGTCCCGTAGGCCATCCGGACCCCGGCCCGGAGCGCCCGTCGGAAGCCCTGCCGCTGGGCGAGCGTCGTCGCGTCGTTCTTCGCCAGCGTCTCGGCCGGCCAGCCGTCACGGCGACCGACCTCGGCGATCCAGTCGCCGTCGTACAGGTCGGCGACGAGCCAGGTCCCGCGGGCGAGGAGCGCCGCGATCCCCGCGTCGTCGATGAGCGAGCCGTGCTCGACCGACCGGACGCCCGCCTCGGCCGCGACGCGGATCCCGCGGGCACCGTGCGCGTGGGCGGCCACGAACGCGCCGAGCGATGTCGCGGTCGCCACGGCGGCCTCGATCATCGGTGCCTCGAGCTCGACGTCGTCGACGCGGGTTCCGCGCGTCAGGACGGCACCGGTGACGATGAGCTTGATGACGTCGGCCCCGCCGGCGATGAGCCGCGCGACCGTCTCCCGCATCTCGCCGACGTCGCGAACGACGCCGAGGCGGAACTCCGGCGGGATCGCCACGCCCGGGTCGCCGGTGACCTCCCCGCCGCCGCCGGGGCGGGTGATCATCGCGCCGGCGCACTGCATCCGCGGGCCGGCGACCTCGCCGTGCTCGATCCGGCGGCGGAGCTCGACGTCGAGGAGGCCGCGGTACGTCCCGACGTCCCGCACCGTCGTGAACCCGGCGTGGAGTGTCGCGAGCGCGTTCGCGGCGCCGTCGCGGAGCTCCGATTCCGCGGTCTCGTCGATGGCCGGCAGGCCGGCGTACTCGAGCCGGCCGACGAGGTGGGTATGCGCGTCGATGAGGCCCGGAAGGACCGTCAGCCCGCCAAGGTCGAGCGTCCGGACCGTGCCGTCCGGTGGACGCGCCGCATCCGGGACGAGGACCGCCTCGACGATGCCGTCCCGGACGAGGATCGAGCGTCCCTCGGCCAGCTCGCCGGTTTCCGGGTCCAGGAGGCGGCCGGCATTGACGAGGACGATGTCGGTGGACATGCTCCCGGAGCGTACCGGAGCCGTGGCGCCACGCCACGACCGGCGCGCGGGACGGGCCGGACCGACCGTCGAACCGGTCCGCTCGGCGGGCGCGGGCCGGCGGCTGCCCGGCCTATACTCGTCGGGTCGGCAATTCCTTCCAGCAATTTCTTGCAGGCGATGGGTGAGATGAGCACCGCGATCGAGGTCGATGTCCGCAATCCGTCCGGGCTCCACGCGCGGCCGGCGGCCGTCTTCGTGAAGGCCGCGTCCGGGTTCAGGGCGGATGTCCGGGTCGCCAACGTCACGACCGGGAGCGCCGAGGTCAGCGCCAAGAGCATCCTCGGCGTGCTCGGGCTCGGTGTCTCGGCGGGGCACCGGATCAGCCTCCGGGTCGAGGGCGACGACGAGGACGATGCCGCCCGGACCCTCGCCGACCTCGTCGCCGGCGGTCTCGGCGAGGCTCCCGCGGCGGTGCCCGGTGACGACGCCTGACATGGAGCTGCGCGGCCTCCCCGCGGCACCCGGTGTCGCGATCGGGCCGGCCTGGCGCTACCGGCACGCAGCCGGGCGCGGGATCCCGCTGCCCGACGTGCGGGCCGCGGCCGACCGCGCGTCCGAGGAGCTGCTGGCCCTCGCGGACCGGGTCCGGGCCATCGGTCGTCACGACGAGGCGGCGATCTTCGACGCCCAGGCGATGATGGCGGTCGATCCGATGCTCCTCGACGAGGCGGCGGCCCGCGTGGCGGCGATCGGGCCCGCGGACCCCGACGCGCTCGCGGCCGCGGTCGAGGCCGTGGCGCGCGCCGCCGCCGAGCGGCTGGCCTCGTTGCCGGACGAGATCCTCGCGGCGCGGGCGGCGGACGTTCGCGACGTGGGCTCGCGGATCGCACGGATCGTGGCCGGCCGCGAGATCGCCCTGCCGGACCGCCCATCGATCGCGATCGCCGACGACCTCCCCCCGTCCGTGACCGCGGAGCTGCCGCCCGGATCCCTCCTCGGCGTGGCGCTCGAGGGCGGGTCGCCGGTGAGCCACGCGGCGATCCTCGCCCGCGGCCTCGGGATCCCGGCCGTCGTCGCGATCCACGGGCTCGTCGCGGCGCTCGACGCGGCAGAGGCCGCCGCCGAGGCGGCGGGTGAGGACGGCCCTCCCCAACCCTTGCTCCTCGGGCTCGACGGCGAAGCCGGAACGCTGTCGGTCTCGCCCTCGAGGGATGCGCTGGCCCGGCTCGAGGCGCGGCGGGAGCAGCGCCGCCACGCGGGCGCCGCGGCTCGCGAGCTCCGCGGCCGGCCCGGCATGACCGCGGACGGTCAGGCCGTGCCGCTGCTGGCGAACATCGGCCGGCCCGAGGATGCGCCCCGTGCCCTCGACGCCGGGGCCGAGGGCGTCGGGCTGTTCCGGACGGAGTTCCTGTTCATCGGCCGCTCCGATGCGCCGTCGGAGGACGAGCAGGTTGCGGCCTACGCCGCGGCGCTCCGGGCGTTCGGCGGCCGGCCGGTCGTGATCCGGCTCGCCGACATCGGCGGCGACAAGGCCCTGCCCTACCTCCATCTCCCGCCCGAGGACAACCCCTTCCTCGGCGTCCGCGGCCTCCGCCTCTGCTACGAGGACCGGGGCCTGATCCGGACCCAGGTCCGGGCGATCGCGCGGGCCGGCGCCGAGGCCGACGCGGTCCCGCACCTCATGGCCCCCATGGTCAGCACCCACGAGGACGTGGTGATGCTCCGGGAGATCGTGGCGGACGCGCTCGCGTCGCTCGATGCCGAGGGCGTGGCTCGCGCCGCGCGACTCGTCGTCGGGATCATGGTCGAGGTCCCGAGCGCGGCACTCTGCGCCGCCGAGCTGGCCACCGACGTCGACTTCTTCAGCATCGGCAGCAACGACCTCACCCAGTACGTGCTGGCGATGGACCGGACGAACGCCCGGCTCGCGGCCGTCGCCGACGCGCTCCACCCCGCGGTCCTCCGGGCGATCCGCGCGACGGTCGACGGCGCGGACGGCCGGGGCATCCCGGTCGCCGTCTGCGGGGAGCTGGCCGGCGATCCGCTCGGCGCGGCCGTCCTCGTCGGCCTCGGGGTCGACGAGCTGTCGATGGACGCCGGTGCCCTCGACGAGGTCCGGATGCTGCTGAGCCGGGTGACGACCGCCGAGCTCCGGGACCTCGCCGCGACGGCTCTCCGTGCCCGGACCGCGGCCGAGGTCCGGGCCGCGGCGTCCGCGCTCTTGGCCCGCCCCGCGGGAGTGCCGGCGGACTGACGCGCGGCGTTCCCGGGTTCGATCAAGGCGGGTTGCGCCGGCGGCTCGATGGCGGCCCGGTCGACGGCCCCGTCAACGAGTGCGGGCGAGGGGTCCGGTGGCGGCCAGCCGAAGAACCCCCTCCGCCGTGGGCCGGTCCGTCACGAGGTGGGTCGCGAGTCGGGCCCGCAGCGCGCCGAGCAGGGAGCGGTGCTTGTTCGAGCCAGCGGCGACGACGACGACCTTCGGAATCCGCTGGAGCTCCTCGACCGAGATCGCGATGGTCCGGCGGCTCCACTCGTCCTCGATGATCGTCCCGTCCTCGCGGATGAGGTGGCCGCTCACGTCGCCGACGACCCCGAGGTCGAGGAGGCGCCGCCGGTTCAGGTCGTCGAGACGGTCCATGACCGTGCCGTAGCCCGGGAGGATCGTGGGGCCGCCGCTGACGCCGAGGAGGGCCGCGTCGAGCGACGCCCAGTGGCGGGTCGTCGCGGCCACGCCGCTGTCACGCAGGAGCGCCTCCTTCGTCTCCTCGTCGTCGAGCATGCCCGGGGCATGGAGGTAGTGGACCTGGGCCCCGAGGCGGTCGGCGATCCGCCGGGCGAGCTCGTTGACGTCGAGGTACCGGTTCCGCGAATCCCAGCCCCCGACCACCGGCACGACCGTCAGCCCGGAGAGTGCCCGGCGCGGGAGGGCGGAGGCGAGCGCATCGATCGTGTACCCGCCCGCGATTCCGAGCGCACCCGATGCCGGGAGCCAGCCCACGACGACGTCCGCGCCGGCGACGCCGCAGAGGCGGGCCGCCGCGGACGGGTCCGATTCACGTCCCGGCGTGAGCCAGACCTCGACCCCGAACCGCTCACCGAGCTCGCGGGCCAGTGCCGGCTGGTCGTCGGTCGACGGTTCGACCGAGATCCGGACGATCCCGACGTCGCGCGCCTGGGCGAGGATCCGGCTCACCTTCGAGACCGAGAATCCCGTCATCTCGGCGATCTCCGGCTGGCGGAGGTCGCGCCCGTAGTACAGCTCGGCGACCAGCCGGAGGACCTCGCGGTCGGCCGCCGGCCCGCCCTTTCCGCCCCCGTCCGATCCTCTCGACACGCTGCCTCCCGGCTGGCTCGCTGAGCCCGTTCCCGATTCGGGTCCGTCAACCTTGACAGCGTCCCGACGCGGAAGGTATACAGGGCCGTAGCGGGACCTGCAAGAATGTGCCGCAAAGATTCTCTCGCGGCTGGCAAGTCTCCCCGAGGAGGCGCATGCGGGACTTCCGGATCGTGGTCGCCGCACACGGCGACCTCGCCGGCGCGCTCGTCTCGACCGCGGAGCTCATCTGCGGCCGGCTGGACGGCGTTTCCGCCGTCGGGCTGCTGCCCACCGACTCCCCCGAGACGTACTCCGAGCGGTTCATGGCGGCCGTCGGCGATCCGACGCGGCCGATCCTCATCCTCACGGACCTCGCGGGCGGCACGCCCCACAACGTCGCGATGGTCGCGACGCGCCGCCTGCCCGGCTCCGTGCTCATCTCTGGCGTCAACCTGGCCGTCCTCATCGAGGCGGCCATGAGCACCGACGCGCTCGACGGCGAATCCGTGGAGCGTCTCGTCGCGAGCGGTCGCGAGGCCCTCGTGGATGCGAGCCGGATGTTCGCGACGAGACAGCCGTGACGACGGGTCGCGGACGGGCCTGGAGGACCCGGCCACGATCGATCGCTCCGGGGCACGGACCCACCGAGCCCTCGCCCCCGCAGTGGAGGAATCGATGGCCCTGAAGCTCGTACGAGTCGACGACCGGCTGATCCATGGCCAGGTGGTCGCGATCTGGCTCAAGGCGCTCAATGCCAAGCGGATCGTGATCGTCGACGACCGGACGGCCCGCGACGAGTTCCTGCGCGAGGTGATCACCTTCGCCGCGCCGGCGGGCGTGACGGTGGAGATCCACGAGCTCGCCGAGGGGACGGAGCGGGTCCGCGAGCTCGTCGACGACCCGGAACCGGTCTTCGTCCTCATGCGCTCGCCCGTCACGGCGCTCCGCCTCCGCGAGGCCGGCGTCGAGTTTCCGCTCCTGAACGTCGGCGGCATCGGCGCGGGGCCGGGCCGCAAGCCGCTCTATCGGAACATCTCCGCGTCCCCGGAGGAGCTGACGGCCATGCGCACGATCGAGTCGATGGGTACAACGGTGGAGCTCCGGATCGTGCAGAGCGACCGGCCCGTGGCCTTCAAGTCGGTCGACAAGTAGGAGGGATCACAGGAGGTGTGTGGGAGGTGCGCGACATGACGCGCGTGAAAGCCTCGCCGCTCGCGATGCGCGTGGCCGTGCTGCTGACGACGGTGCTCTTCGGGGCGCTGTTGTTCGCCGGGCCGGTCTTCGCGCAGACGGGCGAGGGCGAGGGGACGAACGACCTGATCCGGGCCGCCCTCGTCGGCCTCGGGTATTACCTGTCGAACAGCCCGTGGATCCTCGGCATCGGCGGCTTCTTCGGCCTCTACCGGCCGCTGGTCGCGGGCTTCATCGTCGGCATCATCTTCGGTGACCCGGTGGCGGGCGCCCAGATCGGTGCGGCGATCAACATCCTGTACCTCGGCTTCATCTCCGCCGGCGGATCGATCCCCGCGGATCCGTCCGTCGCCGGATGGGTCGGGACGGCGCTGGCCCTCGGCGGCGGCCTGTCCTCCGAAGCGGCCATCTCGCTGGGTGTCGCGGTCGGCCTGCTGGGTACGATCATCTTCTTCACCCGGATGAGCGTGGACGCGGTCTTCGCCCACTGGGCCGATGCCCGGGCTGAGGCCGGCGACGCCGACGGCGTCGCCAGGATGAACTGGCTGCCACCCCAGATCTTCCTGTTCCTGATCAGCTTCTTCCCGGCCGCGATCGCCGTGTACGCCGGGACGGGTGTCGTCTCGGACGCGATCACCTGGCTGAACAGCAACGCGCCGTGGATCCTCCGCGGGTTCGAGATCGCAGGCGGCCTGCTGCCGGCGATCGGCATCGCGATGAACATGCGGTTCATCTTCCGGGGCACGGTCTGGCCGTACTACTTCATCGGCTACGTGATGGCGGCGGCCAGCAACGGCGGCCTCAACATCGTGACCATCGGCGTCATCGGCGTCGCCCTGGCCTTCCTCCATGTCGCGTTCGTCGGCGATCGCGCCGACCGGGCGATGTCGACAAAGGGGGCATGACATGGGCATGGACATGAACACCGATCGCCAGCCCGTCAAGCTCGATCGCAGCGACGTCCGTCGGTCGTTCTGGCTGTGGACGTTCTTCAGCCACGCCAACTACAACTACGAGCGTCTCCAGGGGACGGCCTTCGCCCAGGCGATGGTCCCGATCATCAAGAAGCTCTACAAGGACCCCGACGAGATCAAGGCGGCCCTCAAGCGCCACCTCGTCTTCTTCAACACCGAGCCGAACGTCGGCGGCATCATCCATGGCGCGGTCATCGCCATGGAGGAGCAGCGGGCGAACGGCGCCGACATCGACGACGACACGATCAACAGCGTGAAGTCGGGCCTCATGGGCCCGCTCGCCGGCGTCGGTGACACGATCAGCCAGGGGACGATCACCCCGATCCTGCTGTCGGTCGGCATCAGCCTCGCGGCAGCCGGGAACATCCTCGGGCCGATCATCTACTTCGTGGCCGAGCTCGCGATCATGATCGGCTTGGCCTACTTCTTCTGGTTCCAGGGCTACGACCGCGGTCGCGAGGGCGTGACCTCGCTCCTCCGGTCGGGTCTCCTGGACCGGCTCGTGGTCGGCGCCGGAGCGCTCGGGAACCTCGTCCTGGGAGCCCTGACGTTCCAGTTCGTCCACGTCTTCGTGACCCTGACGCTCCAGGTCGACCAGGGCTTCTTCGAGCTGAACGAGCTCCTGGACGACATCATGCCCGCCCTCCTGCCGCTGCTCTTCACGTTGCTGACGTGGTGGCTGCTGGCCCGGCGGCGGGTCTCGCCGATCCTCCTGCTCGTCGTCTACGTGATCGTGGCGATGGTCGGAGCGTTCCCGTTCTTCCAGGGCATGTCGATCGATCCCACGACGCAGTGCCCGTCGATCCTCCACGAGTTCTACCAGCCCGACTGCATCCCGCCGCCTGCGCCCGCGCAGTAGACGGATCCTGCATCGCGCAATCGCATCGGTGGCCCGGGCCCTCGGTCCGGGCCACCGGCATGTCCCGGGGGCTCCGGGACTTCCGGGAGACCTGTGAGCGCCTTCCAGTTCGGGATCGGCGAGCGCTGGGCGCTCGTCGCGGCGATCGCCTACACGATCGTCAACGTCATGCTCCGGGCCGCCGCGCCAACGATCGACGGGGCGCTCGGCTCGCTGATCCGGCTCGTGCCCGTGCTCGTCGTCGCGTGGGTCATCGTGCTCCGCGCCGGGGCGGTCGAGTTCCGGCCGTCGCGGCCCGGCTTCCTGGGCTGGCGCCTCATCCTGCTCCTGCTCGCCGGCGGCGCGGCGAGCTTCGCGCTCGGGAACATCCTCTACTTCGGGGCCCTCCGGGAGGGCGGCCTCGGGATCACCGTCGGCGGCGTCCAGGGCGGCTCGGTCCTCGGCGGGATGTGGATCGGGACCGTCTTCCAGCGGGAGCCGCCGCGGCGCGAACAGCTCGCCGGCGCGGGGATCATCGTCCTGGGGCTCGTGGCGATCGGCTGGGCCCAGACCGGCGGGTCCGTCGGCGAGCTGTGGTGGCTGGGCCTGCTCCTCGCGCTCGCCGCCGGCACGACGTACGCGGCCGCGAATGCGATCAGCCGTACCGCCCAGCGGCGACGACCGCTCGTCTTCGTGACCCTCGCGGCGTCGAGCGTCGGCGGGATGGTGCCGCTCGCGGTCATCGTGGCGGTGCGCGAGCTGTCGGTGCCGGGCTCGGTGGTCGCCGACGCGGGTTCGGCCGGGGCGGTGTTCCTCTCGGGGTTCGCGAACGCGGTCGCGCTCGGCGGGCTCGCGATGGCCGTGCGGCACGCCCCGGTCGCGACGGTCAACACGATCAGCTCGAGCAGCGTGGTCCTGAGCTTCGCCGCGAGCGTCGTCGTCTTCGGGGAGTCGGGCTCGCTGCCGATGATCGCGGGCGTGGCGCTCGTGACCGCCGGGATCCTCGTGTCGCAGCTGCGCCGCGGGGCTCCGCGGTCCGCACCGCCGCCGGCGGGTCCGGACGCGCGCCGGCCCCCCGGGGACGTGGCCAAACCGACATCCCTGGACGATTAGGGCGACTCCGAGCGCGCGCCGCCCGCCTTCCTGGGCGCACCGGCTCGCATCCGAGCGTGACCAGGGACCGGGAAGAGCCGCCTCCCTCGGCCCTGCGGGGCACGAAGCTGCGCTTGTCGTCCTCCCGTGTCGATCTGGCCAGGTACCTGGTGGCCGGGCACGGACTCGGCTCGAGATCGAGGGTCGCCTCGCGACCTACGCCTTCGGCGTCACCTCGTGGCGGAGCGGCGACGTCACGCGGATGAAGAACCCGTCGGGGTCGGCGAGCCGGAAGTCGCGCGCCTTCCAGGCCCGATCCTGCATCGGCTTCACGATCCGGAGCCCGGCCGCGACCGCTGCCGCGTGGACGGCATCCACGTCCTCGACCTCGACCGTGATCTCGACCCCGACGCCCCGCGGCGACCGATCGAGATGGGGCGTGAAGTAGTGCTCGTGGCCGCGGATGTAGGCGTCGCCCTGGAGGACGAGCTCGGCTCCGTCACGGTCGAGGCGGACCCAGGCCTCCCAGCGCCGCACGACGCGGAACCCGAGGACGCCGTAGAACGCGATCGACGCGTCGACGTCGGCGACGTGGAGCTCGACGCCGGTGACGCCGCGCGGGCCGTCTGGGCGGCCCGGCGCGGCGCCGGTAACCCTAGTGGACGCGGGACGCTGCTCGCTCACGGGACGGTCAGCGGGCCGGGTCCGACACCCGGAAGAAGACGTTCTTGGACTGCTGGTACTTCTCGATCCCGACGCCGCCGTAGCCCGACTGCTTGTAGCCGTGCGACGGTTCCTCGAGGACGCCCGGCGAGAACCACTGGTTCACGTAGACCTGGCCGGCCTGGAGGCCCTTCGCGACACGCCACGCGCGGTCGAGGTCGCGGGTGAAGAGCCCGGCCGCGAGGCCGTACGTCGTGTCGTTCGAGACGGCCAGCGCCTCGGCCTCGGTGTCGAACGGGACGATCGCGACGACCGGCCCGAAGATCTCCTCCCGGGCGAACCGGCACGAGGGGGTCGCGCCGGTGAAGACGGTCGGCGGGATGTAGGCACCCCTCGATCGAACCTCGTCCGTGTACGGGACACCGCCGGTGGCGAGCGTCGACTCGCCCTTCCCGATCTCGATGTAGTCCCAGACCTTCGCGGCGTGCGACGCCGCGATGACGGGCCCGAGCTCCGTCGCCGGGTCGAGCGGCTCTCCCACGACCATCGCCTCGGCCTTCGCGACGAGCGCCGCGGTGAAGCGCTCGACGAGCGGCCGCTCGACGAGGATCCGGGACCCGCAGACACAGATCTGGCCCGTGTTCCCGAATGCCCCGAGGGCGCTCCAGAACACCGCCGTGTCGAGATCGGCATCGGCGAACACGACGTTCGGGTTCTTGCCGCCGAGCTCGAGCGAGATCCGCTTGACCTGGGTCGCGGCGACCTGGAGGACGCGCGCCCCGGTCTCGATTCCGCCGGTCACCGACACCATGTCGACGCCGGGGTGCTCGACGATCGCGTCGCCGACGACGCCGCCCGGCCCCGCCACGACGTTCACGACCCCGGGCGGGAGGTCCGCCTCGAGGAGGAGCTGGGCAAGCCGCATGAACGTGAGCGACGCCATCTGGGCCGGCTTGATGATCGCGGCATTGCCGGCGGCGAGGATCGCGGCCATCCGCTGGACGCCGGTCCAGAGGGGCCCGTTCCACGGCAGGATCTCGGCGACGACCCCCATCGGCTCGAGGAGCTCGTGGTGGATCACCGCCGCGTCCGGCATCTCCGACGCCGCGCCCCGCGAGAGGCGCGCCCGCCCGGCGAAGAACCGGAGCGAATCGAGGGAGATGGCGAGGTCGGAGTAGTGGACCGAGGAGATCGGCTTCCCGGCATCGACCGACTCGAGGAACGCGAGCTCATCGGCGTGGCGCTCGACGAGGTCGGCGATCCGGAGGAGCGCCGCGCCGCGATCCTTGGCCGTGGTCCGGCCCCACGGCCCCTCGTCCACGGCCGCCCGGGCGGCGGCCACGGCGTCGGCGACGTCGGCCGTGCCGGCCTGGGCGATCTTCGCGATCGGCTGGTTGTCACGGGGGCTGATCGACGGGAAGACGGCCCCGTCGCGGGCCGGCACGAGCCGGCCCCCGATGAGGAGCTGGTAGGGCTCCGCGCTGATGAGCGACCACCGCGCGTCGGCGGTGGGCTGGACGTTGATGGCCATGGGGCCGCCCTCCGTTGTCGATCCCCGGTCAGCTCGCGACGAGCTGCCCGGCGAGCTCGAGCGCCTCGTCCACGGACTTGCCGCCGTGGATGATCGCCGCGAGGCCGCGGGTGATCCCCGCCGGATCCGGATCGCGCCAGATGTTGTTGCCGATCGCCACGCCGGCGCACCCGGCGACGATCACGGCGTCGTAGACGTCCTGGAAGAGGTCGCGGACGTTGCCCTTCTTGGCACCGCCGAGGATGACCACCGGGACCATCGCGTACTCGACGACCTTGCGCATCGACTCCGGGTCGCCGGTGTAGAACGTCTTGATGACATCCGCGCCGGTCTCGGCCGAGATCCGGGCGCCGGCGGCGATCTTGTCCGGCGTGTGCATGTCCGCGGCTGCGAACCCGCCGGGCACCGACTCGGCGATGTACGGCAGGCCGTACTTCGCGGCATCGGCCGCGAGGCGGGCGGCCTGGCGGATCGAATCGTCGCCGGTGAACGGGTAGAGCATCGACTTCACGGCGTCGGCGCCGACGGACAGGGCCCGCTCGACCGAGACCTCGAGGAACGGCGGCGTCGTGTCGAACGAGGCGATGGCCGCGGCCGACCCGATGGCGTCGCCGTAGGCGATGATCGAGCCGATCGGCGAGAGGAAGGCGTCGGCGCCCGCGGGGACCACGGACCGGCACGTCTCACCGTACTGCACGAGGCCGTCGACCGGGACGTCCATGAACGCGGTGTGGTCCATGGCGACGATGAGGATCCGGCCGTCCTCGCGGAGCAGCCGATGCATCCTGCGCTTCATTGTGGCGATCTCCTTCGATCCAGCTCGACTGGCGACTAGAGCTCGACGACGACGCGGTACGTGCCCGGCTTGATCGCGTGCTCGAGCGCCGCCGCGATCTCCTCGAGGGGATACCGGATGTCGATGAGCGGGGAAAGGTCCACGAGCCCGTAGCGGATGAGCCGGGTCGCGGCGTAGAAGTCCTGCACCTCGCCGGAGACGACGCCGAAGACGCCGGTCTCGCGGTTGTGCATCTCGTTCGGCTTGAAGGTGAAGTCGGGCTCAGGGTGGGCGGCGGCGAAGAGGACGAACCGCCCCCGATCGCTGAGCATCGCCATGCCCTGCTCGTTCGCCTTGGGATGCCCGATTGCGGTGATGACCGCCTCGGCGCCGCGACCCTCGGTGAGCTCCTTGACGCGGGCCACCGGGTCGACCTTGCTGGCGTCGATGAGCTCGGTCGCACCCATCCGCCCGGCCATTGCGAGGCGGTCGGGGTCGATCTCGCTGACGATCACCCGGCAGCCGTGCTGGCGGGCGGCGACGACGTTCATGAGGCCCATGACGCCGGCGCCGATGACGACGACGTCCTGGCCGACGCGGAGGTCGAGGAGCCGGGTGGCGTGGATCGCGCAGGACAGGGGCTCCGAGAGCGCCGCCGTCTCGAACGGCGCGTCGCCCACCCGATAGACCCCGTCCGCGGCCTGGACCTTGTACTGGGCGAAGCCACCCGGGCCCCAGGCGTCGCCGTACTTCGAGACGACGCCGTAGTGCTGCTTGCACGCGCGGTCCTGCCCGGTCTTGCACCAGTGGCACTTGCCGCACATGGCCGAGCCGATCGCGACCCGCTCGCCCACCTGGAGGTCGGTGTCGGTGCCGGGGCCGATCGCCGCGACCTCACCCGCCATCTCGTGGCCGCCCACGAACGGGAACTTGTTGGCCTGGGCGCCCGAATAGCTCCGCTGCTCCCAGGTGCAGATCGCGGTCGCCCGGATGCGGACGAGGACCTGCCCGGGCCCCGGAACCGGGGTGGCGATGTCCTGGACGCTGATGTCACGGACCCCGGCCATCACACCGACACGCATCGTGGTGTCGGTCCGAGGGGTGGGGGCCTCGATCGCGGACGAGGTCATGGCTGGTCCTCTCAACCGGTGTCCTCGAGCTCCGATCCGCTGGCTGCGGCCGGGCTCTGCAAGAAATTGCAGCAAGGAATTCCGAAGTCGGGCCCATCATAGCAGGGGCTGTCACGGAATCCGAGCCTTCGATCCTGGGAATCTCGCGCCGAACGGGCCCCGAATTCGAGGGCCGTTCGGCCCGCGCGCATCGCCAGGGGTCGCGTTCCGCGACGCCGGGCGGCCGGATGTGGCGCAGAATCGGGCCCATGCCCGACCCGTCCGTCGTCATCGCCTTCGCCTACGGCGCCAGCGACTGGAAGACGATCGATGCCCGGCGGGCGTTCGAGGCGCACCTCACGGGCGTCGACTTCGCCTTCGAGCCGGTCGACTGGCGGCCGTATCTGCCGTCGCCGCAGGCCCATCTCCTGCGATTCGTCCGGAACCGGGACGCCGAGGCGCCCTGCGACGACGATTCGCGTTCCAGGGCCCGGAAGCGCGGCGCGGCGCGGGCGTCAAGGGCCGCTCCCTCGGTGACGACCGTCGCGCCCGGCGGCCCGCGCGAACCGAAGACCTTCCCGGCCCGGACGGACCTCGCCGCGACCGCCGCGGAACGGGCCGCGGTCGCGGAGGGCCGTCGCGAGGGTCGTGTCTCGCTCGATCCGCTGACGCGGCCGGCGATGCGCGTCGTCCACCACGCGATGGTCGACCATGCCGGGATCACGATGGCCGACGTCCTCGGCTATCTCCGCGATCCCGAGGCGGTCATCCGCCCGGCAGCCGAGCGTCTGCTCGAGATCCGCCGCGACGCCGGCGACCGGCCGGTCGTGGCCGTCGGCCTGAGCCTCGGCGGGATCATCCTCGTCGACACCCTGGCGACGCTGCTCCGGGACGAGGCCCGCCCGGAGCCCGATCGACGGCCGGCCGATCTCCTCGTGACCGTCGGATCGCAATCGGCCGCGCTTCGGGCGTTGGGCGTCATGCCCTCGGCACCGCGCGACGTCGTCCGTCCACGCCTCTTCACGCCATGGCTCAACGTCTGGCACGAGCACGACTACCTGTCGTACCCGGTCGGGGCGGTCTTCGAGCATCTCGGTGACGTCTGCGACCGGCGGGCCGTGCAGCGCGGGGCCTTCCCGGGCGTCCACTCGGGATACCTGAACCGCTCGTCGCGGTTCTTCGACCATCTCGGGCGGGAGATCCGGGACCGCTTCGGCTGAGCGGTAGGCGCCAGGCCCGAGGCCGTTACCCGAGGCCCGAGGCCCGAGGTCCGAGGCCCGAGCCGCCCCGGGCCGTCTCGCGGACCGCCGCGCCGCCTCCCGCGGGCTCAGCCGGGTGGGACGGCCTCGATCGCCGCCGCGATCGCCCCGTCGAGCTCGTCATTCGACGGCTCGATGACGACGCGCGCCGGCCGGTCCGGGTTACCGATCAGGATCACCGGCGTGACCCGGACGCCGTCGTTGTACGAGCGGTTCATGGTGTCGGCCTCCGCGTCCACCTCGACGTTCCGGTAGCGGAACGGGATCCCTCGCGCGACGAGGTGGGCGCGGGCGCGGATGGTGTCCTCGCAGGTGTCGCGGCCGAGGATCAGGATCGCGGGCCAGTCGGGGATCGTCATGCGCGCAGTGTGCCCGATCCGCGCCCGATGCCGGCGGGGTCGGGAGCCGTCCTGCCCCGAGATTGGGACCTTCCGACGCTTGACGAGCCGCGGCCCGGACGCCGAGAGTTCCGGCGTGCGCTTCGGGGTCGCGGGAGTGCTCGGGCTCGTCGTGCCCGGGGCAGGCCACCTCTTCGTGGGCCGCCGTCGGGCTGCCCTCGTGTTCCTGATTCCGACCTTCGCCGTGATCGGCTGGCTCGTCGGGCTGCTGCTCGCGGTCGGGCCGATCGGCGTCCTCGCGATCGTCGTCTCGCCCGGGGTCCTGCCGGTCCTTGCGGTCCTCAACGTCGCATTCGCCGCCTGGCGGATCCTCGCGGCCGTGGAGGGCGCGCGGTTCGAGGCACGGACGCCGGCATCGGTCGCGGTGCTGTCGCTCGGACTGGCGGTCCTCGTCCTCGTCCCGCATCTCGTGACCGGCCGCCTCATCGCGACGACGAACGACTTCCTCGACTCGATGTTCGCCGGTCCGGGCGTGACGGAGCCGTCGGCCGAGCCCGAGCCGGACATCACGCCGCCGCCCCGGTTCGGGGCCGTGGTTGGAGAGCCCCGGCGACCGGACAACGGCATCGACGAGGCGGGCACGCCCCTGCCGACGCCGGCTCCGACCAAGGCGCCGCCAAAGGGCCCGTACACCGGCGGCGGTGGCGCCGGCGCCCTGCCCCCGCTCGGTGCCGCCATCCCGTGGGACGGCCCCGGCGCGATCCCGTGGGGCGACGACGGCCGCTTCGACCTGCTGCTCCTGGGCTCCGACGCCGGCCGCGACCGCTGGAGCCGGCGGATGGACGTCATGCTGCTCATCGAGGTCGACGTCGCGACCGGCCGGGTCGCGATGATCGGCCTGCCCCGGAACCTCCAGAACGCGCCGTTCCCGCCGGGCTTCGCGCGCGACGCGGTCGCTTGCGGCTGCCTCACCGGGCTCCTGAACGAGGCCTACGTCGAAGCGACGGCCCGGCACCCCGACCGCTGGCCGGGCACCGGGGCCGTGAAGGGCATCGGAGCGGTTCGGGGGATCGTGTCAGAGCTCACCGGCCGCCCGATCGACGCCGTGCTCGTGGCGGACCTCATGGGCGTCATCGATGTCGTCGACGCGCTCGGGGGCATCGACATCTACGTCCCGACCGCGGTCAGCGACGACCGCTACCCGGATCCGGTCCTCGGCCGGATC
>DASUMJ010000290.1:0-3099 GCA_036277775.1 Candidatus Limnocylindrales bacterium
CGCTTGTACGTCGCGAAGCGCCGGGCGAACCCGATCGTCAGCGCGTCGGGATCGAGGACCCGGTCGAGCTCGTCGAGGACGGCCGGCGGCTCGCCGTGCCGGGCCAGCTGGGCGCGGAGGCGGCGCCGTGCGAAGTGCGCCCGCTCGCCCTTCTGGCGGAGGTGCGCCTCCCAGAGCTCGGCGGCCGGGATCCGCTCGATCCGCTCCCACCAGCGTCGGGCGGAGGTCGCCGCGTCGAGGTGGTCGAGGTCGGCGTCGAGGTAGTGGCCCAGGAGCGTCCGGAACGGCGTCCCGACCCAGGTCGGGGTATGGATGCCGTTCGTCACGCCGAGGATCTCGTGGGGGACGACCTCCCGCCAGGTCTCGTTCGCGGTCGCCGCGTGGAGCTGGCTCACGGCGTTCGCGCCGTGGGTGAGGCGGAGGCTGAACGCCGTCATGTCGAATTGGGAGGCGTCGTTGTCCGGCCCCAGGCCGATGTCGAGGACCCGATCGACGGGCACGCCGCCCGTGCCGGGCCGGCCGTCACCGTCGAGGAGCGGCCCCGCCACCTGCCGGACGAGCCCGGCGTCGAAACGCTCGTTGCCGGCCGAGACCGGCGTATGGATCGTGAAGACGCTGTTCCGCCGGATCCGGGCGAGGGCCTCGTCGAGCGGCACGCCCGCGGCGACGAACTCGCGGGCCCGCTCGGCGAGGAGGAACGCGGAGTGGCCCTCGTTCAGGTGCCAGACCGCGGGCTCCAGGTCGAGGGCCCGGATCGCCCGGACGCCGCCGACGCCGAGGACGAGCTCCTGGTGGAGCCGCATCTCGCGCCCGCGGACGTAGAGCTGGTGGGTGATCGGCCGGTCGGCGTCGCCGTTCTCGGGCATGTCCGTGTCGAGGAGGAGCAGCGGGACGCGACCTACCTGGACGGTCCAGACGTCAGCCCGGACGTCGCGGCCCGGCAGCTCGACGTGGACCGTGAGGTGGTTGCCCTCGCGGTCGAGGGCCCGGGCCAGTGGCAGGCGCGACAGGTCGTAGTTCGGGTAGGCGTGCTCCTGGTGGCCGTCGGCATCGATCGTCTGGCGGAAGTAGCCGCGCCGGTAGAGCAGCCCGACGCCGACGAGCGGCAGCGCCATGTCGCTCGCCGTCTTCAGGTGATCGCCCGCCAGGACCCCGAGCCCGCCCGAGTAGATGCCGAGCGACTCGTGGAGCCCGTACTCGGCGCAGAAGTAGGCGATCGGGCCGGTCAGCTCCGCGGCGTGCTGCTGGTGGAACCAGTGGTCGCGGCCGTTCGCGAGGTAGCGGTCGAACTCGCCGATGACCTCGGCGTACTCGGCCATGTAGTCCGAGCTGTCGAGCACCTCCGCCCAGTGGATGGGCCCGAGGAGGACCGGGATCGGGTTCTTGTGCCGGCCCCACGCGACCTGGTCGAGACGGGCGAAGAGCGCCTTTGCCTCGGGGTGCCAGGTCCACCACAGGTTGTAGGCGAGGCGACGCAGCCCCTCGAGGCTCGGCGGGACGCGGACGACCGTCGGCGGCACCGACGGGATGCGGACGAGGGGATCCATGCGCGCGGCATTGTACCGGTTTACGGACCCTGTCACGCGTCGATCCACGAGTCGCCGGCCGCCCGAATCCTTTCGGATTCGTGCCGCCACCGGGTCGCAGGCGCCGCCGCGTCGTCGGCCGATACCATGCCCCAATGCCGATGCGCGTCGCGTTCCTCGCCGCCGAGTGCGAGCCGTGGGCCAAGACCGGCGGCCTGGCCGACGTTGTCGACGCCCTGGCCCGGTCCATCGGCCAGCTCGGTGGCGACGAGGTCGAGCTGCCGGTCGACGTCTTCCTGCCGCGCTACCGGACGGTCGACGTGCCGCCCGATCGCGTTACCGGGGAGCGGCAGATCCTCGTCCCCGATCCCGCGGCCGGCCGCGCGGCGACGGCCGACGTCCGGATCCTCGACGTCGCCGCGGACGGCTACCGGCTCCGGCTCGTGGACCACCCGGAATCGTTCGACCGGCCGGGCGGCTACTACGGCGACGAGCGGGGCGTCGACCATCCGGACAACGCGCGTCGCTTCGGGCTGTTCTGCCGCGCCGCCCTCGAGGCGCTCCGGAGCGAAGGGCGGCCGCCGGACGTCCTCCACCTCCACGACTGGCATGCGGCGCCCGCGGTCCGCTACGGCGGCGACGGCCCGGACGACCCGGCCGTCCTCCTGACGGTCCACAACCTCGCCTACCACGGCTGGACGCCCCGGGCCCGGGTCGCCGAGCTCGGCGCGGCGTGGACCGCCGTTCTCGCCCCCGACGCGGTCGGCATCGATCTCCTCGGCGAGGCGATCGAGCGGGCCGACCTCGTGAACACTGTCAGCCCCGGGTTCGCCGCCGAGGCCCTGACCCCGGCCTTCGGGATGGGGCTGGACCCGGTCCTCCGGGCTCGCGGCGACCGGTTCGTCGGCATCCTCAACGGCCTTGACACCGAGCTCTGGGACCCCGCGACCGACGCCGCGATCGCCGCGCCGTACTCGCGCGCCGACCGGTCCGGCAAGGCCGCCTGCCGGGCCGACCTCCTCGAGCGCCTCGGGATGGACCCGGCGGATCCGCGGCCGGTCCTCGGGATGATCGGGCGGCTCGACCCGCAGAAGGGGTTCGACCTGCTCGCGGCGTCGGCCGCGACGCTCCTCGGCGACGGCCTCCGGCTCATCGTCCAGGGCTCCGGTCCGGCGGAGCTCGTCGGCAGCCTCCGCGGGCTCGCCGCCGCCCAGCCCGATCGCGTCGCGCTCATCGAGCGCTTCGACCGCGAGATGGCCCGCCGGATCTACGCCGGCGCCGACGGGTTCCTCATGCCGTCGCGGTTCGAGCCGTGCGGCACGGGCCAGATGATCGCCCTCCGGTACGGGACACCGCCGATCGTCCACGCGACCGGCGGGCTGCGCGACACGGTCCGCGACGAGCACGACCATCCAGGCGCGGGGACGGGGTTCGTGTTCCGCCACCCGACGGCCGACGGCCTGGTCTGGGCCTGCCGCGAGTTCGACTCCCGGTTCCGGGCCGGCGGCGGCGCCTGGGAGTCGCTCCTCGAGCGCGGGATGGCCGTCGACTTCGACTGGCGCTCCAGCTCCGC
>DASUMJ010000291.1:0-4955 GCA_036277775.1 Candidatus Limnocylindrales bacterium
GTTGCCGTGGCGCGGGTCGGTACGGGGGAGCGCGGCCACCACCGGGCTCCCGGAACGACCGCGCCGGGCCACGAGGCTGCCGTGGGCCACGAGGCCGTCCCGGGCCACGAGGCCGTCCCGGACCCCGCCCCACCCGCCGACGATCGCCCGCGACCGAAGCAGCCCGAGGTCCTCGTCACGACCGCGACGACGGGTGCCGGCATGCCGGAGCTCCTCGCCGCGCTCGACCGCCATCGCGCGGCCGGACAGTCGGCCCCGGCCGTGGCCTCGGCGCGGCTCGCCCGCGCGGAGGCGCAGGTCTGGTCGGTCCTGGCGGACCGGATGCGGGCCGAGCTCGAGGCACCGGAGCGGCGCAGCGCGACCGCCGCGATCCTGCAAGCGGTCGCGGATCACGAGCTCGATCCGTTCGCGGCGGTCGATCGACTCCTCGCGAGCCTCCGCCGTTGAGCGGCCGCCCCACCGCGACTGCCGCCGTCGGCGACGAGCGGCTCATGACCCCGGCATTCCTCGGGATCTCGGCGTCGGTCCTCGGGTTCTTCATCGCCAGCGGGATGTTCCTCCCCGCGACGCCCCGGTTCACCGCGGGCCCGCTCGCCGGCGACGACCTGGCCGTGGGCCTCGTCGTCGGGTCGTTCAGCATCTCGTCGCTGCTCCTTCGACCGTTCGCGGGCCGCTGGGCCGACCGACGCGGCCGGCGGATCATGCTCATCGCCGGCGCCGCGCTCCAGGTCGTGGCCGCGGCCGGCCACCTCATCGCCGACACCGTGCCGCTCCTGATCGTGATGCGGCTGCTCCTCGGCGCGGCCGAGGCCGTCTTCTTCGTCGGCGGCATGGCCGCGGCCACGGACCTCGCGCCGGAGCGGCGCCGGGGCGAGGCGATCAGCCTCATCTCGACCGCGCTCTACCTCGGCGTCGCGATCGGGCCGGTCCTCGCCGAATGGCTCTACGGTTCGTCGGGCTACACGGCGATCTGGATCGCCGCGACGGCGATCAGCCTCGTGGCGGTCGCGATCAGCTGGTTCGCGCCGGAGACGCTGCGACCCGAGGATCGCCGCGCGGCCGGCCACGAGGGCGGCCTGCTCCACCGGCACGGGATCATCCCGGGTCTCCTCGTCCTGTGCGGTGCCTGGGGCATGGGCGCCTGGTTCGCCTTCCTGCCGCTCCTCGGCGACGACCTGGGGCTCGATGGCGTCGGCGGCTATCTCGCCGCGTTCGCCCTCGTCGTCATCGGGCTCCGGATCGTCTTCGCCCGCCTGCCGGACCGGCTCGGCCCGGCACGGCTCTCGGGAACCGCGCTCATCCTCAGCACCGCGGGCATGGTCATCGCCGGGCTCTTCCCGACCGAGATCGGCCTGTGGGTCGCGACGTTCGTCTTCGCCGGGGGCGTCGCGTTCACCTTCCCGGCGATCGTGGCGCTCTCGGTCATGGGGGTGCCGCCCGACGAGCGCGGCGCCGTCGTCGGGACGACGAGTCTCTTCCTCGACGTCGCGTTCGGGTTGTCGCCGGCGCTGCTCGGCCTCATGGCCGTCACGACCGGCTATCCGGCCACCTTCCTCGTCTCGGGGATCGTGGCCGGCACGGGCGCGACCTGGCTCCTCGTCTGGGGCCGGTCCTGGGCCCGGTCGCGGGCGGCCATGGCGGGGTAGGCTGTCGCCATGTCGATCGACCGAATCTTCGTCGCCGGTGCCGGCCTCATGGGGCACGGCATCGGCCAGGTCCATGCCGCCATCGGCCGGCCGGTGACCCTCTACGAGCCGGACATTACCCGTGCCGAGGCCGGCCGAGCCCGGATCGCCGGCAACCTCGACCGGGCCGTCGCCAAGGGCCGCCTCGAGGCCGCCGACCGGGACGCCATCCTCGGGCGCGTGACGGTGACGTCGGACCCCGGAGCCGTCCGGGACGCCGACCTCGTCGTCGAGGCGGTCTTCGAGGACCTGGCCGTGAAACAGGAGCTCTGGCGCCGGCTCGACGAGCTCGCGCCGGCGGCCACGATCTTCGCCTCGAACACGAGCTCGATCTCGATCGACGAGCTGGCCTCGGCGGTCTCGCCGGCCCGTCGCGAGCGGTTCGTCGGGATGCACTTCTTCAGCCCGGTGCCGGTCATGCCCCTCGTCGAGCTGATCCGCGGCGCCGCCACGACCGACGCGACGGAAGCCGCGATCCGCGAGCTCACCTCGGAGCTCGGCAAGCAGCTCATCGTCTCCGCCGACCGGCCGGGATTCATCGTCAACCGGATCCTCATGCCGCTCCTGGCCGAGGCGATGCGAACGCTCGAGGAGGGGACCGGCACGGCCGAGGACATCGACACCGGCGCGAAGGTCGGGCTCAACCATCCGATGGGGCCGCTCGAGCTGGCCGACTTCATCGGCCTCGACGTCTGCCTGAACGTGATGAAGGTCCTCCACGAGGGCATCGGCGGCGAGCACTTCCGCCCGCCGAAGGTCCTCGAGGACCTCGTCGCGGCCGGCCACCTCGGCCAGAAGACCGGCCGCGGGTTCCACACGTACCCGAGGGCCTGATGCCGTGGCGGCGATCGCGGACGAGGCCGGTCCCGGCGCCGGCGGCCTGACCGCCGAGGAGCGGCTGCTCCGCGACACCGCCCGGGAGTTCGCCCAGCGCGAGCTCGCGCCGACGGCGGTGGAGCGAGACGAGGCCGAGCGCTTCGACCGCTCGATCTTCACCCGGATGGGCGAGCTGGGGCTGACCGGCGCGCCGCTGCCCGAGTCGATCGGCGGGGCCGGTTTCAGCTACCTCGGCTGGGCGCTCGTCATGGAGGAGATCGGAGCCGCCGACATGGCGTCCGCGGTGACCCTCAGCGTCCACATCCTCAGCCAGTACCCGGTCGTGACGTTCGGGACGGCCGCGCAGCACGCCGACTGGCTGCCACCGATGCTCGCCGGCGAGGCGCTCGGAGCGTTCTGCCTGACCGAGCCGCACGCCGGCTCGGATGCCGCCGCGCTCCGGACGCGTGCCGAGCGGGTGGGGGAGGGCTACCGCCTCCACGGCACGAAGATCTGGATCTCGAACGCCCCGGAGGCGGACCGATACCTGGTCTTCGCGACGGTCGACCCGTCGAAGGGCCCGAAGGGCATCACCGCCTTCCTCGTCGAGAAGGGCACGCCCGGCTTCCGATTCGGGGCCCACGAGAAGAAGATGGGAATCCGGGCCTGCCCGGCCGCGGAGCTCATCTTCGACGGCGCCGAGGTCCCGGACGGGCGACGCCTGGGCGACGAAGGGCAGGGCTACCGGATCGCCCTCTCGGCGCTGGCCGAGGGCCGGATCTCGATCGCCGCGGCCTGCGTCGGGATCGGCCGCTCCGCGCTCGAGCAGGCGGCGGCGTACCTCCACCAGCGGACGGCGTTCGGCGCGCCGCTCGCCGAGCTCCAGGGGCTCCGGTTCATGGTCGCCGAGATGGCCCGCGAGGTGGCCGCCGCCCGGGCGCTCACCCACGAGGCGGCACGGGCCAAGGATCGCGGCGAGCCGATCGGCGAGCTGTCATCGCTCGCGAAGTGGACCGCCTCGGATGCCGCCATGCGGGTCGCCACGGATGCGGTCCAGCTCTTCGGCGGCAGCGGCTACTCGCGTGAGACCGGGATCGAACGCCTCATGCGCGACGCGAAGGGTGCCCAGATCTACGAGGGCACGAACCAGGTCCACCGCGAGATCGTGGCCGGCGAGGTCCTCCGTCGCGCCCGGGGCTGATGGGTGGGCCCGGGGTTGATGAGGTGACCCCGGGCTGAACGGCCCGAACCTTGGGGCGATTCGTACCCGGACGGGGGGCCGCCGGTCGAGTACCGTCGCCCCGGGGAATGTGGCTGCTGGAGCCAGCGTCCCGTCACGTCTCGCGGAGGAACGATTCCATGACCCCGGTCTCCGAGGCTGCCCTGCAGCCCGCGGCCGAGCCTGTCGACGCCGACCCCAGTGGCCCCGACGCGGCTCCCGCCACGATCCTCACCCCGGAGCTCACCCGCCGCGGTTTCCTGCGCGGCGCCGCGATCACCGGCGGCGGGCTCGTGGCCGCGACGCTGGCCGCGTGTGCCCCGGCGACGCCGTCCCCGGCCTGGACGTTCGGACCGGTCGCCACCTCGAGCGCCGGACCCGCGCCGACGCCGGCGGCAACGCCCGGCGCCTCGGCGAGCGTCGTGCCGAGTGCGACGCCGTCGAGCAGCCTCCCGCCCGGCTGGAGCGACCACGACATCGCGGCCCGGCGGGTCGTCCGCCGATTCGTCGGCAACCTCGCCCCCGCCCTCGAGGGGATCTACGGCGCCGCCGCGTTCGCGAAGCTCGTCGACATCCTCGGCGCCCAGGAGGCGTACCCCGAGCTCGAGGCGAAGCCGGCCTTCGTCCAGGTCCCGCAGCTGGTCCTGAACGACGCCCTGGAGCCGCTGACCCCCGAGATCGACGGCGAGTGGAAGGTCTTCCGCCTGACGGTCGACGAGATCGAGCAGTCGATCGACGAGCTCATGCCGCCGGTCGCGGCCCTCGGCTACAACGGCCAGACCCCAGGCCCCACGATCCGGGTGACCGAGGGCGACAAGGTCCGGGCGATCTTCACGAACAACCTCGAGGAGACGACCGGCGTCCACTTCCACGGCGTCGAGTTCGACGACTTCTTCATGGACGGCGTCCCGTTCGTGACCCAGAAGCCGTTCGGCAAGGGCGAGAGCTTCACCTACGAGTTCACGGCCAGCCGCCCGGGCTCGCTCATGTACCACTCCCACCACAACGCCACCGACCAGGTCGGCCGCGGCCTGCTGGGCGCGTTCATCGTGGAGCCCCGGGACCCCGCCCAGGGCTACGCCCAGCAGTACGGCGTCACCCAGGAGGTCGTGTTCATCCACAACGACGCCCTGGGCGGCTTCACGATCAACGGGCACGGCTTCCCGGCCACCGTCCCGATCATCGCCCAGCAGGGCGACAAGGTCCTGATCCGGTTCATGAACGAGGGCGGCCTG
>DASUMJ010000292.1:0-3615 GCA_036277775.1 Candidatus Limnocylindrales bacterium
CGCCGTCGTCGCAGCGGCCGCGGCCGCCGGCATCTGGACCCTCCTCGCGGGTGTCCTCGCCGAGAACGGCGCATCGCTCGTCCTCCACGAGCGTGCCGGGTTCCGTCGCGTGGGCCGGCACGAGCGGATCGGCCGCGACGCACGGGGACAGTGGCGCGACGTGGTCCTGCTCGAGCGGCGCGAGCCGGGAGGGGCTCTGCCCCGCCACGCGTGACGGCGCCGCCCTTGATCAGCCGGGGCGGTCGACGGACTTCAGGAACCGTGCCAGGTGGGGGCGGAGCCGCTCCCCGAGCGCCCGGGTCGCCGGGTCGACCGCCGTCGCATCCAGTCGCGCCACGGTCTCGGCCACGACCTCGTCGAGGTCGAATCGGGTCGGTTGGCGATCGCGGAGCACGATCTCGCCGTCGACGAGCACGGTCCGGACGTCGTCACCGTGCGCCCGGAGCAGCACCAGCTCCCGCGGATCGACGTCCGGGGCGACCCACGGCCACGTGGCCCGTGTCGGGTCGACGAGCACGAGGTCTGCCGCGTACCCGGGCGCGATCCGGCCGAGATCGCCCCCCCGGCCGAGGATTCTGGCGCCGCCGGTCGTCGCGGCCGCGAAGACGGCGGCGAGGCTCGGAACGGGCTCCGCGACCCGGGGGCTCCGGGCAAGGCGGAGGGCGAGGCGGGCCTCGGCGAGCATGTCGTCGTCATCGGCGAGGCCGTTCGCATCGAGCCCGATCCCGACCGTCACGCCGGCCGCGAGGAGGGCATGCAGGCGGGCGACGCCCGCGCGGAGGCGCAGGTTGGAGCTCGGGTTGTGGGCGACCGACACGCCGGTCGCGGCCAGGACCTCGATCTCCTCGTCGGCGAGCCAGACCCCGTGGGCGAACGAGCAGCGCTCGGAGAGGAGCCCGAGGTCTCGAAGGTGGAGGGTCATCGGCCGGCCGTGGTGACGCTGCCCCAGCAGGCCCTCGGCACGCGACTCGGCGACGTGGATCTGGATCCGGGCACCGTCCGCGGCCGAGCTGTCGGCGATCCGCCGGATGAGCGATTCGGACACCCACTGCGGCCCCGGCGGTCCGTACCAGACGTCGACGCGGGGGCTTGCGGCCGCTGCCCGCCGGGCGTCGGCCACGACCCCGAGGTACTCGTCGTCGTCCATCGGCGCGGGTTCCGCCGCGACGGCCGCCGCGCGCGCCCGGTCCTCGGACGGCAGCGATTCGAGGAACGCGGCCAGGTCGGGGTCCGGCACCAGGCCGCCGCGTCCGACGACGCCGACGGCCACCGCCATCCGGATGCCCGAGCGTTCGTACGCGGCGACGCGCCGCGCCAGCGACGCCGCGGCCTGCGCCGGTGCCGATCGCAGCTCGGTCATCTCGATCGCCGCGGTGACGCCGCCCCGGAGCAGCCGCGTCGCGGTCAGGAGGGCCCGAAGCTCGGGATCGAGCGAGCGGGCGGTTCGCATCGCGAGGAGCCACAGCTCGAGGAGGTCGTCGCTGATGCCCTGCTGCAGCGCCGTGGCGGCGTTCCCGTGGTGATGGGCGGCGACGAACCCCGGAAGGATCGCGTCGTCACCCGAGCCGACGACCGGCAGCGCCGGATGCGCAGCCCGGAGCTCGTCCCACGGGCCGACCGCACCGATCCTGCCGCCCTCGACGAGGACGGCCCCATCGGCCACGACCTTGTCGGCCGCGGTCGCGCCGGTGATGACCCACCGGCCCCGGACGAGCAGATCCTGTGTCACCGCGACAGCGTATCCGGGCGCTCCGGCGTCGGATCGCCTGCGGGCGGACAGCGGCCGAGCGACCTGAGCGGGCCGTTGAATGTTCGGCCCTCTCCCGCCAGTCATCGTGGGTGGTCCGCGACCGCGTGGGTCGCGGCATATCGGAGGTCGAGTCTTGGACCCCGCCCTGGTCGAGGCGGCCGCCGGAATGAAGCCCAATCGCCTCGTCACCGGCCGACCGACGCCTCGACGCAACCAGGATCGGGGAGCTCGTCGCGACCCGGATGTGACCGGGGCCCCGTCGCTGCCTAGACTGGCCTCCTCATTGCGAGGAGGCCAGTCGATTCCATGTACTACGTCCGCCACGGCAGCGTGCCGGCCCAGCGCCACACCCAGCACCGCCGGCCCGACGGCGGACTCTTCGCGGAGGAGCTGTTCGGGGTCGAGGGGTTCTCCGGGCGGAGCTCGCTGCTCTATCACCTCGTGCCGCCCACCCGGACGCACAGGATCGAGCCGGTCCGCGACATTCGCCTCGAGGCGGCCGATGAGGACGTCCATCGCCACCACCTGACGAAGACCGGCGACCTGGCCGTCGAGGGCGATGCGATCTCGGGCCGGATCCCCCTCTACTTCAACAACGACGTCGTGTTCGGCGTCGTCCGGCCCGCGTGGGCCATGCCCGAGGGCCAGTTCTACCGGAACGGCGTCGCCGACGAGATGCTCTTCGTCCACGAGGGCGCCGGCGTCTGCGACACGATCTTCGGGCCGCTCCGGTACGGCCCCGGGGACTACCTCGTCCTGCCGATCGGCACGACCTGGCGCCTGGACCCCGATCCCGGTTCCGAGCAGCGGATGCTCTACCTCGAGGCGCCCTCGGAGATCGAGCCGCCCAAGCGCTACCGGAACGACTACGGCCAGCTGCTCGAGCACTCGCCGTACTCCCAGCGCGACCTCCACGCACCCGAGGAAGTCGGGCCGCGCGACGAGGCCGGCGACTTCGTCATCCACGTCCGCTCGACGGACCGGATCACCGCCTACCACTACCGCCACCACCCGTTCGATCTCATCGGCTGGGACGGCTACCTGTGGCCGTTCCGCTTCAACATTGCCGACTTCCAGCCGATCACCGGACGGGTCCACCAGCCCCCGCCGGTCCACCAGACCTTCCAGGCCCGGAACTTCGTCGTCTGCTCGTTCGTGCCCCGCAAGTTCGACTACCATCCGCTCGCGATCCCGGCCCCCTACAACCACTCGAACATCAACAGCGACGAGGTCATCTACTACGTCGCCGGCAACTTCATGAGCCGCCGCGGCGTGGAGATCGCCTCGTTCACCCTCCACCCGGCGGGCATCCCGCACGGGCCGCACCCGGGCACGGTCGAGGCATCGATCGGCAAGGAGGGGACGGAGGAGCTGGCCGTCATGGTCGACACGTTCCACCCGCTCAAGCTGACGAAGCAGGCGCTCGAGCTGGACGACGACCGATATCCCTACTCGTGGCTGCCGTCGGACGACCACGAGAAGGAAGCCTCCGAGCTCGCGGAGCGGGGCCCGGAGGCGTTTCCCGACTGACCGGCTCGTCCGTACCGGCGACCGCGGGAGTGACCGCGGTCGACTCATGATGCGGGTGGGTATGCCGCTGAACGTTCAGCGGCCCTCGCCGGCGCCGGTCATCATTCGCCCATGACCAGCCCTCGCCGTACCCTCCGCCGCCGGATCCTCGCCGGCGAGACCCTCTTCGGTGCCTGGGCCGACGTCGCGTCGCCCCTCGCCGCGGAGATCACCGCGACTGCCGGCTACGACTGGTGCGTCATCGACATGGAGCACGGTTCGGTGACCGAGGGCGATGTCCTCGCCCTCCTGCTGGCCGTCGAGGTCGGCGGAGCGGCGGCGCTCGTCCGCCCGCC
>DASUMJ010000293.1:0-2964 GCA_036277775.1 Candidatus Limnocylindrales bacterium
TCTCATCGGCGTCCTTGTACATCCGGAGCTCGCGGAGGAGCTCGCTCGCCAGGCCGAGGTCCGCGCCGGGCAGCGCGCGCTGGAGGCCCAGGACGTGCATCGCCCAGAGCCGGTCGCTCACGAGGCAGCGCGCTCGGCCGCCCGAGCCGCCAAGGGCCGCTTCCAGTCGTGACGCTACGAGCGCGTGGGCGTCGTCCGTCTCGTCCCAGGGCACGATGTCGGCGAGCCCGGCGCGGATCGCCGGCGAGCCCGCGGCGGCCATCGCCTCCAGCCGCGGCACGACGAGCGACGGGCGCCCGGCGGCCGGCAGCACGAGCATCGTCAGCCGCTCGAGCGGCATCGCCACGTAGCCGGTCAGGTAGCGGAGATCCGCGCCGACGCCGACGAGGAGCGCCGCGACGCCCCGCTGCCCGAGCAACGCCCGGGCGCCGTCGAGCCGCGCGGCGTAGCGGGCGTCGGGGATGGCGGGACGCGCCTCGGTCATGGGATCGGCGGCGCCCTGCGGCCCGGCCTCAGCCGAGGCGGGTCGCGATGTGGCGGAAGATGTCCCGGGCCGAGACCACCGCGGTCGCCCGGCCGCCATCCATGACCGGGATGTGGCGGAAGCCGCCGACGGCCATCTTGTTGATCGCGACCGCGATCGTGTCGTCGCGGCGCAGGATCACCGGGTCAGGGGTCATGAGCTCGCGGATCGGGCGATGCTCCAGGCCGCGGCCGGCGAGCTTCACGAGCGCGTCACGGTCGGTGAAGATCCCGGCCAGCCGGCCGCCGTCGGTGACGAGGAGGCAGTCGATCCCGTCGCGGTGCATCCGCTCGATGAGCTCGGCGACATCCTCGGAGGCATCGACCACCTGCGGCGGCGGCGCGCCGAGCTCGTCGAGATGGAGTCCCAGGAGCGGGCCGCGGAAGCCGGTGGCCGGCTCGGGCGTGTCGGAGGCGCGAAGGTCCGCCCCGCAGTTGTCGCAGAGGTCGTCGCCCTCGAAGTTCTGCCACTGGCAGACCGGGCAGATCATCGATCCTCCCCCGTCACCGTCCACGTCTCACCGGAGGCGAGGAGCTTCGCGAGGTCGCCCCTGCCGCGGCTCGCGATCGCCTGCTCGATCTGGCCGGTCATCAGCTCGTCGTGGGTCGGTCGGCTGATCCGCCGGATGACCCCGACCGGGACCGGGAACTCGGGCCAGTAGATGTGAGCGAGCATGAACGCGATGAGCGGGTCGGTCTCGTCGTGGACGAGGATGTCGCCCTCGTTGATGCCGTTCTCGCCGATTGTCACGATCTCGGGCTTGTGGCCGTGGAGCCGGATGCCCTTGTTGCGATCCTTCCCGAAGAGCATCGGCTTGCCGTGCTCCAGGCTGAGCATCCGGTCGTCGCGGACCTCGCGGTCGGTGAACTCGCGGTGGGCGCCGTCGTTGAAGATGTTGCAGTTCTGGAGGACCTCGACGAACGCCGAGCCGCGGTGGCGGCCGGCCTGCTCCAGGCTCGTCTGGAGGTGCTCGGTGTGCGTGTCGACCGACCGGGCGATGAAGCTGGCCTCGGCGGCGAGCGCGATCGCGAGCGGGCTGACCGGGTAGTCCACCGTGCCGTAGGGCGAGGACTTCGTGACCTTGCCGAACTCGGAGGTCGGGCTCGCCTGGCCCTTGGTGAGGCCGTAGATCCGGTTGTTGAACATGATGATCCGGAGGTCGACGTTCCGGCGGAGGGCGTGGACCAGGTGGTTGCCGCCGATCGAGAGGGCGTCGCCGTCGCCGGTGATGACCCAGACCATGAGATCGGGGCGGGCGGCCTTCAGGCCGGTCGCGATCGCCGGCGCGCGGCCGTGGATCGAGTGGAAGCCGTAGGTGTTCATGTAGTACGGCAGCCGGCCGGAGCAGCCGATGCCCGAGATGAAGACGATGTTCTCGCGCGGGTAGCCGAAGTCCGGCATGACCTTCTGGGTCTGGGCGAGGATCGAATAGTCGCCGCAGCCAGGGCACCAGCGGACCTCCTGGTCGGACACGAAGTCCTTCCGGGTCAGCACGGGCAGGGTGGCGGTCGCGCCGCTCGTGGGCTCGGTCATCGGACGCCCTCCCGCAGCTCTTCGAGGACGCGCTCGGCCTCGGTCTCGATCTCCGCGATCCGGAACGGCTTGCCCCGGACGCGGTTGTAGCCGATGGCGTCGACGAGGTACCGGGCCCGGATGAGCATGAGGAGGTGGCCGAGGTTGAGCTCCGGGACGAGGACTCGCCGGAACGCCCGAACGACCGATTCGGTGTTCGCGGGGAACGGGTTCAGGTGCCGAAGGTGGGCATGCGACACCGAGACGCCGCGGGCGTGGAGCCGCTCGACGGCGCTCCGGATCGCGCCGTAGGTCGAGCCCCAGCCGAGGATGAGGAGGTCGCCCTCCGGCTCGCCGTAGACGTCCAGCGGGGCGATGTCCTTCGCGATGCCGGCCACCTTCATCGACCGGATCATCGTCATCCGGTGGTGGTTCTCGGGGTCGTAGCTGACGTTGCCGAGGACGTCCGACTTCTCGAGCCCCCCGATCCGGTGCTCGAGGCCGGGGGTTCCGGGCACCGCCCACGGGCGGGCGAGCGTCTCCGGGTCCCGGCTGTACGGGTAGAAGCCCTCCTTCTCGGTCCGGTTCGGGACGGCGATCGAGGGCAGGTCGGACGGGTCGGGGATGGCCCACGGCTCGGCGCCGTTGGCGAGGAAGGCGTCGCTGAGGAACGCAACCGGGGTCATGTACTTCAGCGCGATCCGCCAGGCCTCGATCGCCATGTCGAAGCACTCGGCCGGCGTCGCCGGCGCGATGACCGGCATCGGCGAATCGGAGTTCCGCCCGAAGAGGACCTGGAGCAGGTCGCCCTGCTCGGTCTTCGTCGGCAGGCCCGTCGAGGGGCCGCCACGCTGGACGTCGATGAGGACGAGCGGCAGCTCCGTCATCACCGCGAGCCCGAGGGCCTCGCTCTTCAGCGCGACGCCGGG
>DASUMJ010000294.1:0-14152 GCA_036277775.1 Candidatus Limnocylindrales bacterium
GAGCGCCTCGAATGCCTCGTCCGGCCAGGCGACGACGATCCGGTCGACCTCCGGGAACCGCTCCTGCGTCGCGAAGGACGCGCGGCCGTCCACGACGACCGTCTCGTAGCCGAGCTCGCGGGCGTAGCGGACGAGCGAGCGTGCGACCTCGACCGCGCCGACGACGACGAGGCGCGGCCGGACCGGGAAGGCCTCGATGAACCAGGCACGGCCGGCGACGTCGATCGTCCGCGATCGCCCGTCGTCGAGGATCCGGGCCGCGGCCGCGCCGAGGGCCGCGTCGCCGTCCGGATCGCCGGTGGTCCCTTCCAGCAGCTCGCCGGCCGGCCCGATCAGGACCGGGGCGCCCGGTGGCTCACCCGCACCCGGCTGATGGGCGCCGAACTCGGCCGGTGGGGCGTCGGCCGGGAGCGGGGTCGCGACGGCGACGGACCGCCCGCGCGGACCGAGCGACCCGGCAGCGGCGGTCGCGACCGCGGCCGGCACGTCCGGCTGGACGAGGACGTCGATCGTCCCGCCGCAGGCGAGCCCGACGTCCCACGCCTCCTCGTCGCTGATGCCGTAGCGGATGACCCGGGCGTTCCCGGTCCGGCGGGCGCGCTCGATCTCCTCCGCCGCCGCACCTTCGACGCAGCCGCCGCTCACCGAGCCCATGAGCCGGCCGTCGTCTGCCACGAGGAGGACCGCGCCCTCCGGGCGAGGCGCCGATCCGAAGGTCCGGACGACGACGGCGCGGCCCGTGCCGACGCCCTCCGCGTGCCAGGCGCCGAGCGTCTCGAGCAGGTCGCGCATCAGCGTCCCTCCGTCCCGGTCAGCGGCTGGGCCGCGAACGGATCGGCCGGCTGGCGGACGATCTTCGGCGGCGGGGAGAACGTCCGGATCGCGTCCGGCGACGGCGCGACATGGGCCGCCGCCTCGCTGCCCCGCCGCGTGTCCGCGGCCCGGGCGCCGGCGAGGATCTCGCCGAGCCGCTCGAGGCTCGCGACCGTGCCGGCGGCGAGGAAGTCGTCGATGTATGGGAACGCCGCCCGCATCCCGGCGGCGAGCGGCTGGTAGCCGGGCGTGCCGGCGAGCGGATTGAGCCAGACGAGCCGGTGGCAGTTCCGCCGGAGCCGGGCCGTCTCCACCTCCACGAGCCGCGGATCGCCGCGATCCCAGCCGTCGGAGACCACGATGACGACCCCGCTCGAGCGCAGCGTCCGCCGGGCCCACCGGTGATTGAAGTCCCTAAACGACTCCCCGATCCGGGTCCCGCCGGCCCAGTCGGTCACCGTGTCGGCGACCTTGGCGAGGGCCCGGTCGCGGTTCCGGTCCTTGAGGAGCCGCGTGACCCGGGTGAGCCGCGTCCCGAAGACGAAGGACTCGGTCTTCACCGCGGAGGACGACGACAGCGCCTGGATGAACCGGAGCAGGAGGCGCGAGTGCCGCTCCATCGAGCCGGAGATGTCGCACAGGACGACGAGCGGCCGCGGCCGCCGGACCGGGCGGCGCCAGACCCAGTTCACGACCTCCCCGCCGGACGCGAGGTTGCGCCGGAACATCTGGCGCGACGCGAGCCGCCGGCCGTGGCGGTGGAGCTCGTAGCGGCGGGTCCGCCGCAGCTCCAGCTTTGGTTCCAGCAGGTCGACGAGACGCTCGGCGTCCCGGAGCTCCTGCGACGTCATCCGGTCGAAGTCGCGGTGACGGATCGTCTCCGAGCGGCTGTAGGCGTCCGGCGAGACGGTGACGATCTCGGGCGTCGACTCGTCCTCGTCGGCGTCGCCGTCGGTCGGGATCGGCATGCCGCCGCGGTCCTCGGGCAGGTCCGACCGCTCGTCGCCGGGCATCGCGCCGTCCTGCGGCGCGCCCTCGTCCGACGGCACGGCCTCCGGGCGCTGCTCCGTGCCCGGGCCCTCGAGGTTCGGCTGGAGCGAGCGGCGGCGCCAGTAGTGGTCGAAGACCCGGTCGTAGACGGGCCGGTCGTCGCGGCGCCGCGTGAAGACGGCCGCGCCGGCCGCCCGGACGACCTCGCGATCGCCGATGTCGACGATCCCCAGCGCTCGCGCGAAGTCGATCTCCGAGCTGAGGTCGACGGGGAGGCCGGCCTTCCGGAGCGCCCGGCCGAAGCCGACCGCGCGCTGGAGCAGGCGATGACCGTCGATGGCCTCGCGCGGGCCGGTCGCGACGATTGCGGGGTCCTGGGCCATCGGATGCCCCGGCCTCAGTGGCCGGCCGTGGCCTCGGCGAGGTAGGCCTTCACCGTGTCGCCGCGGACCTGGCGGATGTCCTCCTCGTACTTGAGGACGACGCCGAGCGTCTCGTCGACGACCTCGGGCGTCAGCTCGGCCGCCCCGAGGGCCATGAGGGCCGCGGCCCAGTCGAGCGTCTCGGCGATGCCGGGGACCTTCGTGAGATCGGCCTCGCGGAGACGGTGGACGAACCCGACGACGGCCCGGGCGAGGACCGCGGGCGCGCCCGGGACCCTCGCCTGGACGATCTCGAATTCCTTGGCCGCGGACGGATAGTCGATCCAGTGGTAGAGGCAGCGCCGCTTCAGGGCGTCGTGGACCTCGCGCGTCCGGTTCGAGGTCAGGATGACCCGCGGCGGCCGTTCGGCCTTGATCGTGCCGATCTCGGGCCCGGTGACCTGGAAGTCCGAGAGGATCTCGAGGAGGTAGGCCTCGAACTCCTCGTCGGCCCGGTCGATCTCGTCGATGAGCAGGACCGGCGGCTCGCCCTCGGCGCTCGCCTCGAGGGCCTGGAGGAGCGGCCGCCTGATGAGGAACTCGGGGCCGAAGATGTCATGGGCCGTCGCATGGTCGGCCTGGCCGCGCGCCTCGAGGAGCCGGATCTCGAGCATCTGGCGCGGGTAGTTCCACTCGTAGACCGCCGTGTTGACGTCGAGACCCTCGTAGCACTGGAGCCGGATGAGGCGCGTGTCGAGGGAGGATGCGAGGACCTTCGCCAGCTCCGTCTTGCCGACGCCGGCCTCGCCCTCGAGGAGGAGCGGACGTCCCAGTTCGAGGGCCAGGTAGACGGCCGTGGCAATCGAGCGGTCGGCGATGTAGCCGCGCTCGCGGAACGCCGCCTGGATCGCGTCGGTGGAGTCGAGGGCGCTCGTCATGGCGGCGATGCTAGCAGTCGCGCCGCGAGGGCGGCTGGCCGCCCCTCTGGCACCCCCCGGACGACTCAACCGTCCGGCGCATCCAGCTCGCGAGCGTAGGCCGGGAAGCGGAAGCGCTGGTCGCGGGTGAGGATCCCGCCGTGGCCCAGCCGCGCCACCGTGCGGACGGACGCCGGCTCCCCGGCGAGGAGCCGCGGCAGGAGCAGGTCGGCGGCGGTGGCCTTCGAGTAGGCACCGCACGACGGCAGGCCGATCACCGGCACGGGACCAACACGGCCGAGCCAGAGCATCGAGCCCGGATGCGCCGGCACGCCGTGGCGGACGATCCGGCCGCCGAGCGACGCGAGGGCGAGGAAGAACGGATCGTCGGGGTCCGTGCTCGAGGACCCGGCCGTGAGGACGAGGTCCGCTCGCCGGGCACCGCGCCCACGGGCCCGCGCCCGCAGCGCCGCTTCAACCGGCACCGCTGCATCGTCCACGTAGTCGATCCCGACGAGCTCCGAGCCCAGCCCCTCGACCTTCGCCCGGACGCTCGCCTCGAAGCGGTCGCGGGCGATCCCCCGGATCGACTCCTTGACGATCGCGGCGACCCGTCGCGGCCGGAACGGCGCGACCGAGACGACGCCGCCGAGCCCGGCGCGAGCCGCGGCGCGCTCGGCCCGCGCCAGCACCGAGTCCGGGACGAGGTGGGGCGCGACCTTCACGCTCGCGACGAGCGCGCCGGCTTCGACGACCCGGCCGTCGAGGATCGTGAAGACCTCGACCGGATCGATCGCGTTCATTTCGTCCACCAGCCGCGATCGCACCCGAACGACCCCGGCGGCGGTCGCCCGGAGGTCGATCCGGCTCTGCGCCGGCTCCCCCGCCGCGAGCCCCGGGCCGCCGACGGCCGCGGCGAGCCGCCGCGCGGCGTCGTCCTCGTGGACGTCATCGCGCTCCGGGACGAGCACCGTGATCGGCCGGCCTTCGATGACCGGCACGGCCGAGGCGAGCGCCGCGAGGTCGGCACGCGACAGCCGCCGGCCCTTCGACCAGCGGCTGCCCGCGACCTCGAGGTCCCGGGTCAGGACGGCGCCGGCGAGGGTCGCCGGCGCCGTCCGCCCGAGCTGGACGTGTCCGACCTTCACTCGAGGCGCGCGGCGGCCGCCTCCAGCGCGCGCCGGACGATCACCGTCGCGACGTGGGCGCGGTACTCCCGATCGGCGTGGATGTCGGACGCGACGGTCACGCCCTGGCAGGCGTGCACGGCCGCCTCGTCGAACGGCGCACCCTCCCGGATCGCCTGTTCCACCGCCGAGGCCCGGTATGGGTGCTCCCCCACCCCGGTCACGCCGACCGAGGCGAAGTTCCAGCGCACCCCGTCGTGCCCGCCGACGATCGCCGCGACCCCGGCGATCGAGTAGCCCGACGCCGGCTGCTCGATGGACCGGTAGGCCGAGCCGACGTCGTCGCGGCCGCCGGGCAGCCGGATCTCGGTGATGAGCTCGTCGGGCTCGAGGGCCGTGGTGAACGCGCCCTGGAAGAACGAGGTCGCCGCGATCGAGCGCTCGCCCCGCGCGGAGCGAGCGACGATCTCGGCATCGAGGGCCAGCAGGATCGCCGGCATGTCCGAGGCCGGGTCGGCGTGGGCGATCGAGCCCCCGATCGTGCCCCGGTTCCGGACCTGGACGTCGCCGATGTTCGGCAGGGCGTCCTTCAGGAGGCCGTAGTGACCGAGGGTCTCGTCGGCCAGCATCTCGTCGTAGGTCGTCAACGCGCCGACGGCCACCCGGCCGTCGTCGAGCCGCCGGACCCCCCGGAGCTCGGCCAGGCGGCCGATGTCGACGAGCGTCTCCGGCCGCGCGAGCCGGAGCTTCATGAGGGGCAGCAGGCTCTGGCCGCCGGCGATCGCCTTGACCGCGCCGTCGCCGCCGGCGAGGCGGGCGAGCGCGTCGTCGAGCGAGGTCGCCCGGACGTAGTCGAATGCGGCGGGGATCATGCTTCGGCTCCCTTCGCAGCCTGCATCGCCTTCCACACCGTCTGTGGCGTGAGCGGCATGTCGACGTGGCGGATCCCGAGCGGCTTCAGCGCGTCGATGACGGCGTTCGCCGCCGCCGCGGTGCTCGCGATCGCGCCGGCCTCGCCGACGCCCTTCACGCCGATCGGGTTGACCGGCGACGGGGTGACGGTCTCGTCGAGCTCGAGCTGCGGGAACCACGACGCCCGCGGCACCGGGTAGTCGAGCATCGAGCCCGAGAGCAGCTGGCCGTCGCCGCCGTAGACCGCACCCTCCCAGAGCGCCTGCCCGACGCCCTGGGCGATGCCGCCGTGGAGCTGCCCGTCGACGATCATCGGGTTGATCTTGTTGCCGACGTCGTCGACCGCGACGTACTTCACGAGGTCGACCGCGCCGGTCGCCTCGTCGACCTCGACGACCGCGACGTGCGTCCCGAACGGCCAGGTGCAGTTCGGCGTGTCGTAGTAGGCCGTCTCGTCGAGGTACGGCTCCATGCCCTCCGGAGCGTCGAAGGCGAGGTCGAGGGCGAAGGCGATCTCCTGGATCGTCTTCTTCTTGTCGGGCGAGCCCTTCACCCGGTACTCCGCGCCGTCGACCTCGATGTCGTCGACCGAAGCCTCGAGCATGTGGGCCGCATAGCGGCGGGCCTTCTCGCGGATCTTCGCCGCGGCCTTGATCGCCGCGGTGCTGCCCACCGACGACGTCCGCGAGCCGTAGCTCCCGTAGCCGAACGGCGTGCCCTGGGTGTCCGAGTGCTGGACGACGATGTCCTCCATCGGCACGCCGAGCTCGTGCCCGACGATCTGGGCGTACGTCGTCTCGTGGCCCTGGCCCTGGGGCTGGGTACCCATCGTGACGACGACCTTGCCGGTCAGGTGGACGCGGATGTTCGCCGATTCCCACATCGCCGCGCCCCAGCCCTCGCCGACCGCGCCGATCCACTTCGAGGGCGCGACGCCGCAGACCTCGATGTAGGAGCTGAGCCCGAACCCGAGGTACTTGCCGCGCGTCCGGGCCTCGGCCTTGGCGGCCTCCGCGTCGAGGTAGCCGGACATCACGAGGGCCCGGTTGAGGGCCGGCTCGTAGTTGCCGGAATCGATGTAGATCTTCGCGCCGCCGGAGGCCGTGCCGAGCCCCGAGGGGTTCTCGTACGGGAAGCGATCCGGCGGGATGAAGTTCTTCCGACGGATCGCCGCCGGGTCCATCCCGATCTCGGCCGCGAAGAGGTCCATCCCCCGCTCGACGACGTACGTCGCCTCGGGTCGGCCGGCGCCGCGATAGGCGTCGACGAAGACCGTGTTCGTGTAGACCCCCACGACCTCGGCGTAGACGTTCGGGATGAGGTAGCAGCCCGCGAGGACCCGGGCGTAGAGCGTCGTCGGGATGCCGGGGCCGATGGTCGAGAGCCGGCCACCGAGGTTGGCGTACGTCTTGACCCGGAGGCCCGTGATCTCGCCGTCGCGCTTGCCGGCGATCTCGAGATACGTGATGTGGTCGCGGCCGTGGATCGTCGACTGGTAGTTCTCGCGGCGGGTCTCGATCCACTTCACCGGCCGGCCGCCGAGCCGCTTCGATGCGAGCAGGACGAGGACGTAGTCGGCGTAGGTGAAGATCTTCGTCCCGAAGGCCCCGCCGACGTCGGGGCTGATGCAGCGGATCTTGTGCTCCGGCACGCCCATGACGAACGCGGCGAGCAGGAGCCGCTGGATGTGCGGCGTCTGGCTCGACATCCAGATCGTGTACTCGTCGGTGCCCGGGTTGTACCAGCCGATGTCGCCGCGGGTCTCCATCGGGTTCGGGATGAGCCGCTGGTTCACGAGCCGCTGGCGGACGACGACCTCGGCCCCGTCGATCGCGGCGGCGGTCCCGTCCCGATCACCGACCGACCACTCGAAGACGATGTTGTTCGGGGCGTTCTCGTGGAGCTGCGGTGCGCCCGGCTTCGTGGCGGCCTCGGCGTCGACGACCGCGGGGAGCGGCTCGAAGTCGACGACGATCGCCTCGGTCGCATCGAGGGCCTGCTCCGCGGTCTCGGCGATGACCGCGGCGATCCCCTCGCCGGTCCACTTCACGCTGTCCGTGGCGAGCGCCCGGGGCGTGTTGACGTTGTTCTGGAGGCCGGCCGAGCCGCCGGCGGGCCAGGCCATCGGCAGCGGGTTGTACGGGACGTCGGCCCCGGTGATGACGTCGAGGACGCCGGGCATCGCCTTCGCGGCGCTGACGTCGACCGACCGGATGTTGGCGTGGGCATAGGGGCTCCGGAGGATGGCCATGTGGACCATCGACTGGAGCTTGATGTCGTCGACGTAACGACCCTCGCCGGTGATGAGGCGCCGATCCTCGACCCGCTTGACGCGCTTGCCGAGCATGTCGGTGGTCATGACGCGCTCCCCTGCTGGACCGTCGAGCTGGGTGCCGGCACGCCGGCCCGCATCGTGGCGGCCGCGGCGCGGATCGCGGTGACGATGTTCTGGTAGCCGGTGCAGCGACAGAAGTTGCCCTCGATCGCGTGCCGGATCTCGTCGTCGGTGGGGTCCGTGGTCCGCCCGAGGAGGTCGGCGGCGGCCATGATCATCCCGGGGGTGCAGAAGCCGCACTGGAGCCCGTGGTGCTCCCAGAACGCGGCCTGGAGCGGGTGGAGGCCGTCGGCCGGCGCCAGCCCCTCGATCGTGGTGACGCTCGAGCCGTCCGCCTGGACGGCCAGCATCGTGCAGGACTTCACGGCCTTGCCGTCGACGTGGACCGTGCACGTCCCGCACTGCGAGGTGTCGCAGCCGACGTGGGTCCCGGTCAGGTCCAGGTCCTCGCGGAGGAGCTGGACCAGGAGCCGTCTCGGCTCCACGTCCACCTCCCGTGGGACTCCGTTGACGACGAGCGAGACGTGCTCACCCACGGGCCGGCCTCCTTCCGTCAGGACACGATGACGTGCAGCTGGGGCGCGGACGGTCCCGGGACCGTCGGCATCACCGTCCGTCGGGACGGATCGCGTCGTGCCGGCGGCCACCGGGGAAGGCTGGATGATGCGCCTCCGGGAGCGCCGGAATCAAGCCGAGGGGCGCCGTCCGCGACGTGTACGGGGAACGTACCGTCCGGCGGCCGCGCTCCGGATGTCGATCGCCCGCGGGTCGAGGTGCGGGGCGGCCTCCGCGGCCGGCATCGTCGCGAGGCGGGCCGCCTCCCCGAGGCGCCGGATCTTCCGCTCCGCGATCTCCCAGGACAACGAGCCGAGGCTGCCCGAGGTCGCCAGCCCCACCCGGTCGCGGCCTCGGCCGTTCGAGGACGCGGCATAGCCGGCGGCCCACAGGAGGAGCTCCGGCCCGTCGACGGACGCGTCGCGCGCCGACATCGCGCCCACGACGATCCCCCGCTCGCCGGGAACCGCCCGGACGAGCCGCCAGTTGTCGGGACCGTCGATGAGATCGACCGCGAGGCTCGCGTACGGCCCGGCGAGGATCGTCTCGGCTCCCGCCGTGTCGGCGTTGCCGCCGACGATCGCGAGCGACAGGTGGATGCCGGCGATGCCGTCGGTCAGGGCCAGGTGCGCCTCGCGGAACAGCGCCCGCTCGGCCTCGTCGGTGCCGATCTCGTGGGCGTCACGCTCCTCGATCTCGACGAGCCGGCAGCCGGCGTCGGCGAGCGCCAGCACCTCGGCCCGGAGCGCGGCGGCGAGGGCAAGGGTCAGCACGGATCGATCGAACAGGCCGTCGGGACCGCCCGTCGCCCGGTCCACGGCCGAGCCCGCGGCGGGGCCCGTCGCGCGCGCGCTGCCGGCGGCGAGCCGCCTGCCGAGCGAGTACGGGCCGGGCAGGGCCTGCTTCACGGCGCGGCCGGTTGCCGTCGCCGCGAAGCGCCACGCATCCACGGACAGCGGGCGCGACCAGGCGGGAGAGCCCCTGAGCACGAGGCGGGCACCGTCGGCGCCGGGCACGTCGGCGACGGACTCCAGCCCGGCCAGGCCGGCCATGGGGCCGGCGTAGCCGCGCCACCGGAGCCGGCCGTCGGTGATCGGCTCGAGGCCGGCGTCGTCCTGGGCCTCGACGACGCGCGCGACGAGCGCATCGAGGTGCGCGGCCCCGGACCGCCCGGCGCCGGCCCCGCCCGCGCCGTCGGGCAGCGGCGGCCGCGGCAGCGCGCCGAGGAGCGTCGCGAACATCAGGCCGGGCGAGGCGTCACAGGCCCAGCCCACCGATCACGAGGCCGGCGATGATCACGGCGACGAGGGCCCCGATCCCGGCGGCCGCCGCGAGCATCGGTTGGACGCCGCCGGTCGCGCCCGCGGGTCCCTGCCAGAAGCTCTTCAACGTCCGAACCCGGCCCGGCGGCACGAAGAGGCCGAGCCACAGCCCGGCGACGAGCCCGCCGATGTGGGCCGCGTTGTCGATCCCGGGCACCACGAAGCCCAGGACGAGGTTGACGACCACGATCGAGCCGAGCTGCGGGATGATCGCCCGCGCCCGCCGGTCGAGGATCGGGTTGTGGACCCGCGTCCCCGCCATGAGGACGCCGACGAGGCCGAAGACCGCCCCGGACGCACCGACGCTGTCGCCGGCCGTGAAGACGAAGCTCGCGGTCGAGGCCGCCGCGGCGGCCAGCACGTAGAACGCGGCGAAGGTGGCCGAGCCCCAGATCCCCTCGACGAGCGGCCCGAGGAGGTAGAGGGCGTACATGTTGAACGCCAGGTGGAGCAGGCCCCCGTGGACGAGCGTCACCGAGAGGAGTCGGTAGACCTCGCCGTCGGCGAGCGCGGACTTGTCGAGCAGGAGGACATCGAGGAGGTCCCTGCCACCGCCGGACATCGTGTAGAACGAGATGACCACGGTGATGCCGAGGATCACGTACGAGAGCGGCAGCGCGGGGCCGTCGCCGCGGCTCCGGGCGAAGTAGCGCCGAGCCGCGCCGGCATCGCCCGTCTCCTTCGCGAGCCAGCCGAGCCGGGCGGCGATCTCGGCCTTGTCCTGGTCCGGGGCGCGCCGGTCTGCCTCGCGGTAGGCGGCGATGGCCTCGCGCAGCTCCCCGGCCCGGACGCGGGCCGCGGCGATGTTCCGCCACGCGGCATACGCGCTCGGGGTCTCGGGCAGCTCCAGGACCGCCTTCCACGAGCCGATGGCCTCGTCCTCCAGGTCCAGGCGATAGAGCGATTCACCGAGCCCCAGGAGCGCTGCCGCGGTGACGGCCGGGTCGTCGTGGCCGGTGACGCGCTGGAAGTCGCGGGCCGCGGGCTCGAAGTCGCCGGCCTCGAGCTGGTCCCGGCCGCGCTGGATGAGGGCGAGCGCGGTGGACCGCGGCAGCGGCCCGGAGGTCCGGAGGGCGGCGTCGAGGTCGAGCGGTCCGTCGCCCTGGGGTTGCTGATCCATCGGCGGGACGATACTAGACGGGCGATGTGCGGACGATTCACCCAGGAGCGCCCGACCTCGGAGCTCGCGGAGATCTTCGAGGCCGAGGACCTCGCGATCGGCGACGGCGGTCGATACAACGTCGCCCCGACGGACGAGGCCGCCGTGATCGTCCAGCGCGACGACCGCCGCGCGGTGACGGCCTACCGCTGGGGACTGATCCCGCACTGGGCTGAGAGCGCGAAGGTCGGCAACCGGATGTTCAACGCCCGGGCCGAGACCCTCGCCGCCTCGCCGGTCTTCCGCGAGTCGTTCCGGAAGCGCCGCTGCCTCGTTCCCGTCGACTCGTTCTACGAATGGCGGCGCGAGGGGAAGGTCCGCCAGCCGTTCCGGGTCGTCCCGACCGACGGCCGCCCGCTGGCGCTCGCCGGGCTCTGGGCAGGCTGGCGCGACCCGGAGACCGACCAGGTCCGGCGGACGTTCACGATCGTCACGACGGGTCCGAACGCCCTGATGCGGTCAATCCACGACCGGATGCCGGTCGTGGTCCCGCCCGAGGCGTGGGAGCGGTGGCTGGACCCCGCGCTGCCGGATCCGGGCGAGCTCACGGGGCTGCTCGTCCCGGCCGAGGACGGGTCGCTCGAGGCGTATCCCGTGAGCCGTGCCGTGAACGACGTCCGGAACGATGGGCCGGGCCTCATCCAGCCGCTCGACGAGCCCGTGGCGGCGGACGTTCCGGTGGCCCTCGAGCTTCCGCTCGAGGACTAGGCCGGGTCCACCGCGAGGGCGCGGACGGTCGCGGCCCAGGCGTCGCGCGCCGACTCGCCGCCGTCCAGCCGGGCCGCGAGCGCGGCGACGAACCCGGCGAACGTCGAGTCCGGGTCCGTTTGCGGCGCCTCGACGACGATCGCGTCGTCGGGCAGCGCGGACGACGGCGGCGCGGCGGCCTCGTCGGCCCGTGCCAGCACCACGAGCGCCGAGCCGGCCCACGCGGCGCGCGCCGCGGCAGTCTCGAGCGAATCTGGCCGGAGAGCGACCGCCACGATGACCCGGACCTCCGGCAGGTAGCGCAGGGCGAGGTCGAGATCGGCCGCCTCCAGATCTCGCGCGGGGCCGCGCAGGACGGCCGCGTGGCCGACGCCGGCCGACGCCAGCTCGATGAGCCGTCCGTCGCCGGCCGGGTCGTCCGGCACGACGCCCACCACCTCGACCGTGGCGCCCGCGGCGGCGGCCCGGGACGCGATCGACGCGGCCGCAACGGCCTCGGAATCCGGTGCATGGAGGTCGCCGCAGACGGCAATCACGTGGAGAAGGGTACCGTTAGGTGGGGTCAGTAGTACTTCTGACTGTCATTGCGCCCGCAAGGTACCGCCGCTACGGTCGAGGCATGGGTACCGGGGGTCCAGTCAGCCGCTCGCCGATGGCGCGCCTCCGGGCGCGCTTCCGGTCCGGCCGCGGTGCCAGGGGGCAGAGCCTCGCCGAGTTCGCGCTCGTCGCGCCGATCCTCCTCCTCGTCGTCGTCGCGATCGCCGACTTCGGGCGGCTCTACAACAGCATGGTCGCGATCGAGTCCGCGGCGCGGGAAGCCGCCGACTACGGCTCGTTCAAGTCGTCGCACTGGACCGCGGTCAACGCCCCGACGACCGTCACCGAGATGCGGTACCGGGCCTGCACGGCCGCGGCGGGCAGCCACCTCGAGGGGTACCAGGGCCTGCCCGACAACTCCGACTGCACGAACCCGCTGATGGAGTGCTCCCTGGAGCCGGACACCGGGCCCGCCTCCGACTGCGCGACGTACGCGGATCCCGAGTGCTCGGACTCCACGAACGACCCGCCGTGCACCGTCCACGTGACGATGACGTTCACGTTCCGCCCGTTCTTCAACTTCCAGCTGTTCGGGTGGTCGCCGCTGCAGATCACCTTCGAGCGGCACAGCCTCTTCCGGATCTCGGACCTTCCGACGCCATGATCCGCATCCGAGCCGGAGAACGAGGACGGAACGGCCGTGGCCAGGCCGTGACCGAGTTCGCGCTGGTGATCCCGATCTTCCTCCTCGTCCTCTACGGGATCATCGAGTTCGGGCGCTACGTCTATACCGTCCAGGTCGTGAACAACGCCGCCCGCGAGGGGGCGCGATACGCGATCGTCCACGGTGCGAAGTCGCTCTCCCCGTCCGGCCCGATGCCCGGCGACCTCGTCTTCGGCGTGCCGACGAACGCCACCGACCCGACCGGCGAGAACGTCCGTGACGCGGTCCGCAACTACGCCGTCGGCGTGATCGGATCGATCGACTTCCCCGCCCAGACGTGCCCGTTCAGCGCGCCGTTCCCGACGAACCCCTGCTGGGACACGAGCAATCTCCGCGGCGAGAAGGTCACGGTCGTCGTGCACACCACGTTCTCGCTGCTCCTCCCGATCCCCATTCCGACGATCACCGTTGAAGGGAGCTCCACCCTTGTGGTCAATTAGGCGAACCCGTCGCCCCGCGCCCGGTGCGAGGCCACGCGGCGAATCCGGCCAGATCCTCGTCATCTTCGCCGGCGGCCTCATCCTGATCATCGCGGTGGCCGCGCTCGTGTTCGACACGGGCCAGAGCCTCGTCGACCGGCGGACGCAGCAGAACGCGGCGGACGCGGCGGCCCTCGCCGGTGCCCGCTACCTCCCGACGGTCAGCGGCACGTACCAGGGACTGTGCGACGACCGTTCCCCGTCCCAGAAGGTCGACAACAACCTGAAGCACGTGAGCGCGGCCTGCGACGTCGCCGAGGCCTACGTCGCGGCCGACAACCTCGGGGACGCGGTGGTCACGGTGAAGTACCCGCCCGGCCCCGAGTCGAACTTCAGCGGCCAGACGCAGTACATCCAGGTGACGATCGACTCCACCCGACCGTCGATCTTCTCGGGGCTCCTCGGGCTGGCCTCGCATCACACCGGTGCCCTGGCCGTCGCGAGGAACTCGTCGAACAACGCCCTGCCGTTCTCGCTCCTGAGCCTCGACCCGTGCGGCACCTCGAGCATCACCGGCAACGGCGTCGTCGAGGTCGGTGGGGCGATCCACGTCGACTCCGAGTGCTCGCCCGGCCTCATGATCAACGGCAACGGCGGCGGCCAGGCAAGCTCCTGCGATGCGGTCGCCGGGGTCGTCGATCAGCACAACAACTTCAACTGCCCCGAGCCGACCCCGGTCCAGGTGTCGGGCGACCCCCTCGTCGGGCTGGCCACGCCGCCCGAGCCGACCACGCTCGGTCGGGTGGTCCGCGTCGCGGGGACCGGCAACGTCCCGAACAGCTGCCCGGTCGCGGGCTCAGACTTCGCGACGTTCAAGGCCAATCCGCAGACGTGCCGGTTCTCGGGCGGGTCGGTCGGGAGCTCGACCTATCGCCTCTACCCGGGCTACTACCCGGGCGGGATCTCCGTCCAGACCGGGACCACGCTCTACCTCGAGCCCGGCATCTACTGGATCGGCGGCGGCGGCTTCAGCATGACCCAGGGGACCGTCATCGCGGTCGACGCCGGCGGCACGACCCTCGCGACGGCGGACGGCGGCGTCCTCCTCTACAACAGCGAGGACGTCCTGTTCCACGACCAGTGCGCCGCCGACCCGATCTTCAACGTCGGCTGCTACGGGGCCCTGAACTTCAACGGCACGACCGTCTCCGTCCAGCTCCGCGGGATCCAGACGACCCTCTGGAAGAACATGGTGATCTTCCAGGACCGGGA
>DASUMJ010000295.1:0-10195 GCA_036277775.1 Candidatus Limnocylindrales bacterium
GCCTGACCGACACGCCCCCGACGGGGGCAGCGTTTCGCGTCGACGGCCACGGGCTCCTCGTCGGACCCGTGGCCGTTGCTCGTACCGCGGCACCCGGCGGACTGCCCGCGGGTCGGGCGCCCGCCCGGCCCCCGAGGCTCCGCGGCCACGGGCGGCGGGCGTCAGCGAGCCGGGCGCTTCCGCGACACCGCCGGGCTGACGATCCGGGCGCTGCCGGCCGCCGGCCGGACGGTGCTCTCGTGGCCGTCGTCCCAGCGGACCCGGTAGCGGGTCCCGTACGACGCCTCGATCACCTCGAGGATCTCGCCCTCGCGCTCCGCCTGTCCGACCCGCTCGGATTCGACCGCGATCCGGTCACCGACCTTCCCGCTCATGCTCGTTCCTCCCGCGCCGGGGGCCATCCGGCCGCCCGAATCGACAGCTCGAGGATCGCGCGAGCCGCCTGGCCTCGGCCAGAGGCCAAGGTCACGAACCGACGCCGAGCGGCTCCGCCACGGCCATCGCCGCAAGCTCGCGGGCGATGCCGGCGGCCCAGGCCTCGATGTCGCCCCACGGACGGAAGTCACCGTCGGTCGCCTTGACCGCTGCCGTGATCGCGCGCTCGGCGATGCCGAGCTCGCTCCGATCGAGCTTGCCGGCGAAGACGCGATGGTCCCGTGCCCCGATCGCGGCTCGCAGCTGGAGCGCCTCCGGCGGCTCGCCCTCCGGCTTGAGCGGGTCGCCGATCGGGCCGCTCGAGAACATCCAGACCGGCTTCGTCCGCAGCTCGGGGCCGTGGTCCGTGACGAACCTGCGCGCCGGTGCGAGCCAGCGGCCCATCTGGACGGCGCTGCCGATCACGACGGCATCGAAGGCACTGAGGCTCGGCGCGCTCTCGACGGGCACGACGGTGACGATGTCCCGGCCGTCGGCCCCGAGCACGCGGCCGATCATGTCGGCGATTGCGGTGGTGGCGCCGTGCTTCGACGCCGACGCGACGAGGATTCGCATCTCGGTACCTCAGGTGCTGCGGGGTGGCCGGGCCGCGTCACCGCTGGCCGCCCCAGGACGGGTGCTCGGATCGGAAAGAGCGTCGTCCCCGGGGAGGCGCGGCGGACAGTGCCCTCCGGACCCACCGGGCGGTCCCAACGGTCCAACGTGGCCTCCCGAAGCTCGGCCGCCGCTGCGATTGACATCACTCCACTCGGGTCGCATGCTTCGCTGCCTACGGGGCTAAACCGGTACAACGGCAGGCGACGAGGTCGCGATCGCCATCGCCCGCAGCACCGACGGCCCCAACCCGGCCGAACCGGCCGGCCCGTCGTCGCCGTCCCGGAGGTGCCCCCGGATGTTCGATTCGACGCTGCGGTCGGGAATCCCCGCCCGCCGGCGGCTGCTCGTCGCGGCCGCCCTCGCGATCTTCCTCGCATCGCTGTTTCCGGCGGCCGTGGCGAGGCCCGTCCTCGCCTCGCATACGCCCGCCCCGACCAGCGTGACGATCGCCGGCAGCCTCCAGAGCGAGCTCGGCTGCGCCGGCGACTGGGATCCGGGCTGTGCCAGCACGCATCTCGCGTATGACGCCGCCGACGACGCCTGGCAGGCCGTCTTCAACGTCCCGGCGGGCGGCTGGGAGTACAAGGCCGCGCTGAACGGCGGCTGGGACGAGAACTACGGCGCGAACGCCCAGCCGGGCGGCGCCAACATCGCGCTCAACCTCGGCGGCACGACGAGCGTCAAGTTCTACTACGACCACAAGAGCCACTGGGTCACGAGCAGCCAGAACGCCGTGATCGCGGTCGCGCCCGGCAACTTCCAGTCCGAGCTGGGCTGTCCCGGGGACTGGTCGCCGGACTGCCTCCGGTCGTGGCTCCAGGACCCCGACGGTGACGGGACCTACTCGTTCGTCACCACGGCGATCCCGGCCGGCAGCTGGGAGGGCAAGGTCGCCCTGAACGAGGGCTGGGACGTGAACTACGGTGCCGGCGGTGTGCCGGGCGGTCCCAACATCGGGTTCACCGTCCCGGCTGCCGGCTCGACGACGACCTTCAGCTACGACGCCACGACCCACGTCCTCACGATCAGCTCGGTCGCGCCGACCGGGCCGGGCCACGACAACAACGTCCTCTGGGACGGCCTCCGGCACGACTCCCGCGACACGCTCTACCGGGCCCCGGGCGGCGCGGTCGCGGCGGGGACACCGGTCATCCTCCGGTTCCGGACCTTCCACGGCGACGTCACCAGCGTCGGTGTCCGGCTGTTCAGCTACCGGACCGGCGGCGCCCAGGTCATCCCGATGCAGCTCGCCGCGGCCGACGTCGACTGCCGCCAGGACGGCCTGCCCGCCTTCTCCTGCGACCTCTGGCAGGCCACGGTCCCGGCGCCGCTCGCCGCCCAGCCCGACAACCTCTGGTATCGGTTCGTCGTCACCGACGGTACCGACACCGACTACTACGGCGACGACACCGCGGCCCTCGACGGCGGCCTCGGCACCACGACCGACGATGCGGTCGACCTCAGCTGGGCCCTCATGCAGTTCGTGCCCGGGTTCACGTCGCCCGACTGGGCGAGCGAGGCCGTGATCTACCAGATCTTCCCCGATCGATTCCGGAACGGCCGCAGGGACAACGACGCGAAGACCGGCGACATCCGCTACGACGACCCGGTCCTCCGCCTTGCCTGGGGCACGCTGCCCGAGGGCTACTGCCGCAACTACGCCGTCCCCGACGCTGAGTGCCCGGCCCGGTTCCGCGACGGCGGCGGCCGGGAGCAGCCGGCCGGTCGTGACTACATGGGCGGCGACCTCAAGGGCGTCGACCAGAAGCTCGACTACCTCGCGTCCCTCGGCGTGACCGCGATCTACTTCAACCCGATCTTCGACGCGGGCTCGAACCACGCCTACGACACCCAGGACTACTACCGCGTCGATCCCTACTTCGGGACCCAGAAGGACTTCGACAACCTCGTCAAGCACGCCACGAGCCGGGGCATCCGGATCATCCTCGACGGGGTCTACAACCACATGTCGTCGGACAGCCCGCTGTTCGACCGATACGGGCACTACGACACCCTCGGTGCCTGCGAATCGCCCGATTCGCCGTACCGTGACTGGTTCGTCTTCACCGACACCGTCGCGGGCGGCGGGCCCTGCGTCGGCAGCGACGGGACGCCCGGTGGCGCCCGCTACGAGAGCTGGTTCGGCTTCGACAGCATCCCCGTCCTCCGGAAGTCGCAGGCCGAGGTCCAGGAGTACTTCCTCACCGCCGACGACAGCGTCGCGAAGCACTGGCTCGAGGCCGGTGCGAGCGGCTGGCGGATGGACGTCTCCGGGGATGCCTCGTTCCCGAACGGCTACTGGGAGTCCTTCCGACAGGTCGTCAAGGCCGTCGATCCCGAGGTCCTGACGATCTCGGAGACGTGGCAGAAGGACAGCACGCTGCTCCGGATGATCCGGGGCGACCGCCTCGACACCACGATGAACTACCGGCTGCGAGATGCCGTCCTCGGCTTCCTCGCACCGCAGGACTTCGACGCCAAGGGCTTCGCCGACAGCGGTCACGAGATCGAGGCCTCGGAGTTCCTCGCCCGGCTGGCGTCCGTCCGGGAGGACTACCCGGACGCCGCCTACTACGCCCTCATGAACCTCCTCGACAGCCACGACACGGAGCGGCTCCTCTGGACGCTCACGCCGGGTCTCGAGACTCCGGCCGAGAAGGAGCTGAATGCCGCGAACCTCGCGGCCGGCAAGACCCGCGTCCGGCTGGCGTCGCTCATCCAGTTCACGCTGCCCGGCGCCCCGACGGTCTACTACGGCGACGAGGTGGCGATGACGGGTGACGACGATCCGGATGATCGCCGCACCTATCCCTGGTCCGACCTCGGCGGCTCGCCCGACATGGCGATGTTCGCCCACTACCAGTCGCTCGCCGCGCTCCGGGCCGCCGTTCCGGCGCTGACCGAGGGTGACTTCCGGGCGCTCCTCGCCGACGACGCGGCCGGGGTGGCCGCGTACGGCCGCCAGGCCGGATCCAGCGCCGCGATCGTGGTCCTGAATCGCTCCGGATCCGCGCAGGACGTCCACGTCCCGGTCGCGGGCCATCTGCGCGACGGCGTCGCGTTCACGATCCGCTACCCGTCGGGCGGCGGCGGCGCGACGTCGGCCGGCGGCGAGGTCGTGGTGACCGTGCCCGCGCTCGGCGGCGTCGTCCTCGTCGCGAACGCCGGCCAGGACCTCACGGGTCCGGCAGCCCCGACGAATCTCGTCGCCACCGCCGGGAACGCGGTCGTCGACCTCGGCTGGACCGGCGTCGCCGGCGCGGCCGGATACGAGATCTACCGCAGCCCGGTCACGGCCGGCGGCTACGAGCGGGTCGGCAGCTCGGCCGGCACGGCGTTCGCCGACACGACCGTCGAGAACGGCCGGCGCTACTACTACGTCGTCCGTGCCCGGGACGCAGCCGGGAACGTGGGGGCCACCTCGAACGAGGCCGCGGCCACGCCGTCCTTCCCGGTCGGCTACGCGGTCCTCCAGTGGCCGAAGACCACATCCGTCGTCCGCGGCCAGGTCACCGAGACGATCTACGGCCAGGTCTACGTCGCCGGGCTCACCGACGCCGGGGCGCCGGCGTTCTCGATCCTCGCCCAGCTGGGATTCGGGGCCCAGGGCTCCAACCCCGGGGCCTGGACGACCTGGAAGCCGATGTCGATCAACGCCGGCTGCTGCGGCAACAACTTCGAGTACATGGGCACGCTGCGGCCGGCAGTGGCCGGGGTCTTCGATCTCCTCGTCCGGTTCTCGACCGATGGCGGGCTGACGTGGGCCTACGGCGACCAGGACGGTTTCTACCCGGGCGAATCGGGTACCGACATGCCCGGCGTGCTGACGGTCAACGAGAGCACCGACACGACGGCTCCCGCGCCGCCGACCGGTCTCCACGTCACGGACTGGGCGGCCGCGTTCATCGCCCTGGCCTGGACGGCGCCTCCGGACGCCGACGTCGCCGAGTACGCGATCTACCGGAGCGAGGACGGCGGCGCCTTCTCCCTCCTCGAGACCATCGCCGCGACGGCCACGACCTATCTCGACGAAGCCGTCGCGAGCGGCACGACCTACGCCTACCGGGTCACCGCGCTCGATCCGTCGCTCAACGAATCGGGACCCTCGAACGAGGTCTCGCAGGTCGCCGAGCCGAAGCTCGTCGATGTCACGTTCCGGGTCAGGGTGCCCGCCTCGACGCCTGACGGCGCGACGATCTACATCCCCGGCAACATCGACCTCCTCGGGCCCTGGAACCCCGGCAAGCAGGCAATGACCGAGGTCGGCGGCGGAATCTGGGAGGTGACCCTCCAGATCCTCGACGGGACCTCCCTCGAGTACAAGTACACGCGGGGCACGTGGGAGATGGTGGAGTGGTGGGGCTCGATCGTGGGCACCGCGAATCGCCATGCGACGATCTCCTACGGTCTCACCGGCGAGCAGCTCGTCGACGACACCGCGACCGACTGGGGCTCCGGCCCGGACGAGGACAAGGCCGTCCAGGCCTGGCGCGACCCGCTCGTCGTGTCGGCGGCGGGCAGCGCCGCCGGCGTGGTCGTGACATTCGAGCGGAACATCCAGCCGGAGTCCGCGGACTACGCGTCCTCCATCGTCGTGACGCTCGGCGGGACGGCGGTCGGCGGGACCACCGCCGAGACGAGCGACGGCGTGCTCACCTGGACGCCGGCGGCAGCGCTGGCTGCCGGCACCTACGAGGTGACGGTCTTCCACGTCCGGAGCGAGCTCGGCGGCGACAGCGTCCTCATGAACCTGCCATACGCCTTCTCGTTCAGCGTGCCGTGACCCCGGCCGGGAACGGCTGAGCCGCACTACAGCGCGAGGCGCCCGGCCGACGGCCGGGCGCCTCGGATTCCGGCGTCGATGGCTCGTACCAGTGCGGGCCATCCGAATGGGGGATGCCCGCCGGCGCCCCGCGCAGGGAGACTTGCGCCCATGCGCCTCGACTCGGGTCCCCGCCCCGACCGCGCCCCGGCCGGCGACGCGGCCCGCACGGCCGACGCCACGCAGCGCCAGCTCCGTCGGCATGTCGGGATCTTCGGGCTCGTCGTCCTCCCGCTCGGGGTGGTCTGGGCGACCGTCGGGCTGGCCCTCGGCGATCGGACGCTCTCCGCCGTCGGCGTCGTCGCGGTCGCGTTCGCGACGTGGCTGCTGCTCGAGCATCGGACATCCGCGCGGCGCCCGGCGGCGTCGCTCGCGACCCGCGTCGCGCTCGCGACGAACCTCGCGATCGTCGTCGCGGTCACGGCCGAGCCGCTCATCGGCGTCCCGATGACGATGTCGGCGCTCATTCCGGCGGTCCTCGCCCTCGCCTATGTCGAGCGTCAGGTCGTCGGCCGGCTCATGCTCCTCGGCGCGGCGACCGGCACGTACGCGGCGCTCGCGCCGTCGATCTTCCCGTGGACGTCGAGCTTCGGTGCCCCGCTCGACCTCCTCATTCCGACCTCGACCCTCGTCGTCGCCTACGCGATCTTCCACGTCTTCCTCTGGACGGCGAGCAGCCGGCTCACCGAGACGGCGACGGAGCTCGGGACGGCGATGGCGCTGTCGCGCGAGGTCGCGCACACGCTCGACCCGCAGCTGGTCGGCCGGATCATCGCCCGCCACATTGCCGCCGCCGCCGGCGCGTCGGACTGTGCCCTCTCGACCTGGGACCGGGCCGGCAACCGGCTCGTGACGTACGCGTACTACCCGCCCGACCGCCAGGCCGCCCTCGACCCGACCTACGACCTGGCCGACTTCCCGACGACCCAGCGGGTCCTCATGGACGGCGTGCCCGTCCGCGTCGAGGTCGACGACCCGGCCGCCGACCCGACCGAGGTCGCGTACCTCCGCGGGATCGGCCAGCGGAGCATGGTCATCCTGCCGCTCGTCGTCCGCGGCGAGTCGATCGGGACGATCGAGCTGACCTCGGCCCGTCCGGCGGCGTTCACGGACCGGGCGATCGAGCTCGCCCAGATCCTGGCCCGCGAGGCCGCCGTATCGCTCGAGAATGCGCGGCTCTACGACGAGATCCATCACCAGGCCTTCCGGGATGCGCTGACCGGTCTCGCGAACCGGACGCTCTTCCACGACCGCGTCTCGCACGTCCTCGACCGGATCCGGGGCCGAAGCCCGCGGCGGGCCGCGGTCCTGTTCCTCGACATCGACCACTTCAAGCTCCTCAACGACCGGTTCGGGCACTCCCGCGGCGACGAGGTCCTCCAGGCCGTCGGGGAGCGCGTCCGGGCCGCGATCCGACCGGGCGACACGGCCGCCCGCCTCGGCGGCGACGAGTTCGCGGTCCTGCTCGAGGACGTCGAGGGCACCGCGACCGCGATCACCGTGGCGGACCGGCTCCTCGCCGAGCTGACCGAGCCACTCGCCCTCGGCGAGTCGTCGCCCCGGGTCGGAGCGAGCATCGGGATCGCGCTGTCGGGCGACGACGGCGACACGGCCGACGACCTCCTCCGGAACGCCGACATCGCGATGTACGCGGCGAAGGCTGCCGGCCGTGGCCGGGTGGAACTGTTCCGCCCCGACCTCCTCGCCGAGGCCGCCGCCCGGAGCGAGCTCGGGGCCCGGCTCCGCGGCGCGACGGAGCGAGGCGAGCTGCGGCTCGTCTACCAGCCGATCGTCGAGCTCGGCGGCACCGGCCCGGCGGTCGTGGGCCTCGAGGCGCTCGTCCGGTGGCAGCCGCCGGGCGGCGGCGTCCTCATGCCGACCGACTTCATCGGCCTGGCGGAGGAGACCGGCGAGATCGTGCCGCTGGGTCGCTGGGTCATCGAGGAGGCCTGTCGAGCGGCGAAGGCCTGGCAGGTCGCCCACGACCTGCCCCACCTCCGGATCAACGTCAACCTCTCGGGTCGCCAGTTCGCCGACGCCGAGCTCGTCTACGTCGTGGCCGCGGCGCTCCACCGCAGCGGCCTGGAGGCCTCGTGCCTGACCCTGGAGATCACCGAGAGCACGCTCATGCGGCGCACCGAGGAGACCCTCGATCGGCTCGTGGACCTCCGCAGCCTCGGGGTCCGCCTCTCGATCGACGACTTCGGGACGGGCTACTCGTCGCTCGGCTACCTGCAGGCGTTCGAGGTCGACGAGCTGAAGATCGACCGCTCGTTCGTCTCGGATCCCGTGACCATCGGCGATCCGCGGGTCCTCAGCCGGGCGATCGTGGAGCTCGGTCGAGCACTGGGCCTCGAGATGGTCGTCGAGGGCATCGAGACCGAGGACCAGGCGGCCTGGTTCACCTCGCTCGGCTGTCAGTACGCCCAGGGGCACCTGTACGCCCCGCCCTTGGAGGCCGAGCTCGTCGAGGGCTACCTCGCCCAGACCGAGCTCGCCGCCCGGTCGCGCCGCGCGGGCGTGCGACGCCTCCGGGTCCTCGAGACGAAGCGGCCGGACCTCGAGGCCAGCTCGGCCTAGGTGCCGGGCCCGGGGCCGCTGCCGGGCTCTGCGCGGTCCGCTACCGCCCGGCGAGCGCCTCGACGATCGGCGCCATCGACTCCATCGCCCCGATCGAGAAGGTGTATGAGCTCAGGCCCCAGGCGTCGCGCCGGCGGAGCAGGATGTCGCGGACCCGGGCCGGCGTCCCGTGGAGGACGTACGGCGTCCCGACGAGCGACGTCGCCGCCGCGAACGCGGCATTCCGTGCCGACGCGAGGACCGAGTCCCGGCCGCCGACGAGGCCGGCGTAGAAGACGAGGACGTTCAGGTCGATCGAGCCCCACCGGTCGCCGGCCGCGGCCCGGACGAGGGCTGCCTTCGCGGCGGTCGCGCCGTTGGTCGCCTGGGCGATGATCGGCCGGCCTCGTGGGTCGAACTGGGGCAGGAGGCCCACGATGTCGGCCTCGCGGGCGGCGAACCGGAGCATCCGCGGGCCGCCGCCGCCCACGATGAGCGGGGGATGCGGGCGCTGGACGGGCAGGGGAGCGAGCCGAGCCCGGTCGAGCTGGTAGTGCGGTCCGTCGTGGGTCACGACCTCGCCCTGCAGCAGGCGCTTCACGATGCCGACCGACTCGACGAGCCGGTCCACCCGGATCCGCGGTTCCTCGTACGCCATGCCGAGCTGGCGATAGTCGGTGACCCGCCAGCCGGCGCCGAGCCCGAGGAGGAGCCGCCCGCCCGAGAGGACGTCGAGCGTCGCCGCCTCGCCGGCGAGGATGAGCGGGTGGCGGAAGTCGTTGGCGAAGACGAACGGCGCGATCCGGAGCCGCGTCGTGGCGGCCGCCACCGTCGCGAGCGCGGCGATCGGCGCGAACTGCCGGCCGAGGTGGTCCGGGACCATGAATGCGTCGTAGCCCAGGTCCTCGGCCCGCCTCGCGAGCGACGTCCACGCGGCGCCGTTCGTCGCTGAGCCGGCCATGACCGAGAACCGGAACGGGCGCATGGCGACAGCGTAGGTCCGGCGCGGCTCCGGCGCGGCTCGGGCGTGGTCCGGCGCGGCGCGACGCAGGAGCGCCGCCCGGCGCCGGCGTTCAGCTCGGGGGCGCCGCCGAGGCCCGGTAGCGGTCGAGCATCCGGCCCGAGATCTCCTCGCCGGCGTTGAGGAGCTCCAGGAAGTCCGGGCCGTCGAGCGCGAGGAGCCGGCCGTCGGTCTCGGCCGTGACCGTCGCGCTGCGCGGCGCATTCCGCATCAGGCCGAGCTCGCCGAAGACCTCGTCCGGGCCCATGACCCGAAGCCGCCGCGGGACGCTCGTCCCGGGGTCCACCTGGTCGACCGCGAACCGGCCGGCCTCGATGATGTAGAAGCGATCGGCCGGATCGCCTTCCCGGATGACCACGGTCCCGGCCGCGACCGGCACCGCCTGGAGCCGCTGCAGCGCGACCTCCAGGGCCGACGGGGAGACGCCGGCGAAGAGCGGCAGCCGGGCCACCCGGCCAAGGGTCGCCGCGGCGGCATCGGCGGCGGGCTCGCGCCGGAAGCTCGGACCGACCATGAGGAACGTCCCGATGGCCGCGAGCATGATCGCGGCGCCGCCGACCGGCAGGATGACCTGGGCGCCGGGGTTCGTCATGAGGATCGGGACGAGGAACGAGCCGGCGGCGTACGTCAGCGTGCTGAGCGTCTGGAGCGTCCCGAGCGTCCGGCCGCGGATCGAGTCCGGGACGACGCGCTGGAGGACCGTCTCCCCGACGACCTGGGCGATGAGGGCACCGGTGGCGATGACGCCGAGCGCGATGAGC
>DASUMJ010000296.1:0-9762 GCA_036277775.1 Candidatus Limnocylindrales bacterium
AACCTGACACTCCGTGGCACCGGCAAGCGCCTGTCGGACACCGGGCAGACCGGACGGGGCGACGACATCCTCATCAACGTCATCAACGGACGCAACGTCCGGGCCCGCAATCTGACGCTCCAGGACGCCCAGGGCTGCGGCATCCAGACCGAGGGGTCAGGCACCTACGGCGGGCTGTTCGAGGACATCTCGATCAGCAACACGTTCGTCCGGGACAACGGCTATCACGGCGTCGCTCTCTGGCCGTACAACGGGACCCACGCCAACACCTTCCGGCGGATCACGATCGACGGCGCCGACTACGCCGGCATCATGATCGACGCCGGAACGACCGTCGGACCGGCTGCCGGCGTCAACGACAACGTCTTCGAGGACATCGTCATCCGGAACGCGGCGCGCTACCACATTCAGAACGGCGGAATCGGAGCGGGCTGGATGTTCACCGGGGGCAAGGGCAACCGCGTGAACCGGTACCAGATCACCGACATCCCGCAGGGATCGGCGATGGCGTTCGGGGCCGACCAGAGCGGCATCGGCTCGACGCTGAACACGCTCACGAGCGGCACGGTCGCGCGGATCGGTTCCGGGGTCGTCGCCGGCTTCGGGGGCGGTGCGACCGGGAACACCTTCAACGGCGGAAGCGGATCGGGCCGCGTGATCGGATCGTCGGGCAACACGTTCATCAACTGGCCAGGCCTGATCCAATAGGCGACAATGCGGCCCGGAAGGGACGGGCCCGCGGCCGTTGCTTCCAGCGTCCCTGACCGGAGGTCGGCGGGGCGGTCCATCGCCGACCGCCGCCCACCCCTGAAGACGCCCAAGCATCCCGCGTACGCCGAACGAAAGGCACCCGAGGAGCCGGAGGGGCGCATCCGCCCAGCGGCCATCGTGGTGAGGTGGATTGGGTCCGACTCGCCGGTGGGCGACCACGGGGGCACGCGCGGGCAGGCAAACCGGCTCTCCGAGCGGGCAGTCTGCTGCGGCTGCGGGGGGCGCCGGTTCGCCGGCACCCGGTGGGCCGGTGCAGCCGACCCCGCGCCGCGGCTTCCCGTGGATCGCGGCGATGGCGATCGTCGGGATGGTGCCCGCGGTGATCGGTCCTGCCGCACGACTCGCGCCATTCCAGGACCGCCCGGATGCGACGACGACGGCCGTGAGCAGCCCGGAGGTCACGGCCGACCCGCCAGCGTCGAGCCCCGGCCCAGGCGCGGCGACGAGCCTTGTGCCTCGGTCCGCGTCTGCGTCTGGGGCGCCCTCGGCGACGCCCGAGCACCTCGTGGATGCCCGCGGCTACGGCGCGGTCGGCGATGGTGAGGCCAACGACACCGCTGCGATCCAGGCGGCCATCGGCGCGGCGGCGGCGGACGGAGGCGGCCTCGTCTATCTGGAGCCGGGGACCTACCTCGTCAGCCAGCTGAAGCTGGCTGCCAATGTCGCGCTCCACGGCGCCGGGACCGGGCGGACGACGGTCCGTGCCATCGGGGACGACGGCCTGCCGACCATCGTCGCGCGAGGCGTCGGCGGCGTCGAGATCTCGAACCTGACGGTCGTCGGCCGAGGTGTCGCCGGCGGGCGGGGCGACGAGATCCTCGTGAACCTCGTCGACGCGATTGATGCTCGCGTGATCGACGTCCACATCGATCGTGCCCAGGGCATCGGCCTGCAGGTCGAGGGCTCGGGGTCCTCGAACGGGGTCTACGAGGACGTCCGCATCACGAACACGTTCATCCGGGGCAACGGCTTCCACGGCGTTGCCTTCTGGTTCTATGCCGGGCCGCATCACAACCGGGTCGAGGGCCTTACGACCGACACATCGGACGGGCCCGGCCTCATGCTGGATGCCGGGACGACGGTCGGGGCCGGCGCCGAGGTCGCCGACAACGTCCTCACCGACATCACGGTCCTCCGCGCCGCGCGGCACCCGGGCGGAGCCGGCGTCGTTCTGGCCGGCGCCAGCCGCAACTCCCTCATCCGCTTCCGCATCGACGATACGGCTGCGCACAACACCGTCGCCCTCACCATCCAGCAGGACCAGACCGGGGTGCCGGCGGAGCACAACCTCATCGCCGAGGGGACGATCAGCGGCGTCGGCGGCTCGGCCTTCGACCTCGAGAGCTCGAGCCGGAACACGATCCGCGACGTCTCGGTCCGCGACATCGGCCTGATCGCTCCGGCCCGGCTGATCCAGCTGACGTCGACGGCGGTCAACCCGGGTCAGACCTCGCTGCCCACCACCGACAACATCTTCCGACGGTTGACGTTGCACCAGACGACCGGCAACTACGCGTACGGCGTGCGCCTCGACAGCCTGGGCACGCCGGTCGTGCGCAACCGGTTCGAGGCGATCGAATGGGGGACGCCCCGTCGCGGCGTGATCGAGCGGCTCGGGTCCGACGCCCCGCTGACGGGCGTCGACGCCAACGTCCTCTGACCCGGGCGGGTCAGGCTGCCGCCGCCGGTCCCTCGCCCGCCGAGGGCCGGCCGGAGCGACGCATCAGCCAGATGAGGAGCCCCAGGTAGACCCCGTAGGCGGCCACCCGGACGACGCTCAGGACCGTCACGGCGCCCGTCAGGTGGAGGCCCGCCTGGGCGCTCCAGGTGAGTGAGCCGAAGACGAGGATCAGGACAAGGACATCGTAGACGGCCTTGAGCCCCTGGCCGTCGTACACGAAGACGACCCGGCTCAGCGGGCCGACGACGAGTGACGCGAGCGCCCACGGTGCCATGACGACGACCAGCGGGCCTGCCGCGTGCCAGACCTCGCCAAAGATCGTGTCGAAGACGAATGGAACCAGGAGCATGCCGGCGGCCGTGATCGGCGTCCCGATGGCCATGAGGGCGATGCCCGTCCGCTTGAACAGCCCGGCCGCGAGCTCCGGTGACTCGCGGGCGAGGAGGGCGATCCGACCGTGGAATGCGTCTGCGACGCTCGCCCCGATGACCGCGGTCGGCAGGGCCAGCACGAGCTGGACGAGGACGAACAGGCCAGCGGCCTCCACGCCATAGAGCGACGTGATGAGCGGAATCGGGAGGGCCAGCGCGAACGCATCGAGGAACGACGACGGGAGGGCCAGGACCGGAAACCTCCAGTAGCGCCGCAGGAGCGCACGGGCCGGCAGCTCTCGCAGGGGCCCCGCTTCGGCAACGACCGCCCGCGCCGCGGCCCTAACCGTCACCACAAGGCCCGCGCCACGCCCGAGGAGGTCGGCCGCGAGGAGGCCCAGCCAGCCGAAACCAGCGGCTCCGAACCCAACCTGGGCGGCTGCCCGCCCCGCGTTCTGGGTGATGATCGCCTGGGAGATCGGCCGGAAGCGGTTGGCCCGAACGAGCCAATAGCGGAGCACTGCCACCGTTCCGGCCAGCGCCAACGACAGCACCATCCAGAGCGCGCTCGACCGCTCCAGGACGTTGTAGCCGCCGATCGCCTGGCTGATCAGCACGTAGAACAGGACCGATGCCGCGACCGCAGTCAGCGGCAGCACCAGGAATGCCAGGACGGCCAGCTGGGCGGCTTCCCGGTCCGTGCGCCCGGACACGAGTGCCGTCTCGAGCCTGAGCAGCAGAGCCACTGAAGCCAGGTCGATGAAGACCAGGTACAGGCCGATCCGCCCGACGTCGGCCGGCGCGAACAGGCGGGTGACCACCGGGGCCATCAGGACGTTGATGGCCTGCCCCGTCGCCGTGCCGCCGGCCAGCACCGCCACGCTCCTGGTGAACCCGTCCTCCCTGAGCGAGACGACGAACCGGGTAACGCCGGGAGGCAGGAACCCCGGCTGGAGAATCTGGCGCCGCATCGGTATAGACTACGGCGCTCCGGGCGATGGCGAGGGCACGGAGGAGGTCAGCGTCGCGTGCTCGCGATAGAAGGAGACGGGCGCCGATCCTCGCGGGAGACGCGCGTCTTCGTGCTCGGGCTCGCCGCCTCCCTGGCGGCCGGCGTCGTGATCGCACTCCTCCCCGCGACCCCGGTGCCGGCCCTCGTGCTCGCGCTGCTGGCGATCGGCGTCGGCACGATCGGCATGGCCGGCACGGCGCGTGCCATGACCGTGCTGGGCGGGATTGCCTACGTCGCCACGTTGCAGTGGTCGTACCTGGCGTGGGTCATCCCGATCTACGCCTACAGTGGGCTCGTCAGTGTTGGCGTCGGGTGGCCCGAGCTGCTCGTCATCTCGGCCCTGTGCGTGCTGCCGGCGACCTGGCTGCCGACGTCGCTCGAGCGGCCGTCCGACATCGTCGTCTGGTTCCTCTACCTGTTCGGGTACGTCCCGGCGTGCGCGATCCCGATCCATCTCCTCGGGCTGTCCGGCACCCCCGTGCTCCCCTTCACCATCCTGGTCGCCATCGCGTTCTCGACGCTGGGCATCGCGCGCCGGGTCCCGCCGTTGCGCGGCACCTGGCGAGGCCTCACCGAGGCGGCCTACACCCGGGTGCTCGTGCTCCTCGGTCTCGCCTCGGCCGGCTACCTCCTCGTCGTCTTCGGGGTCCCGACGGGCGTCCCCGACTTCGCGACCGTCTACGACGCGCGGGAGGCATACGCCGCCGTGGCCAGCGGAGCCGTCGGCGCGGGCTACCTCATCCCGTGGGCGGGCAACGTCGTCTTCCCCTTCCTGATCGCGCTCGGGGTGGCCCGCTGGAACACGCGTCTCGTGGCCTTCGGCATCGGCGGCGCCCTCCTCATCTATGCCACCACCGGGTTCAAGACGGTCCTGTTCTCGATCGCCCTCGTGCCGCTCCTCTACGTCCTCATCCGGATGGCCCGCGGCGGGCTCGGCGTCCTCCTGGCCTGGAGCGGCGCAGCCCTGGTCCTGCTCACGACGGCCGCGACGATCGTCAGCGGGTCGATCTGGCCGCTCGCCCTCTTCGTGACCCGCCTCCTCGCCGTGCCCGGGCAGATGACCGCGTACTACATCGACTTCTTCTCCTCGAATCCCACCTACGAGCTGTCGCGGAGCTTCCTCCGGCTGTTCAACCCGTCGCCCTACGGGGTGGATCCGCCGTTCCTGGTCGGCGCCGTCTACCTCGACGACCCGGCGATCGACGCCAACGCCAACCTCTGGGCGGATGCCATGGCGAACTACGGTTTCCTCGGCCTCATCCCCTTCACCATCGCCCTGGGCGTCTTCCTCTGGATCCTCGACTCGGCCGGGGCGGGCCGGGACATCCTCGTCATCGGGCCCACGCTCGGGCTGGCGGGGATCACCCTCGGGAACGGCGCGCTCTTCACGTCGATCCTCACCCTCGGGCTGGGGCTCACGGTCGTCCTGGTCACGCTCCTGCCCGCGGACCGGGTGTCGTCGCCGGAGCCGGGAGCCATGCCGCGTGCGCCTTGAGGCCGGCTTCTGGTCGCGACAGGCGGGCCGGTGGCTGCCCGGGGGGTTCGGTCGGAGCGTTGCCCTTCTCGCCAGCGGCACCGCGGTCGCCCAGGCGATCTCGGTGGCCGCATCGCCGTTCCTGTCGCGCCTCTATACCCCCGACGCCTTCGGGGCGTTCGGGGTGCTCGTCGCGATCGTGTCGATCGGGGCCGTCGGCGTCGGCCTGCGGTACGAGGCGGCGATCCCGCTCGCGGACGGGGATGACGAGGCCCTGGCCGTGGTCGTCCTCGTGCTGCTCCTCGTCGTGCTGCTCAGCGTCGGGATCGGCTTCGCGGGGTGGCTCGCCCTCGAGGCCGTCGGGGTCGAGGCACTGGGCTCGCCGCTTCGGGAGACGCTCCTCCTCGTCCCGCTCGCGCTGTTCCTGACGGGCGTCTACCAGACCCTGACGTTCTGGGCGACGCGAGTCGAGGCCTTCGGCGCCAGCGCCCGCGCCGGCGTCGCCCAGAGCACGGCGCAGGCGGTTGGGCAGCTCGCGCTCGGCGTTGCCGGCGGCGGGGCCATGGGGCTCGGCACCGGCTACCTGGTCGGGCGGGCCACAGGCGTCGGCGTCCTCCGTGGGGCGATCGGTCCGGACGCGCGGGGCCGCATCCGCCGCCTGGGTCTCGGGGACCTGCGCGCTGCCGCCGGCAGGCATCGGCGGTTCCCGCTCATCGCCCTGTGGTCGTCCCTCCTGAACAGCGCCGGGTTCCAGGTCCCGGTCCTCATCCTTGCCGCCCTCTTCGAGGCCGCGGTCGTCGGGTGGTTCCTCCTCACCGTCCGGGTCCTCCAGCTGCCGCTCGCGGTCATCGGTTCGGCGGTCGGCCAGGCGTTCTACGCCCGGGCGAGCCGGGAGACGCGGGACGAGCTCCGGTCGACGACGAGCTCCGTGTTCCAGGCGCTCGTGATCCTCGGGACCGGCCCGCTCGTGCTCCTCGCGATCGGCGGCGACGAGGGCTTCGCGCTCGTCTTCGGCGAGGCCTGGCGCGAGGCCGGCAACTACGCCCGCTGGCTGGCGCCATGGCTGCTCCTGGTGTTCGTCGCGTCCCCGCTCTCGACGATGGTCTACGTCCTCTCGCGCCAGCGCGGCGAGCTCATCTTCCAGCTTGCCCTCGTCGGGGTCCGTGTGGGAGCGTTGGTCGCGGGCTGGCGCCTCGGTGCCGCCGACGTGGCCATCGCGCTGTTTGGGGGTGGCAGCGCCGTCCTGTGGGGGATCTACGTGGTCTGGCTGCTGACGATCAGCGGGGCGGGGGTGCGGGTGCCGCTGGCGCGACTCGGTCGCGAGCTGGTCGTGGCCGTGGTCCTCATCCTCCCGATCGTTGCCGCGGGCGCGCTCGGCGTCCGGGGCTTCGCCTGGGCGCTCGTCGCCGCTGCGACCCTCGCCGTCATGGTGGTCCGATCCGCCCGCCGGCTCCGGACCCTCGCGGCATGATCTCCGTTCCCGGCATCGATCTCGGGCTGGGCCCGCTGTGGCGATTCGCTGGCGACAGCGCGGTCCGCGGCCACGCCGCGGTCCGGGGCGACCCGGTCGACGGCGACGCCCTGGCGGCCCGCCTGGCCGCCGACGACCTCGAGGCCTTCATGGTCGCCGCCGACGGGGGATTCGCCGCCGTCCAGGCGAACCCCGACGGTCTTGTGGCCGGCGTCGACCGGCTCCGGAGTGTGCCCCTCTTCTATGCGGAGCACGGCGGACGCGTCCTCCTCAGCGACGACGCCCACTGGATCGCGGACCGGCTGCCGCCGGAGCCTCCCGATCCCGTCGCCGAGGCGGAGTTCCTCGCCCTCGGCTACGTCACCGGGCGGGACACGCTCCACCCGAGGATCCGGCAGCTGCTGGCCGGCGAGATCCTCACGGTGACGGCCAACCCGCCCACGGTGAGCACGGATCGATACTTCGTCTACGGCCACGGCCCGTACTTCGAGGAGCCGCAACCGGCCCTCCTCGACGCCTGGGACGCGACCCTCGAGCGAATCACACGGCGCCTGATCGCGTCGGCCGCCGGCCGGCCGATCGTGGTCCCGCTCAGTGGGGGGCTGGACTCCCGGCTCCTCCTCCTCGAGCTCCGGCGGGCCGGCCACGACAACGTCAGGACGTTCACCTACGGCGTGCCGGGCCACGAGGAGGGCCGCATCGCCGAACGCGTCGCGGGCGAGCTCGGGTACCCGTGGCTCGCCGTGCCCTACGGCATGCCGGCCTGGCGACGGTGGTACCGGAGTCGCGAGTTCGAGGCCTACGTCCGATACGCCGACGGGCTCTCGACCGTCGCCCACGTTCAGGACTGGCCGGCCGTCTGGGAGCTCCGGGAAGCCGGCGCGGTCCCGCCGGACGCCATCTTCGTGCCGGGCCACAACGGCGGCTTCCTGTTCGGGGAGAACGGCAACGTCCATCGGATCAAGCGACCCACGCTCGCCGATCTCGTATCGAACCTCGAGCGCGTCCACTACAACAACGTTCGGCTGCGGGACCGCTCGCTGCGCGCTGCGATGCGGCGCCGGCTGGTCGAGTCCCTGGCCGAGGCGAGGCTCGACCAGCCGGGCGGTCCGACCAGCGCCTGGGAGCGGTGGGAGTGGCAGGAGCGCCAGGCGAAGTTCATGTGCAACTCCATGCGGGTCTACGAGTTTTGGGGCTACGACTGGCGGATGCCTCTATGGGACGTCGAGGCGATCGAGTTCTGGCAGCGGATACCCCTGGAGCAGCGCGCTCGTGCCCGGCTCCATCGGGCCTACGTCGCGCGGGCGTCCGTGCGGGCCGGGCTGACGCTGCCATCCGCGGATCGCATCCAGGCGATCCAGCACGCGCTCACCCGGGACTTCATCCCGGAACGGGCCAAGAAGGTCGCCCGGCGGGTCAGGGCCCTCTTCGCCCGGCGCGTCTACGAGGGTCACCCGATGGGCTGGTACGGGGTGATCGAGTTCGAGCAGTTCCGGAAGCTCTACACCGGCGGCGAGACGATCAACTCGATCCTCGCGCTCGACCAGATGGGCCGCCTCCCGCCGGCGGGCGGGAGGTAGGGCGTACTCGGCGCTGGCACGCTCACCAGGAGACGAGCGAGCGCTCTCCCGGATGGACCGGACGCCAGGTCGCCGGCAGGCCGGCATCCACATCGAAGGCATCGACCTGGAGCACGGCGATGTCGATCGCGAGCGCCTCGAGGAGGCTCTGCCCGGTCAGGATCCCGATGAGCTGCTGGATCAGGGTCTGGTGCGAGAAGACGAGGATCGAGTCCTCCGGTCGGGCCAGCAGCCGGGCGGCGACCCGCCTCGCCCGGGCCCGAACCTGGCCGAGGGTCTCGCCCTCGGGCGGGTTGACGGAGTGGTCGATGCCGCCGGCGCTGACGTAGCGAATCCGGGAGCGCCACGTCGCGACCTCGTCGGGCGGTATCCCCTGGAGCAGGCCGTAGTCCCGCTCCATGCACGATTTCCAGCGCTCGATCCGATCGTCGCCGAGGCCGGTCAGGGCGCGAGCCGTCTCGAGGGACCTCGACAGCGGCGAGCTGACGACGACGTCTGCCCGCAGGTGGCCGAACCGCTCGACGAATGCCCGGGCCTGCCCGCGGCCGACCTCCGAGAGCGGCTCGTCGAGGGTGCCGCTGATGACACGGCGGCTCGCGTTGCCTGTCGCGGCGTGGCGTACCGTGGTGATCAGGCGGACCATCCGCCACCCCATCCGCGAAGGAGCTCGTTGGCCTTGATGACGGCCGTGAAGTCCCGGAACGGCCCGATCTTGAGTGCGTCGGCGCCCATCTCGTCGGCGAGCTCGACGAGCATCGTGGACTCGGTCTCGACGGAGCGATGGGACGCGACGACCATCAGCCCGGCGGCCTTCGAGGCCGCGGCGAAGGCCAGCGTACCCGAGACCGTCCCGTTCTGGTTGGGCTTCACGAGGACGCCGTCGACGTCGGCCGCCTTCCCCTCGCCGCTGAGCTGCGCCAGGTCGGTCGACGTGTAGTTGTCGCCGAGCACGCGACACGACGCCGGCCGCCGAGCGTGCAGGTCGCGCCAGCCCGCCCGGTCCCGCTCGCCGAAGGGATCCTCCAGCAGCTCGATGTCGAACGCCTCGATCATCCTGAGCCACCAGGCGTCAAGCTCGCCCGGCCCGAACCGTCGGCCGCTGACCGGCAGGACGTAGCCGTCGGCGGTCCACCAGTCGCCCGCCGACGCGTCGACCGCGATCCCGAACATCGACTCGAGGCCCTCGTCCCGGATGACGTCGCGAAGGAAGCCCAGGGCCGCCTCGTTCGGGGCGTCGCCCAGGGCATGGACGCGGTTGCCCCCGACGTCCACGGTCGGGATCGGCCGGAGCCGGCCGCGAACGGTCTCGAGCAGCCCGACATAGGCATCAACGACGGACGCCAGGTCGTCGGACCGCGCGGCCAGAAGGTACTCGGGCAGGTCCGAGGTCACCGGGTTCGTG